>JAYTKJ010000782.1:0-2706 GCA_043730365.1 Acidobacteriota bacterium | reverse complement strand
CGGCGACATTCTCAGCATCCTCACGACGAAGGGCTGCAATTCCTCCGCCTGTCACGGATCGCCGGCCGGGCAAGCGGGGTTCAAGCTTTCACTCTATGGATCGGATCCCGGCGCCGATCATCGCATGATCGTCGAGACCCACAACGGACGCCGGGTGGACATGGCCGCTCCTGCGAATTCGCTGTTCTTGAAGAAGCCCTCTTTTCAACTGCCGCATGGTGGCGGGCAAGTGTTGACCAAGGAGTCCGACGAGTATCGAACGCTGCTGACGTGGCTCGCGCAGGGCGCAAAATTCGGGGAGCGGGGCGTGCGAATCACGCGAATCGATTTGCTTCCTCGCGAGCGGATCCTGGCGGCGGTGGGTGACCGGCAGCCGCTTGTGGTGGTGGGCAGGTTGTCCGACGGTTCCACGCTCGATATGACGGCCCGCGTTCGGTTCTTCGTCAATGACGAGGCAGTACTGTCGCCGGTAAAGGATGCCGGAGTTACGGCGAAAGCACGTGGCCTGACCGTCGTTTCGGCTCGCGGCATGGGCCTCACGGCCACGGCGCAGTTTATCGTCAGCGCATCGCGCCCGGCCGCCGAATTGGCTGGCCCTCGCACCGGTAATTTCATTGACGAGCAGATCTTCGCCAAACTCCGGCAGGTGAATTTGCCGCCGTTTCCGGTGACCGAGGATAGGGCTTTTGTTCGCCGTGTTTATCTCGATGCGATCGGGATGCTGCCAACACCTGCCGAAACCGAGGCCTTTGCGGGCGACGCGCGGCCGGACAAACGCAGCCGGCTGATTGACCAGTTGCTCGAACGCGAGGAGTATTCGACTCATTGGCTGACTAAGTTCGAAGACTGGTTCCGTAATTCGCAATATTACTCGCAAGGGCGGACCAACGGCAGTTACAAACGTTGGTTGCATGAGCTGGTTCGCGAGGATCGTCCCTACGACGAGGCGGCTCGCGAGATGTTGACGGCTACTGGCGATACCACGGTCAATCCGGCCGGCAACTTCTGGCATCCTGCCATTGACTTCATGCTGAAGACGTTTGAGGTGAACAAGGCTGTACCGACTATCACGCGCGTCTTCCTGGGCCAGCGATTTGAATGCGCCGAGTGCCATAACCATCCGCTGGAGAATTTAACGCAAGACGATTTCTATGGCATGGCGGCCTTTATGGCGCGCACCAAGGTCAAGCACGGCTACGGCCAATACAGGCGCATCTGGTACAACGAGCGCGAGGGCGAAGTCACCCATCCGGCTACCAAGGCGACGATGCCCCCTCGATTTCCAGGTGGCGAGCCGGTTGAGATAAGTGACGGCCAGGACCGGCGGGAAGTGCTGGCCGATTGGATCACGCGCACGCAGAAACAGCAGTTCGCACGGGCCGCGGTGAATCGAGTCTGGGCCGAGTATTTTACGATCGGCATTGTCGACCCGCCGGATGATTTTCGTTCTACCAACATGCCGAGCCATCCGGCGCTGCTCGACAAACTTGCTGAGCACTTTATCGACTCTGGTTTCCGCTTCAAGCCTCTGCATCGGTTGATTCTGAACTCCACGGCCTATCAGTTGGCCGCGCACACGCCTGATCGGCCGGGCGGCGTGGACCCGCTGGAGAAGCTCTTATTCGCGCGCTATCAGCCGCGCAAGGTGCCGGCCGAGGTGCTGATGGATGCGGTGACACAGGTGACGGGGGTGCCTTTCGAATTCGGCAATTACCCCGTGGGTACCTCGCCCAAGAATCTGGTGGCCTCGATCGGCGCCACGCAATTCCTCACTACGTTTGGCTTCCCGCGCCGCGACATCATGGAGCGGCGTAGCGAGAGTCCGTCGCTCAGTCAGGCTCTGCATCTGCTCAACAGCGAGGGCATGAACAAGATGATGCAGAACGAATCCAATGTTCTCGGCGGTTTGCTCGCGCGTGAATGGGCTGACCGGCCCGCGGTGGAGGCGCTCTATTTGCGCGCTTATAGCCGGAAGCCTAGTGACAAGCAGTGGAGCACGGTGGAGGCGTTTCTCGCCTCCGAGCGCGGGGCGGGACGCTCACGCCGGCGCGCGTTCGAGAACCTGTTGATGGTGGTGATCAATTCCAAGGAGTTCCAGATTAACCGCTAATGTTCATACAGCCCAAGGCCATGAGTGGACTGAGCCGGCGCGACGCGATCCGCATGGGCGGCACTTTGTTTGGCGGGATCTCTCTGCCGCGATTGCTGTCGGCTGCCTCGAATAAGTCCGATCTTTCCTGCATCATCTTCTTTCAAGGCGGAGGCGCCTGCCAGCTCGACACGTTTGACCCTAAGCCCGAAGCGCCCCTCGAGATTCGCGGCAGCTTCGGCGCGATCCCGACGTCTGTACCCGGCGTGCATTTTTCAGAGCTGGTACCGCGGTTGGCCAAAGCGTTTACCAAATTCACCGTTATTCGCTCCATGTACTCCAAGGAAGCGATTCATGAGAAGGCCAAGCAATACATTTTCTCGGGATCGCGACCCAACAACGCATTTCAGCATCCTGCTTATGGCTCGGTGATTGCCAAGGAACTGGGCCCGCGCAACGGACTGCCGCCGTTTGTCGTGGCGCCCAGCAAAGACATCTGCGCCGACGCCGGTTTCCTGGGCCCGGCCTATGATCCGTTCATCACGGGCGACCCGGCGGCCAAGGCTTTCACGGTGCGCGATCTTTCTCTGCCGCTCGGCTCCAGCCTGGAAGAAGCG
>JAYTKJ010000781.1:0-2660 GCA_043730365.1 Acidobacteriota bacterium | reverse complement strand
AGCTTCTTTTCCTCAACGCGCCGCTTCGCCATTTCGTACTCGTACAGTTTGGCGCGCATTTGCTTCAGTGCGCTCGCGCGATTTTTGATCTGAGACCGCTCATTCTGGCACTGCACCACCAACCCGGTAGGCACGTGCGTCATGCGGACAGCGGACTCGGTCCGGTTGACGTGCTGGCCGCCCGCGCCCGAAGCGCGAAACACGTCCACCCGCAAATCCTCCGTCTTTATTTCGATTTTGACGTCGTCGTCAATCTGCGGATAGACAAACACGCTGGCAAACGAAGTATGCCGCCGCGCCGCCGAATCGAAAGGAGAAATCCGAACCAGCCGGTGCACGCCGATCTCGCTCAGGAGCAGCCCGTAGGCCCACTCCCCGTTGATTTCAAAAGTGACGGACTTGATGCCGGCCCCTTCGCCATCGAGCCGATCCGTAATGACCGTGGAGAAACCCTTGCGCTCGGCCCAACGCAAGTAGAGCCGCTCGAGCATCTCCGCCCAATCCTGGCTTTCCGTACCGCCCGCACCCGGGTGGATCGTGATGATCGCGGCGCGATGATCGTTCTCGCCCGACAGCAGCATGCTGTTTTCCAGCTGCGTGAGCTTCTCTTGAAACTTCTTCATCTCGACGCCGATGTCGCCGACGACATCTTCGCCTTCGCGCGCCAGTGAGAACAGGGTTTCGATATCGCTGGCGGTAGACGCCACGGCACGCTCCTGCGTCAGAGACTGGTCCAGGCGCTTGCGCTCCTGCAACACCTTCTGGCTGATCTCCTGGTTATCCCAGAAATCGGGAGCGGCCATTTGCTGCTCTAGCTTGTCGAACTTTTTTTGCTTGGTGGGCGCGTCAAAGATAGCCCCGCACAGCATCGGCCTGCTGGCGGAGTTCAACGTACTCTCTTTCCAATTCTTCGAGACTCATGAGTGAACATACAGTCTAGCAAGGCCGCAAAATAAGGTGTTACGCCGAGCCGGTTCGGGGCTTCGCCCGATGCCCACCCAGGTCGCGATTTTGATAGTGTCGGACTAACCGTGAGAACGCCGCTTGCTCTGCTGTTATCCGCTCTGGCGGCTGCGCGATGTTTTGCAACGGCGGGGCTCGCCGAGTGGGAGATCAAGACGCCCGGTGGAAACCTGATCTCCGCTGTAGACCCGTTCATCACCGCGCACGGCACTTGTTTGCGCAGCATCCAACCCGAAGCTATCTATGTTTCACACCTCGAGTGGTGGCGCTACTATCGGGGCGCCGTAGCGGGCAAAGCCAAGCTTGGCTTCTTCCTGTTTAGCGAAACCAATCGCACCGTCCGGTTTTTCGTAACGCGGGAGGCGCTGAGCGCGGCGATTCGCGAGGGGCGGTTAGGCGCTCCCGCTTCGGCGCAGATGACTCCGAACGACGGCTGGTATCAGGTTTGGGCTCCGGTCTTCGAAAGACGGTGCCAGCAACTGGCCAACAACGGTCCCGAGTTCCAAGACCTGGATGAAGCCGCCAAAGCCGGGGCGCGAGCTCTTTGTGAAGACCTGAAGAAGCACGCCCCGGCCGCCTCGCGTCCTTGATAAAAGCTATCCTGATAGTCCGTCCACCTACATGAGCCTTGAACAAGACCGCCTCGCCCTGCGCGATATTCTCAACCGCCTTTCGATTCGCCGTGGCGACTTCGTGCTCGCCAGCGGCCAGCGCAGTAACGTCTACATCGATGCCCGCGTCACGTGCTGTCACGCGCCAGCCATGCCGTTGATCGGCCGCCTTTTCTTGGCCAAGATAGCCGAACGCGGCTGGCGCCCGGTGGCCGTGGGCGGCATGACCATGGGCGCGGACCCGATCATCATTGCCGTATCGCGCGAAAGCGCCGGCGCGACGCGTCCTATCGACGCGTTCCTGGTGCGCAAAGAAGCCAAGGGGCATGGGATGCGCAAACAGATCGAGGGGCTGCCTGAAGGCACAGGAGCGATCGACGTGGTGATTGTCGACGATGTCTGCACCACCGGCGATTCCACCATCAAGGCGATTCAAGCGGCGCGCGAAGCGGGTCTCAACGTGCGTGGTGCAATTTGCCTGGTGAACCGCGAACAGGGCGCTCGTGAGGCGATCGAGGGCGGCCTACGATGCCCGTTCGATCAGATTTTCAACATGAGCGAGCTTTAGATGTAGAGTCCGTCGCGGTAGGGACAGCGATTACTCGCGGCCCCCGCACAGACCCGTACTTGCGGCCCGAGATTGCGCCTGCGTGGTCCGGCGCAGTGTCCGGTTATCTTCCCAATCGAAATGCCGCCATCTCCTCGGTGTTGCGCACCAGCAGCACACCGCCGGAGATGGCGGGATTATTCCACGTCTTACCGCTGATGGCTTCAAACTTCGCCAGCTCTTTGTAGCCCGCCGGGTCCGCCTTCACCAGGGCCAGTTCGCCTTGTTCGGAGAGCACCACCAGATGACCCGACGCCAGTAGAATCTGGCAGTAGCCATATCTGCCGCCCTTCCACTTTTGTGCGCCGGTCTCAACGTCGATGCAGGCCAGAATGCCTTCGTCCAGCCCATAGATGTGGCCCTGAGAAAGCACCGAGTCGTTAAACTTAGTCTTCATTTTCTTGTTCTGCCAGACCACGCGCGTGCTGAACTTACTGTCGCCATCCGGCGACAACTCTACGACTGCGGCGCCATGATCG
>JAYTKJ010000780.1:0-8056 GCA_043730365.1 Acidobacteriota bacterium | reverse complement strand
TCCAATCCTGCGCCGCCCGGCCATTGAGGTCCCACACTACGCGGCCGTCTCGAATCGTCACTTCGGCAGTGAGGCGTTGCCGCCCCATTTTGCGCGCACCACGGCTGTCCACGTAACCGAACTCCCCCGCCTCCAGGCGGAGGATCGCCACATCCGCACCCGCGCCTTCGGAGAGATGGCCGTATTGAGGGCGCTTGATTTCGAGGGCGGGATTCCAGGTGGACATGCGGATCACTTGGGCCAGCGGCGCGCCTTCGCTCAAGATCTTCGACATAATGTTGGCCATATCCTTCATCCCGGCGTTCATGGATCCGGTGTGCAGATCCGTGGAGATCGAATCCGGCGGAAAGTTTTGCTGGAAGGCGGCTGAGACAACGTTCCAGTTGAAGCTGCCGGCGCCGTGGCCGAGGTCAAAGAAGATGCCGCGCTTGCGGCCAGCGAAGAGGGCCGGATTGATGTTGCCATCGGCCATCAACTCGTTGCGGAGGCCCGAAAAGGCATGGGTGTAGATGTCCCCGGGGCGAAGTTTTTCGCCGAAAAGCGCACTGAGCGGGCGCTCCGGCTTGTTGGCTCCAAAATCCACCATCACCGGAATGTTGGCCATCGTACCGGCCTTGACGGCGTTTTCCACGGACGTCCAGTCCGCATGCGGATAGTGAGCGGTCTTGACACCCACCACCACGTCCGGGTATTGCCTGGCAACGCGCGCCACCGGCTCCGCCTCCATGTCGCCCGCGTCGCCTTCGTTCGTACTCTGCATACCGAGGCCGGCGATATTGACGAAGGCGAGCACGCGCGTCTGAGCGCGATCGATCACGCGCTGCTTAAAATCGCCGAAGTTCCGCCAACCCGAGGTACCGGCGTCGGCTACGGTAGTGACACCTGAACGCAGCGCGAAGCCATCTGGATAAACCGAACTGTCTCCGGTGAGAACGCCAACCATACCCGTGCCGGCATAGACATGAACATGGATGTCGATCAACCCCGGCGTAACGTAGAGGCCTTTAGCGTCCACCACGCGCTTGGCGGTGTTGGCTGGGATGTCGGCCCCCACGCGCGCGATCTGGCGATTGACGATGGCGACGTCGCGAGGACCGTCGACCGAGTTCTTGGGGTCGATCACGTGACCGCCCTTGATAACCAGATCATACTGTTGACCGAAAGCATGGAGGCAGACCCCAGCGAGAAGCAGCGTAACGCGAATCATAGCCACGCCATCGTATCGCACTCGCTATCCTCTTATGTAATGTTCGTCGAGATACGCGCAACGATTCGCCGCATCCCGCGCGGCAAGGTGGCCACTTATGGACAAGTGGCGGAAGCGGCGGGCTTTCCCGGCTGCGCGCGTCAGGTGGTGTGGGCCTTGCGGGACAGCGTCAAGCACGGCGTGCCGTGGCATCGCGTCCTGGCTGCCGGCGGGCACATACGGCTGCCCGGCGAGGCGGGCCTGGAACAACGGATGCGCCTGCGCACCGAGGGCGTGGCGTTCAAAGGCGCGCGAGTGGACTTAGCGGCGTGCCAGGTTACTTTTCGAGCGAAGCGGCCATCTCGGCGAGCTTCGTGACGGTATTCCAGTTTCTACCGGTCCACTTGATTTTCGGGGCGCGGTCAAATGGCGCGAATGACAACTTGGATTGGCCCTGGCCGATTGGAAAGTAGATGTAGAGTTCACGTCCCACCAGCCGCCATTCCTCATTGGTTACTTTGAGCAAGGGAATCTTCGCGCTGGCATCGCCGTCAAAGAAAGTAACCAGGAGCTTGCCAGGCTCCATGCCTTCGCGCGCCGAGAATGGGTTTTGGGTCACCACGGCCCGCATCTCGTCGAGCGTCCGCAACACCACATCGGGCCGAAAACCACAGCTTTTCTCAATAGCGCTCTCGATTCGGCCACCCAGCGCGGCCAGATCCTTGCCAGGCGCGCCGAACACGACGTTCCCGCTCTGAATATAGGTTTGCGGGTTAATCAGTTTCAAGGACTCGCAGATCGAACGTAGGACGTCCATCTTAATCTTGTTGTTACCACCTACGTTCACTCCACGAAGCAAACAGATCACAGCGGGCATATGGTGGTTTCAATGAGTCGCGGAGGGAGAGGCTGCGCGAGGCCGCGAGACCGCGATATCGCCGAGATCGACGTAATGGCCCGCAACCGCCAGTGCGACATTGACTTGAGGCGAAGGCGTGAGACTCTTCGGTAGCGTCACCTTGAGCTGCGTCACGCCGGCAGCCAACGCCGAGGAGACAACATGACCGGGAAAGCCGTCAAAGAGCACGGCGAATCCAGACGGCAGCGCCCCACCGCTGATGCCAAGATCGATTGTGTCGCCCGGAGAGCCGGGCTGCGCAGGAGGATTCAGGCCGCCAGGAGACGCGGGCGCGGCGGCGAAGTCTGGCGGCGTGGCAGCGAGCGCAACCGGCACCGCTGCCGTGCGCCCTCTCTGCCACTCCAGTTCCACGCTCAGCGGCGACGTGGGCGCGGCCGCGAGTTTGACGTTGACTTGATTCGGCCAGGCTTGCACGATCTCGGCAGGCTGGCCGCCGATGAACACCCGCGTTCCTTCCAGGTTGCTGCCGTACAGGGAAACCACGCTGCCTTCCGCGGTGGCGCGGGGGGCAAGCGAAGGCGGGGGGAATTCCGCAACCCGGATGCCGACGCCGACGCCATGCAGCAACGAGAGTTGCCCGGCTTCGGCAACCTGCGCCGTGATAAACATACTTCCCTCGGGCCCCACCGCCAGGTTGCGCCGGCGTTGCTCGAGACGCGGACTGAAGGCGCCGGCGCCACCGGCGCTCACCATGTACGCCGCCGATCCTCGGAACCGCAGCGCACTGTCGGCCAGCGTGACTTGCTGCGAAACGCGGGCCTGCCCGCCGTTGGCTTCGACTGTGCCCATCGTGCCAAAAAAGCGGGCGTGGTCTGGAGCAAACGAAAAGGAATTGCGCGCGCCAATCTCAGCCAGCGCGTAGGCGCCGCGCACCCACACGGTGGAGACATCCGGATCTCGACGCACGGCAATCAGCAGCGAAGGATGAGCGGGCGCCGTCGAGATACCCAGGAACATTTCGCCCGCGGCAGACATCAGCAGCTCGTGCTTGATGCCTAGGATTTCTAGCGCGCCGGGTTGAAGAACGATCGCCTCGCTGCGGCACACGTCGTCCACCGCCGCTTGGTGCGCCACCAGTGATGCGTTCAAAATGGCGCCGCTCGAAGCCACCCTGAAATCGACGAACGCCGTCGACAAGCCTCTCGGCTTTCCCCCGGGGACTGCGATCATCACAGCGGACCACTCGCCCGAGGCCAACGTCACAGGCTGCCCCGCCTCGGCCGCCCGCATTGCCACAAAGAGCTCAGGCGCACCGGCGGAGGGCGAACCGGCCAATAGGCTGCCTGACTGGGACGCCACCAACGACAAAGCTTGGCCCGGTGCGGCGGGATGGTCCAGGGTGAATCGCACGCCGGCCTGCTTGCCGACCGAGACAGTGCCGGAGCGAACCAAGGCCTGGAATGCCACGCCGCTCTTGACCGTCATCGACGCATAATGATAGCGCCCTTCGGCCTGACACCACAGCATCGGCGCCGCGCAACCAAGAAAAAACAGCAACCTGATCATTTGTTTGCGGGCATGTCGCCGGTGAGCGCCTTCATAAAAGCCACCAGATCGGCACGGGCTTCGCCACGCTTCTCCACCGGAATGTTGGGAACCCCATGATGCGGAACCACGCCCGATAGGTACGGATTCTTACGCCCGCCCTCAAAGTAAAAATCCACGACCTCTTCCAGTGTCTTCATGGACCCGTCATGCATGTAGGGCGCAGTCAGGGCGACGTTGCGCAACGTCAGGACTTTGAAAGCGCCCTGATCTCCCCTTTTGCCGGTTACCTCAAACCGCCCTAAGTCACGCATCTCGTTGGTGGCCGGATCAACCGAAACGCCGGTATTGTGGAAGCGCGGTTCGGTGAAGGTAGCGAACTTGTCCTCGATCCGATGGCACGAGATGCAGTTCGGACCGTCGAGGGTGAAATCCTTGAACAACGCCAAACCGTGAATCGCCGATGCCGACATGGCCGTTTTGTCGCCACCATAGTAGTAGCGATCAAATGGCGAATTGCCGCTCAGCAGCGTCCGCTCAAAGCTGGCCAGCGACTTGGCCACCATCTCATAAGAGATCGGTCCGGGCCCAAATGCCTGCGCGAAAAGACGCACATATTCGGGATTTGCCGCAATGCGGCGCTCCACACCCACCAGGGAATGGGCCATCTCCTTGGGATCGCGGACGGGGAATTCGGCCTGGTGCTCCAGCGACAGCGCGCGCCCGTCCCAGAACTGCGTAAGGTGGTAAGCGGCGTTCAGGAGGCTCATCGAATGCCGCCCGCCCAACTGCCGGTTCACGCCTGCCGAGAACTGATGCGGATCGCTGAAGCCGGTCTTCGGATCATGGCAGGAAGAACACGCGATCGAGTTGTCGCGCGAGAAGAATTTTTCGTCGAATAGCTTGCGGCCAAGCGCGATCGTTTCGGCGGTGGGCGGGTTGTCGGCCGGGATTGGCACAGGCGGCAAACCGAGCGGCGTCGGGATGGAGACCGGCTTGCCGATCGGAAATGCCTTCGCGTTGGACCGTGGTTCAGCCAGTCGCGCGTGCGGCGGCGCGAAGATATTGATTTCTTCGGCGGCCGCCGACGACGCCAACAAACAAACGAGTAGAAAGCGCCTCACTCCCAATAGTGTAGGGCCTCTAGACGCTCACGGTGGGGCAGGGCGAGTTGCGGATGATATCGTAGGCGTGTTTGCGCAACCGCCCGAATCCTTCAGCGGCCGAGCCGCGGGCAATTACCAGCAGATCCGCCTCCCGGTTCAGCGCGGTTTCCCGGATCGCGTGACCCGGTTCGCCGTCCAACAGCAGAATCTCGGCGTCAACGTGCACGCGCTCGCGCAGCTTCTCGACTTCAAAGAGCGCCTGCTTGCGGAGTTCGGCGTGGAACTCGGCGTCCAGATACTTGGCCGGCCTGGTCTCAAGGCCTGGGACGGCATGCACGATCGTGAGGCGGCCGAAGTTCGCTGCGGCAAAGTCGGCGGCCCAACGCAGGGCGGCGTCTGCTTGCGGGCCTAGATCCACCGCACAAAGGATGTTCTTGAACCCGATGACTTCGCGGGGCGGCGCATTCTCCATATGGACGCCCGTCCAAACCGGGCAATGAGCATCGTGCAACACTTTCGCCGTGATGGAGCCGATCAGGAAACGGCGGAAGGGGCCCAGGCCATGGGAGGGCATCATGATCAGATCGATGTCGTTCGAATGCGCAAAGGCGGTAATGCGGGAGCCAGCCTCGCCTTCACACAACTGGCGCTGCGCCGCGGGAAACGTGGCGGCGAGGAATCCGTCGAGTTGCTGTTTGGCCTTGTCGCGGTGAACCTGATAAAAGTCACTCACCACATAGCCACCCAATTCCCCGGCGCTGAACAAGTAGTCCGCCGAGTCAATGGAGTGCAGCAGGGTCACTTTTGCCTGGGTGGCCGCAGCCACCGCTTGGACGTAGTGGGCCGCGCCTTCACACTGGCTGGAGAAATCTACCGGAAACAGGATGCGGTCGATGGCGGTCATTTTGGGGCTCCTTCACGTCCCTCTAAGAGCACGCCGGATGCCACCAGCTTTGGCCTTGCGCGTGCAACGTGGGAAGCGGGAGGTGACCCGAACATGCCAGTGAAAGATGTCTGCATAAGAAACGTTGTGCACGTCAGCCGCGAGACAACGGTGCACGAAGCGGCTCAATTGATGCGGCAGCACCATGTCGGCGATCTAGTCGTCGTCGATGTGGTTGACGACAGCGTCCGGCCCGTCGGCATTCTCACGGACCGTGACATTGTCCTCTCGGTCGTAGCGCCGAAACTGGATGCCACCGTGATGACCGTGGGCGACGTGATGGGCGACGAACTCATTACGTGCCCTGAAGAAATGGGTGTGTCCGAGTGCATCCACCGCATGCGATCGAAAGGCGTCCGCCGCATGCCGATCGTCAACTTGCGCGGGGAGTTGGTGGGTATCGTCTCGGTGGACGATATGATTGAGATCTTGGCGGAAGAATTAAGTGAGATCTCCAAACTCATTGCACGCGAGCAAGGACGCGAGGTAAGACTGCGCAGGTGACAACCCCGATTAACGAAAAACTTGGCAGGCTGGCGCGCCAGCAAACGCAGCTTGGCGTGTTTCTGCGCCCGCGGTCCGTGGCAGTGATTGGCGCTACTGACCGCCCCGGCAGCGTGGGCCGAACGTTACTTGAAAATCTTACGTCAGCGTCGTTTGCCGGCAGGATCTATCCGGTCAATCCAAAGCGATCCGAGTTGTTGGGGCTGACTTCATATCCGTCTATCGACGCGTTGGCTGAGCGGCCGGACTTGGCCATCATCGTCACACCCGCGCCTACTGTACCGGATCTGATCTCAGAGTGTGCCGCGGCCGGTGTCCGCGGCGCGGTAGTGATTTCGGCCGGGTTCCGCGAAACCGGCGAGGAAGGCCGCGCGCTGGAGCAGGCCATCCTTGAGCGCAAGGGCTCCATGCGTGTGGTGGGGCCTAACTGCCTAGGGGTGATGTGCCCGTCATCGGGATTGAACGCGACCTTCGCGCACGGCATGGCGCTTCCCGGTAACGTCGCCTTCATCAGCCAAAGCGGCGCGCTGCTCACCGCGATTCTCGACTATAGCTTTGAAGAAAAGATCGGCTTCAGCGCGTTTGTATCGATGGGCTCGATGCTCGACGTGAGTTGGGCGGACATGATCGACTATCTGGCCGAAGACGCCAGCACCAAGAGCATCCTGCTCTACATGGAGTCGATCGGCGACGCCCGGGGGTTTGTATCGGCGGCACGCGAGGCCGCGCTCTCCAAGCCGATTCTGGTGATCAAGGCCGGCCGCTCGGACGCGGCGGCGAAGGCGGCAGCGTCGCACACCGGCGCCCTTTCGGGTAGCGACGAAGTGCTGGACGCAGCTTTCCGCCGGTGCGGCGTGCTGCGCGTCAACGATATCGCGGACCTGTTCTATATGGCCGAAGTGCTGGGCAAGCAGCCGCGTCCGGCGGGCTCGCGGCTGACGATCGTCACCAATGCCGGCGGGCCGGCCGTGCTGGCGGCTGACGCACTGGTGGCGGGCGGCGGTCAACTGGCGACGCTGACAGACTCCTCCCTCGCCGCGCTCGACGCGCTGCTGCCGAAGCACTGGAGCCATGCCAACCCGGTAGATGTGTTGGGGGATGCCGGCGCTGAGCGATACGCAAAGGCGGTCGAGATCGCCGCCAAAGACCCGGCCAGCGATGGACTACTGGTCATTCTGACGCCGCAAGGCATGACTGAGCCGTCGCAGGTGGCCGAGCGCATCAAGAGCGCGCCGCGGCCCGCCAGCAAACCAATCCTCACCTCGTGGATGGGCGGCGCCGACGTCGCGCTCGGCAACGACATCCTCAATCGCGCAGGCATTCCCACGTTTCGCTTCCCGGATACAGCGGCGCGGGTGTTCAACTACATGGCGCAGTTTTCCGAGAACCTGAAGTCCCTGTATGAAACTCCGGCGGCGGTGGGTGACGACATACCGTCATTCCCTGCCGATGCGGCGGCCCTCATTGATGCCGCGCGTGCCTCGGGCCGTACGCTGCTCACCGAGTTTGAGTCCAAGCGCCTGCTCGCTGCGTACGGAATTCCCACGGTGCGGACCGAGGTGGCTACGTCAGAGGACGAAGCGGCACGGTTGGCCGCCGCGATTGGCTACCCCGTGGTGCTGAAACTGCATTCCGAGACGGTGACGCACAAGAGCGACGTGGGCGGCGTACATCTCAATCTGGCCGATGATGCTGCCGTGCGCGCGGCTTGGAAAGCGATGGCCGGCCTCACCGGCTTTGACGGCGCCACCGTGCAGCCCATGGTGAAGCTGGATGGCTATGAGTTGATCCTGGGCTCGAGCGTAGACCCGCAGTTCGGTCCGGTGATGCTGTTTGGATCGGGCGGCAAGCTGGTGGAAGTCTATCGGGATCGCGCGCTCGGGTTGCCGCCGCTCAACAGCACGCTGGCGTTA
>JAYTKJ010000779.1:0-3149 GCA_043730365.1 Acidobacteriota bacterium | reverse complement strand
GCGCGCGGTGATGGCAAGCCGTGTCGGACAGAATCGCGTTGTACAGTATGTGGCCCTGGGAGTGGTGGTTCTTGTTTTGTGCTCGGCGCTGGGTGTCGTCAGTGTCGTATTTGTGGGCCTCTTCCTCGTAGTCGGGACCGTGTTGAAGGTGATTAGCCTAATAAATCCAACACCGCCCCAGCCGGGCGCCACGCCAGCGCCACTGGCCGCATTTCGACGACAGGCCGACTGAGCGTTGGTGGCGCGGACGTCACCAGGCTGCGGCACCGCTGGCTCTCAAGCCGGGAAATGAACTTCAGATCGCTCCCAAAATTTTATGGACGACTCGCAATCGGCACAAGACAGCGATGGATGTGGCCTCGTCAACCGTTGGTCTTCGTAGTAGTCATTGTCGTCCACAGGGACGAACAATTGAACGGACGCCGGGAGCGAGATCGCCACCTTTAGCTTGGACAAGTCCAGCATCGCCGACGCATACAGGGTCCGCGTCAGCTTTTCTTGGACACCACTCAGGGAGAACAGCTTTGGGGTCGATTGAGTGTCCGGCCAGACGTGAACACCTGCCTCGCGTAACGCCGATTCAATGGGGACCAGGTGGACGCAAGTGACTCGCGCCGCCGGATCGGCCGCGTAGCGTGCCAGGATCGCATCTCTCTCCGGAGTTTTTTCGGGAACCCCGAGGTGAAGAGGTTTGGACGTGGATTGGAGCGCAGACTCGGCCGGGGTGTCCGGAGCCAGGCGAATCAGCCAGAAGATTCCCGCTCCCACCAAAGCTGGCGGGATCAGTGCCAATAGGAGACCGGGAAATTGCCTAACCCCCAGCTCCTCGGAGGAATAGTAGACCGACAGTCCAAAGACGCCCAGCAGCAAGGGAGAAAACACCAGGACGAGAGCGAGACGAAGTGGAGCGCGAATCCGCTTCCGGTTCCACCAGACGGCAGGCAGGCATAGAAGCGCGACCGATTCGAGGGCTGCCAGGGCCGCCCAAGGCGACTCTGGCCGAAGCAGGAACATGCCGTAGACCACCAGAGCCGTTACGGCCGCAACCCACGTGGTTGTCAACAACATCCTCACTTCCAACAAGATAAGCTATGCCGCGAGGCCGAACAAGCCAGTCTGAAACGCCGCTTCGAAAATAAACTCTTCTCAACCCGCTAAATTTTCTTTGGCGCCACGCAGGTAGTTCGTAGAAAGCGGAGATGATCCAGAATGAAAAGCACAAAGTGCGTGGTTACGATGGCGATCACAACCTGGCTGGCTGCCTCGGCGGCCGGGCAACTGATCGATCAGACGAAGGCGCCCAACGCGGCGAGTGAAGGGATTAGAAAATCCTACGCGCAACAAATCGGGGCTGGGCGCGGAGACTGGTCGACTCCCGATTCGTCGTCATTCATCATTTCTCGGGACCCCTTCCGGGCCATTCGACGGGGCCGTCAGCTCTTCAATCGAAAATTCACCAGGGAGCAAGGCGTCGGGCCCATTGTCGGGGACGGCAAAGGCGATATCAACAACACCCTGGCCATCGGTGCTGGCCTCTCCGATAGCTGCGCCGGGTGCCACGGCCTGCCGCGCGGTGCGGCCGGATTTGGTGGCGTGGTGGTGACCCGGCCTGACAGCCGTAATGCTCCGCATCTGTTCGGGTTGGGTCTGAAGGAGATGCTGGCCGATGAGATCACGGCCGAACTACGCCTTCGCCGCGATCTGGCTGTCGCCGAAGCCCGAGCCGGTGGTGTTCCAGTGACACGCTCGCTGGCCGCCAAAAGCATCGACTACGGTCAAATAACGGTGAGCGCGGATGGCACGGTGGACCTGAGCGGGAGAAAAGGCGTGGACGCCGATCTGCGCGTCCGCCCCTTCTTCGCCCACGGAGGCACGTTCGCGATTCGTGACTTCATTGTTGGCGCTCTGCAGAACGAAATGGGCCTGCAGACGTGGGATCCGGATTTGGCCGCGGCCGCCGCTGGAAAACGAGTCGTGACGCCATCCGGCATGACTTTGGACGGAGCTATCGATGAACTCGACGCGCCTCCGGCGCGCAGCTCGACGGATGATCCGGATCGTGATGGCGTGGCCAACGAAGCACCTCAATCGGTGGTCGATTTCCTGGAGTTTTATCTGCTCAACTATTTCAAACCTGCCCATGCCGAACAAACGGACGCCGTCGTCCACGGCCGCGAGGTGTTCGCGCGCGCCGGGTGCGCCGCTTGCCACGTCTCGAACCTGATGGTTGAGCGCGACCGGCGCGTGGCCGACGTCGAAACGGCGCACGATCCGGTCAAGGGCATTTTCAATACGCTGTTTTCTACCGCCACGCCGCTGCTGGAACCGTGGAGCGACTCCACTGGCTTTCCCCCCGTCAAGCAACCGGGTACGAAACCGTTCCTGGTGCGGGATATCTTCACTGACTTCAAACGTCATGACCTCGGGCCTAGCTTCTACGAGCGCAATTACGACGGCACCATGGTAAAGGAATTCCTGACGACGCCACTGTGGGGCGTGGGCACCACCGGGCCCTACGGTCACGATGGCCGCAGTATGACCTTGCACAACGTGATTCTGCGGCATGGCGGCGAAGCGCAAGCCTCACGCGATGCCTACGCGGCGCTCGGCCGGCTCGATCGCCAGGATCTACTGGAACTCCTTAACTCGCTGATCCTCTTTCCGCCTGACGATACGGCTTCGAATCTGAATCCCGGAGATCGCTCGGCGCTGGACTTCCCGCAGCGCGGCCATGGCAGCATCGCCTTGACGGTGCTCTTCAACACTCCTGCCGATGTAGAGTAGACCGCAGATGCGACGCAGGCGGCAATGGCATAGATGCTTCGGCTAAGATGATCCGTGGATCATGCAGATCACGGAACTACTGCAACGGGTACACGCGGGCGATCATCAGGCGATGGACGCCGTCATTCCGCTGGTCTACGGAGAACTCAAGAAGCTGGCTGCGGGGCACCTGCGACGCGAAGGCGGCGCCAAGCCGCTCGAGACAACCGCATTGGTCCACGAAGCGTTTCTGCGTCTGGCTGGCGGCTCACAACCCTCCTACGAAAATCGAGCGCACTTTTTTGGAATTGCGTCTCGCCTGATGCGGCAGATTCTGGTGGATCAGGCACGGGCCAGTTCCACCGAGAAGCGTGACGCCAGGATGG
>JAYTKJ010000778.1:0-1920 GCA_043730365.1 Acidobacteriota bacterium | reverse complement strand
GAGGGCCGCCATCATGCAGCCCGACGCGGCCCCCGTGCAACAGGGTCCATTGCGCGACATCGCGATCGGCCTGCGCGGCGCCGGCGAAAGACGCGACGGCCAGCGCCGCCAGCGCCGCCCGGAACATATCAGACAATCTCCGTCAGCTTGCGATCCGCGGTGGGAAAGGCGCCGATGCGCGCGCCTAGCACCTCTTCGGCGATGGTCATGTACAAGTCGCCCAGCGTTCCCGTTGTGCGCGTGTGCAACCCGGTCTTCATCCTGCCCGCGTGCCCCGCCACAATCGCGGCCAGGTTGTTGTTCTTGTGCGCGTTCGCCTCGGCATGCTCATGGACATAGAGCAGCGCGGTGTTATCGAGCAGGTTGCCGGCGCCTTCCGGGGTCGACTTGAGGCGGCCCAACAGATAGGCGAACTCATCGACGTGCCAGCGGCAGATATCGCGCAGGATGCGCATGCCGCGCGCCGTCTCTACTTCGCCATGTGTGTACTCGTGGTGCCTTTGCGCCGTGTGGCCGAGCCACGGAAAGCGGGTCAGGCCCTGACACTTCGTAAGCATGTACGAGGCGACCCGAGTTTGACCGGAAGCGAGAGCATGCACGAGCAGGTCGCTTTGAATCTTGGCGACTCTCGGATAGTCGCGCAAGTCAAGCGCTTCGGACGGCCGTTCTACCGGCTCCTTGTATTCCGGCGGGAGCGTCGCAATGGAATTCTCCAGTTCGCGCACCGAATTCAGATATTCGTCAAGCCGAGCCCGGTCGGTCGCGCCCAGGCGCGCGCGCAGGGTTTGCGCCTGCCCCCGCACCGCGTCGAGCACGGACTTCTCCCGCTCAATCAGCGCGGCGTTTTTGTGTCCGAAAAGCCGATCGAAAAGCCGGTGAGGAATCATCTCAGGCGGCAGCGGCCGATCCCGGCCAATCCAACTCAAATTGCGCTGGATGCTCTCGCCAAACGACTCCTGGCACACTCCGATCTCGACCGACCGGAAACGCGTCTCCCCGCCGATTCGCTGGGCAATTAGTTGATCGATCGACGTGCCGCCCGCGCCCTTGCCCGTATAGACTTGGCCCGACACGAGCGCGCTCATCGATGGATAGTGGCTATTGCCCGGACCAGGCAAGCGGGCCGCCGGGCTGTCAAGCCCCGTGACGATATGAATGTCGTTACGATGCGCCGCTAGCGGTTGCAGGCACGAAGGCAAGCTGTATTCCGAGCCGGTCTCACGCGGCACCCAGTACTTCTCGGGAATGCCATTGCCGTTGAACCAGAACACAAAGCGCGTAGGAATCGCAGTGGTCGCGGTCTCGGCCGCGTAGGCCGTGCCGTTGGGATTGAACATCGCTTCCAGTGGCGGCAGCCCGAGTCGAATCAAAGCGCCTGCGGCTCCAAAACCCTTGAGTAACGAACGGCGCGAAAGCGGCTTACTTTGCATGAGCGAACTCCTCCAGAAACGGACCCGATGTCACCACGCCGAGAATCAACTCCTGAAATAAGAAGCCGCTTCGGCGAAACCTTTCGAAGATCGCATCGATCGCAGGTTGATCGGCTGCACTCTCCGCACGATTCATAGCATATCGAAAGTATTGCTTCACCACACAGCGCTGGCAAACCGGACTGTCGGCCAGAACCCGCCCGGCTTCCGCGGCATTGGTAAAGTTCGAGTTCGGCAAGCCCACGATATTGGCGGACGTATCGACGGGAATCTCCACCACCTCTCCGATTCTTCGAGTGCCCTGGTTCTTGCGTTTATCGATCACGGGATAGACCAGAGTGACCTGCTTCTCACGGAAACGCCCGATTGCGTCAAACTGCTCCAGGCCAAAGCCAATCGGGTCGACCAGGCGATGGCACGCCGCGCAACTCGGATTGGAAAGATGGACGGCGAGCCGTTCGCGATTGCTCATCGGCCGGTCCTCCATCAC
>JAYTKJ010000777.1:0-3365 GCA_043730365.1 Acidobacteriota bacterium | reverse complement strand
GCCGCTCCGCGCCCTCCCGGAGAACTCCGCGCTCCTCACCCGCGATTTGAAGGACGGCGACGAAGTCACCGTCCCCGACCTCGTTGTCGAAGACTTCCCCAAAGCCATCGACACGAAACACACCTTCAAGCTGAAAAGCAGCCCGCCTTTTAACATTCGATTCGTTCACGGCTCATCCAGCCCGAATTGCCGCGAGGACGCGGAAACCGCCACTCTCCATGTCAGTAACTTCGTTACCAACCTGGGCGGCGCCACCGGCTTGGCCGCCTTCCCCGCCGGTTACGGATTTAATGAAGATGGCCATCAGGATCCGGACACGTTCATGGTCGAAGTCTGGGATCCAGCCGCCGGCGGGCCCGTGAATGTCAAACTCGAAGCCCTGAAACCGGGCTATACCGCGGACCCCGGTTCCGGTAAGCTCACCGCCACGTCATTCACTCCTTTCACCGAAGCCGGGCGCAAAATAGACGCTCTCGTCTGCAACGCCGCCGGCGCCGCTAGCACCTATCGCTCCAAATACATGCGCCTCGTCGTCGACGACCAGGACTTAGCCAGCGTGGCCGGTCAACTCCTACTCGTGAGCGATCTCGCCGACGGCCTCGGCACCGGCGCTGCCACCGACAATGACTCGGTCGAAATTCTGGATCAAATGGTCCAGGCGACTTATACAATCGACCGCTGCACCGGCTCGCCCAAATGCAAAGTGACTAAAGTCGTCGACATCGGCGGCTCCGAACGCCAGCGCGTCCGCGTTCACTTTCACGCCTTTCGGAAAGACCCGGGCGTGGACACCATGCCCACTGGCGTCACCGCCACCGATATTAAGCAACATCTTCGCCGCCGCACTTTCAAGTGGTATCGCCGCGTTTACGCCCAGGCCGAACTTGCGCCCAAACTCGAAAGCATGAATGTCATCGATCCGCCGGCCGAGAACATGCTCTGCCTCTCGCACAGTCATGGGCGGCCGGTCGTCGCAGGTACCGGCACCGTCGCCACCTGGCTCGCTAAAATGTCCGCTAATTCGATCATCCGGTCGCTCGCCAGCGTCACAGGCACTATCGCAACCCTCGATTTCCGCATCAAAACCGCCACTCGGGACCTCCCCGTCAACGTCGTTTTTGATGGGGGCGAGACGCCGCTTGAGGCCGGCGCCTTTATCGTTGAGAGTCTCCCCGCCACCTTCAAGGGCGAGGCTCTCCCCACGCCCCGTGCCACTAACGCCACCAACCCGTCGTGCGATGTTCTGATAACCGCCGATAACGGCGAACGCGTCACGCTCCTCGACGTCGTACTGTCGGCGGGAATCGGTATGACGGTTGACGTCCCTCGCGTGAATCTGATGAGCGTCCTGTCGGGCGACTCCGACATCGACGCATCCACTAGCTTTATTAGCATCGATATGAAGCGCCTCCTTCGCTCCGTCGCTATTACAGACGACGCCATGTTTTGCTTGGTCGTGGGTCAATTTAGCACGCCGTCACTGCGCGGCCAAGCCTTCCTGCCCTGTCTCGGCGCCGACCCGCCATTCCAGCCGGATCTGCCCTTTCGTTCCAGCACCATCATGGCTTATACAGCCGCCAACGGCCCTGTCCTTGACGGCGGCGATAATCTGCCTTTCACTTCGCCGCATGAGTCCACCCATACGCTCTGCGACCTTATTCACACCAAGCCCTCGACCAATCACAGCCGCACCGAACTAATGGCGGGCGGTACGTCGGTCGCCAACACCGTCACCGCCTCCAAACGCCTTTGCGACGGTCCTTACCTCATCAAGATGCAAAAGAATGGAACCACCACGCAGACCACCCAGAACGTTCGGCTCGCCGAAACCCTGCGTACCGGCGGAGCCGCGAAAATGGAGGCCTGGTAATCACCATGTCCCGCTTCCCCATCCCCCTCACGCTCGTCCGCTGGCCCAACCGCGACGCCGGCGAAATCCTTGAAAAGTTCGTCAACGGCCCTCGCTTCGCCGGCCGCCGGGCCCCGCGTGGCCTCGACCCCGAGTTCGTCTCCTATTGGATCCGCGAAAACGTCAAGCCGGATTGCGCCCCCGCCGCCATGATGCGCGTCGCCGACCTCCTGCGCTTCTATGAACGGAAAGACGTTCTCGATCACATCAGCCGTTTCCTCAATCGTGGCGACGGAGAGGAGCGATCCTTTCGCCGTTCCAACTACGTTCTCCAGGCCATCGGGGAGGTAGGCTCTCCGGAGCAGGCCGCCTTCGCGGTCCGCTACTTTAATGACTTCATCCTCCCGCAGCCAATCACCATGGAGTTCTTCTCCCTGGTCCTCGAAACCGCGGAAGCTCTCGCTATCGCCGTCGATTTCGCCGCTGTCGGGCGCAGGCTCCAAGCCGCTCTCGACGCCGCCGGCAAAGCCCCCGATCTCGAAGGGGCCGGCGGCCTCCCCTGGCGCAAATACTCCGACTATAACCGTAACAATTACCCTAACGCCTCCCGCATTGTGGAGGCCAAACGCCTCCTCATTCGCGCTCATCCGGCCCAGCGCCTCCCGGACCTTATCTTTGTCTATTCCGGCGAATCCCCTTTCTCCAGTGCATCCATGGAGATCTGGGCCGGCCGCCTCATCCGCGAATACGCCGGCAATGCTGAGGACACCCAATCGGTCGTCCTTACCGCCTTTACACAAATCATCGACGCTGCCCTCAAGAGCCACACGAAGAAGCCCGCAAAGGACTTCCTCGTCCACCGCGCCGCCCAAGCGATTATCTATCTGAACGGCGAACTCTCCTTTCCCCAGGAAGCCGCCTACGAGGCCATCGAAAACGGTCCCCAGAACTTCCTCTGGGATGACCCCGGCACCCCGGCCTAGTCCTGCCCTTGACCTGTAATTGGCGCTGGGAAGTCACCCATCTCTCAGCGCGAACCCGAACGATAGGAACTGCAGTGCCGCGTAGCCCTGCCAGAGCGGTTGATGACCGGGAGGCGGATCGTTGTTCCGTCCGGGATAGCCGCCGGTCTTGGCGACCAGACGTACCGCTTCACCTAGCGGCACGGGCGGCTTCAGGCCGTTTTTGCGTAGGCGCGCAGCGTCTACAAATCGACGTCGGAAAACAACACCTCGGCGGGCAGGCCCGGCGTCTCGCGGTCCAGCAGCGTCATCGGCATAATCCGCCAGGCAATCACCAGGTTGATCGCAATCGCCCGCCGTACACGCCCGGCGTTTTCATGAGCGATACGCTCAATGCGGCATCCCGACTTTAGTACGCGGTGCCAGTCCTATATGCGCCGGCGCACACAGTGCCGGTACGCCGTCGCGGTAGGGATGGCCGTTACCAGCCACCCCCCGCACAGACCCGTGCTTGCGGGAACTACCGCACACGGTTCTTACCTTGGTTTACACCG
>JAYTKJ010000776.1:0-5228 GCA_043730365.1 Acidobacteriota bacterium | reverse complement strand
GACTTCGGGGGCAGGGCCAACCTTTGCCCTGGTTTCAGACCGATTGCAGGCAAGCAGGAGCAGTGTCGCGATAACCAAGACTTCTTTCATTCAGAGATTATGCAGTGCACGTAGGCTGCCAATCGCCAATTTGGCCTATTGCGGCGTGAAACGCTTCCCGGCGAAGCGTTCCACCGTGGCTTGGCAGCGGCGGACTTTGATCGAGACGGCCGTGTTGACCTGGTCGTCACCAGATTCAATGAACCCGCGCGTATTCTATGGAACCGGACCGAGCAGGCCGGCAACTGGATCGCCCTAGCATTGGAGGGCACAACATCCAACCGCGATGCCACCGGCGCCTGGGTGGAGGTTGAGACGTCGCAAGGCCGGCAGTGGAATCGGGTGCTTGGCGCGTCCGGATACGGCTGCACGCCGAGCCGGCTAATGAACTTCGGGCTCGGCAGCGCGACGGCCGTAACCGGGATCCGCATACGGTGGCCGTCCGGAAACGTGCAGGAGTTATCGGCCCTGTGGTGAACAGAATGATTAGGGTTGTCGAACCTTAAGCCGACCGCATCATTTCTTCCCACGTCACTTCGCGATGCTTGTCGATCGCCATTTGGCCCAGGATACAAGTGAGCGTGCTTTCTGCCGCGCGGACCCCGGCATTTTCCGGCTGACCCTCGGAGACCCGGCGGAGGAATTCACCCAAAGCGTCGACCGTGATATCATGCTCGGATTTCTCGGTCACCGGGCCTTTGCCGATGTCATAAGTCCAGTATTCGCGAGCGGTCTGAATGACACCGCTATCGCCGATGTAACGTTCAAAATTGGAACGATAGAAGCGCGGGGTCATTTGTGAGCCCAGGAAGGTGGCTTGAACTCGGTCTGGGTAATCGTAAGTCAGACTCAAGTGGTCCAGCAGGTCGCCGCGCTTTTCCACCGTCCGGCCACCCGTGCCATGGGCCTTCAACGGATGCGAGCCCATGAACCAGTTGATCGCGTCCAGATTGTGTACGTAGGTTTCGACGATTACCTCGCCGAACGTTGCGCGCCAAAGCTTCCATTGCTTCAGCTTCTCTTCCTCGGTCGTCGGCTTGGGCAGCGGTGGCTCGTTGCCCGCCAGGGCATACTTAAGGAACTCGCCGTGCACTTCGCGCACCTTCCCGATGGCGCCGGATTCCAGCATCTTCTTGGCCTTCACGTAGACCCCGCCGTAGCGCTGCTGGAAGCCGAACGTGATGTTCTGCTTGCGGTCGGCTCCGTCGGCGATGCGCATCACACGCTTGCAGCCGGCCACATCGAGTCCGGCCGGTTTCTCAATGTAGATATGTTTGCTGGACTTCACGGCCGCTTCAAAATGATCCGGGTGAAGGTAGACCGGCGTCGCGATCATGACCGCGTCTATGTCCTTGGAAGCCAGCACGTCCTGGTAGTGCTTGTAGCCCTTGGCGTCCGGCGCGGGAATCTTCGCTTTGGCGTTGGCAATCTGGTCTTCCACGACGTCGCAAATCGCCACCACCTTGGCTCGCGGATCCCGGGCGATCGTACGGGCCGTGTAAGTGCCGCGGCTGCCGGCGCCGATCAGCCCGATCCTGACTGCCGGGCCCTGAGCGCTGCCGCTCACCACTTGCAAAGGCGCCAGTGCGGCGGTGCGGACCAGGGTGCGTCTCGAGATGTCGTTCATTCAATGCAGCATATCGCAGATTCGCAACAGTGTTTCCTGGGTTAGCAGATCATGCGCGGCGGAATGAGAAGGCTTGGCTCCCTGGCGGATCACGGCCGCCATCTCCAGAAAGTCGGGACTGTAAGGGAGTCCCGGAGGCGCGGCGATTTCCAGCGTTTGCGCGCCCGCTCGGTAGGGACCAGCTGGTTTGGCCAGGTCCACGATCAGCTTGCTGGGGAAGGTGTAGGGCTGCATCCGCGCCGATCCGTTGGTGCCCATGATTTCCAGAAACCGGTGCGAGTTGCCGCGCGGGTGAAAGCCGCTCAGTGTGATCTCGGCGATCGCGCGTTCGTATTCCAGCACCGCCAGAGTATTGTCCTTCAAGCCGTCTTCCACAGGGCTTTCGTGACGCAGAAGCCCGGTGACCTTCACCGGGCGGCCCAGCGCGGCCACGGCGCGGTCTACCAAGTGACACCCCTCGGAGAACATCATGCCGCCCTTGAACTTGGCCAGGTAACGGCGCTCTTCCTCGCCGATCAACTTATCGATCGAAGCGCGGAAACGATAGACGCTGCCCAGCCAGCCTTGGCGGGCGGCGTCGACTACGGCCTGCATGGCCGGGTGGTACCGCCACTGGTAACCCAACTGCACGATGCGCTGGCGCGAGGCGGCGTCGTCGAACAGCTTCCGTAGCCGCTTCAGGTCTGCGCCGGGCGGCTTGTCCAGGTGTACGAACTTCCCGGCTTCGATCAGGCGCTCGGCGTGCCGAAGGTTGCCGGCGATGTCGGCAGATTCCACGGCTACCATTTCGATTGACGTGTCATTCAGAACTTGATCGAAGCTGAGCCAGTTGACTCCCGCCAGGTCTTCGCTCTTTGTTGGTTCGGAGGCGTCCGATTGACATACTCCGGCAAACTCATATTCAGTCATACCGCGGAGAGCGCGAATCTTGCTGAGGGCATGACCGTGGCCTGTGCCGATCACCGCGGCGCGAATCTTTCCGCTGCCTGAAAACGCTGCCGCGGTGCCAGCCGCCGTCAAAGCCGCAAAGAAACGCCGTGTCATTTTTTCGCACCCGCCGGCGCCTGCACTTGGATCACACGCGTTTCACCCGGCCCATCGGCTGTTACTTCCAATTGCGCCGCGCCCTGGATGAAGATCGTGTCCTTTTCACCCGCCGTGTACACCTTGCCCGCCCGGTCCTTGGCACGCAAGCCGCCCTTCCAAACAAACAGGAACTGCTCACCCTCGGCCTGCACGCTGGTCTTGAAGCGTGCTCCGGGCTTGAGAATCCGGTGTGAGCCCGAGGCCCTTTGCGAGCCCATGGCCATGTTGGTGAACGGGCCATTCTTACGGTCGAAGTTAAGATACTTCACCGCGCCGGGCGTGATGTCGCCTTTCGGTTGAGGCGAGCCGGGGCGTTTGGAATCGCGCGCGCCGGTGTAAAGAATCAGGTCGGGCGGATTCTGAAAGCTGATCATGGTGGTCTCGCCCGCGCCCGCGGTGATGGTGCCGTGGATCTGACCGGTAGGGACGAATGCGCATTCGCCTTCCTTGAACCGGCGTCTGGAGTCGCCTTGCCGCAAATCTACTTCGCCCTGCAAGACCAGAATCGTGTCGTCAGAATAATCGTGCACGTGCTGGGCGAACTCGTTCCCGGACCTTGAGACGGAATAGTTCAAGGTGGTCTTCTTGGCGCCGATACCCGGATGGACGATGCGGTTGGAGGTTACTTCGCCCATCCGGAATGGTTGAGCCTCTGAGAACCGGATGACTCGGATCGATTGGGCGTGCGCGGCGCCGATCACCAGGAAGAGCATCGCGGAGCGTCGAAAGAACGAATTGGAGCTTGGCATGACTGGTAGCTATGATATAAAAGTCGGGATGCTTCGTCGATCCCTATTGCAGCTCCCTTGGGCCGCCGCTTGCCTGGCGCAACCGAAGCGAGCGGGACTGAAGCTCTCTGTGCGAGTGGAACCGCTCTTCCCGGCCTTGCCCCTGCTCAAACAAATCGAGAAGGTCGCCGAGGCCGGCTACGACGGTTTCGAGTTTGGCGACTGGCGAGCGTCCGATGCGCGGCAAGTCACTCAACTAAGCAGGAAGCTCGGGCTTGAATGCGTTTGTATCGTCGGGAATAAGAGCGTCAACCCCAAGGGCATGGGTCTGTGCGATCCGGCCGAGCGCGCTGGGTTTCTAGCTGAGATACGAGCTTCGATTGAAGGGGCAAAGCGGCTGGACTGCCGCCGGCTGGTGGTCCTCTCCGGTTTCAAATCGCACCATCTTTCGCGCGCCAGCCAGCATGCCAGCGTGGTGGAGGGCTTGCAACGGGCGCATCAGCTTTGCGCCGCCAACGGCATCACGATGATTCTGGAAGTGATCAACACCTTGGCCGCGATTGAGCCGTTAAACCCCACGGGCAACAATCACGCCGACTATTACTTGGACCGCACGGTCGAGGCATTTGAGATTGTGCGAGAAGTGGGTGGACCGTTTTTGAAAATTCTCTATGACATGTATCACGTGCAGATCATGGAAGGGAACTTGATCGAAACAATTCGGCGGCATATCGGCGACATTGGGCATTTCCATGTAGGGGACGTGCCGGGGCGTCACGAACCCGGCACCGGCGAAATTCACTACGCCAACGTATTCCGCGCGATTCGGGAAACAGGGTTCCAGGACTATGCGGCAATGGAGTACGTGCCGGCCAAAGACGCGATGACAACCCTGGTCGAGACTCGCAAGCTGGCTCTGGGCTCATAAGGCGGCGTCATCAGCGGCGAAGAATTGTTATAAAATACCGGGCGTAGTCAGGGGTCACAGTATGAAATTCTTGTACCGTCGAGTTGTCATCGTTGCGCTGGCGAGCCTGCTTGCCGCGCTGGCTTTCTCACAAAACACCACCGGTTCGTTCACCGGCATCGTTACGGATCCATCGGGCGGCGTCCTGCCCAATGGCGTCGTGACGGCCCGCAACACCGGCACCGGGGCGACGTTCAGCGCGCGCACGGACGGGGATGGCGTCTTCGTCATGCGGGGCGTGGTCGTCGGAGTTTATGACTTGTCTAGCGAGGTCACCGGTTTCCAGAAATTCGAGATCCGGGGCGTGCGTCTTCAAGTCAACGAAACCATCCGCGCCGATATGAGGTTGACGATCGGCAGCGCCACCGAGACGGTGACAGTCTCGGCGTCGGCAGCCGTGCTCGACACCGTTTCGGCAACGCTTAAATCGGTGGTCGATCAGCGCCGCATTGAGCAGTTGCCGTTGAACGGCCGTAACCCCGCGCAGCTGATGCGATTGATTGTGGGGGTGACGAACGATCCGGGCGCCAATGTAACCTCGGGCACGACGTACCCCGGCGCCAATCCGGTCTCAGTCAACGGCGGACGCTCGAACACCACTAACTACATCTTGGACGGCGCGCAAAACAATGACCTGTACTCAAACGCGCCCAGTCCGCTGCCCAATCCGGACGCCCTGCAGGAGTTCTCTGTGCAGACAAATAATTTCAGCGCCGAGTTCGGCCGGCAATCCGGCGGCATCGTGAACGCCATCACTCGCTCGGGCACCAATGAGTTTCAC
>JAYTKJ010000775.1:0-9015 GCA_043730365.1 Acidobacteriota bacterium | reverse complement strand
AACGGGGCGTTTGTGAATCCGGTCCGGCGATAGCGCATGCTTGGGCTGTGAGTTAGCCAACGCCGGATTTCAGGATACAAAAGGGGGCCGTAGGAGGGAGCTCACGGGACCCCCGCAGCCCCAACAACGCGAGAGGTTCGCGACGCGCGGAAAGGTTCGCCGTTGCACTGCCTGCTGACCATGCTTTGGCTGCAGTCGACTTGGTCGACGCGGCCGAGTTCATGAAACGGCCTTGAGACAGGGGCGTATGAGGTGCGCTCCGCAGCAGATCTCTGCGAAATGTGGATGTCACGCACGGTGGCGGTGCGGTTGCGAAGGCAGTTGCGGAGAGCTTCGATGGCCCGTCGACCCCGATCTTGTTCCGAAAGTTGAAGCAGTCGGCAATGGTCTTCGCCGCGCAATGGCTTTGCACTGGCACGCCTTCCAGCTTATGCATCTCGCGTCCTTCGGTGAGGTCCCTTCCGGTGAATCGGACGACGCGGAGGCGAACGGTGTCAAACTTCGGCGCCCGGTGGCCGGCGGAGAGAGCGAGCCAGACTGCAAGTGGAAACTGTGTAGTGAGTTCGTGAAAAACCAGCGCGAACAGCAGGCAGACCGTGGAGTCCGGGGCCTGCGTTCCGTGACCGGAGCGTCCGCAAGGCGATACAAGCCAGGCCCGGAACGAACGAACCTACGCCGTGTCGAAGGAGGCGTAGAAGGTACTCTCGAGGGATGCCCATTGCCTCCACATCCTGCGGACGCAGCACGCCCAGTTGTGCCGCCAAGCTGGTGATCTCAGCTTGTTGCGAGTCAACGGGCTATGTGAGTCAACGGGCTACTGACGCGCGGTGTAAATCGGTGCGATAATATGTGAAGCCTGGGCACCCTTATGATGCAGCGTCTGGGTGGCCTCCTGGACCTTCGCGGGCGGCTCATACGTCACCACTCCACCGGTCTGCGGATTCGGATCGTAGAACGGCGCGCCGGTGCTGCCCACGCTGATGCGGATCCGATGCCCCCGGTTGAACACCTGGCTCAGATAGCCGACATCGAATGCGACTTTGTACACCTCGCCGGGCTTCATGAACACCTCGCGCTCCCAGAAGTCACGGAAGCGCGCCCGGCGGATGCCGTCGATGATCAGGATGGAGCGGCCATCCGGATACACATCGGTGACCCGAACAATGAAGTCCGAATCAGGAGCGGTGGAAGAGACAAAGAGTTCCGCCCGCACTTTGCCCGTCCACTCCACGGGCTTCTTTAAAGGCTCGGTTGTGAAGGTGCGCACATCGGCGTGATTATCGAAGTCGCGGGCATCCTTCGCGCCTGGGAAAGCTCGGCCCGGTATGGGGGCCGGATGCGCGGGATCGCTGCGATATGCGGTCGAAAGCGGTCCTGCCGGCGTTTTCGCCGACAGTGTGCCCGCGGTGCCGGAAGCCGGACCGTGCAGGTAATAAACCGTATCACGCGACGCCACCGGCCAGTCCGGGGCCTCGCGCCACACATTGCCGGGCGCGTCCTTCTCGCCTTCTCCCACGGCGCCCATTACGTAGTAGCGCAAAGCCGGTTCGCTCTCCACGCCGTTGTCGCTCCCTTTCAGGTAGTGATCGAACCAACGGATCATGTGATCCCGCACCGGGAAGATCGAATTCTCGGGGTAAACCAGATCGCCGACCGGGCCGGTATGGCGGTAGCTCGACCCGTGCAGCCATGGACCGATCAGCAGCTTCTGTTGGCCTCGCGAGCGCGGCCCGCCCTGGTGCTGGCGGCCAACATAACTCTCGATCGAGCCAACATTCATGAAGTCATACCAGCTACCCAGGGTGAAGCAGGGAACATCCATCTTGTCCCAGTGCCGGCTGGGGTCTTCCAATTTCCAATAGTCGTCGTAGACCGAGTGACCGAAGATGGCGTGGTTCAAACTGATCGCATCTTGCGGATCTCTCGCTTCCTGAAATGGCATCCGCCTAGCCGTGCCGCCCCGGCGATAGCCCAAGTGGAACAGGCTCTGGCCGGTGTCAGTCATGTATTGCGCCACCAGGTTCGGCGGCTTGGTCACGGCCAGGAAGTTCTGGGCATAACCGGCCTGTGATCCGCCGAATGTTCCAATTTTCCCGTTTGACCAGGGCTGCTTGGCCAGCCACATGACCGTGTCGTAGCCGTCCTGCTGTTCACCCCAACTCAGCGCGCGATAGCCAGTGTAGACACCCTCGGAAAGTTGCGCGCCACGGAAGTTCTGTGCGGCGACCACATACCCCTTCATCGCCATCGCAGCGTAGTTCGTGCGGCTTGACGCGGCGGTCACATCGGAATACCGTTGCTCATACAACACCGGCCAGGGTCCCTTTCCCTCCGGGAAGTAAAGATACATCGAGAGTTTGGTCCCATCCCGCATGGGCACCATGAGGTGCTTCTCCTGCTGGGCAGCGGCCACGCAAGCGAGCGAGAGTATCGCGACGGAATGAAAAACGGATCGCATATGGAACCTTCCCTTAGCCAACCAACTCTTTGATGGGCTCACCAGTGGCGTCTTTAATAGAGTTCGCAATCTTGATGGGGCGGCCGACGGGAGTCATGTATTCCTTGTCCCATTGAATGCCCATCGCTTTGTAGACCGTGGCGAAGATGTCGCCGAGACTGACCTGGCGCTCGACACAAAACGCACCGCGTTCGTCACTCTTGCCGACCACCCGGCCCGTCTTGATGCCACCGCCGCCCAAGGCAAGCGACCAGCAAATCGGCCAGTGGTCGCGGCCAAGGTTGGGATTGACGTGCGGTGTGCGCCCGAACTCACCCATCACGACGATGATGGTGGAATCGTACAGGCCTCGGTCCACCAGATCGTCAATCAGGGCTGACACGGAGCGGTCGAGCGGCGGGGTCAAGCGGTCTCTATGGGTCTTGTCGTTATCCGAGTGGGTATCCCACGAATTCCCGTGAAACCCGGCGGCTGTGACAAACCGGCTACCGCCCTCGACCAGCCGGCGCGCCAACAGCAGGCTCTGGCCGACGCTATCCCGCCCGTAGGCGTCCTTGGTCTTGTCCGATTCCTTGGAAAGATCGAACGCTGCGCGAACGCCGGGAGTGAGAATCATCTCCCAGGCTTTCTGCCGGAAGGCGTCCATTTTCGCGTGCTCGACGTTCTTGACGGCATCGCGATAATAACCATCGACCACATCCAGAAACGCCCGGCGGTTTTCGACGGCTGCCGGAGCCAACGACTTTGGCAACGTGAGATCGTCGACCTGGAAGTTCTTGCCAGCCGGGTCGGGAATGGTCAACGGATCATAATCCGGCCCGAGAAATGCCGACTTGAAGTAGTCCTGATACTGGCGGTTGCGCTCCCAGCGCGGCACGATCACATACGGAGGCATGCCCTTTTGCGGCCCAAGTTCCTTGGCAACGATGGCGCCGAAGCTTGGGAACTGCATGGCCGGGATGTGGAGATGCCCCGTCGCGGCGTAATGCATCGCCTGCGGGTGATCATCGCCGAAGGAGCGAATGGAGCGGATCAGAGCCAGTTTGTCCATCCGCTTGGCCAGGCTGGGGAGCAGCTCGGAAACCTGAATGCCCGCAACGTTGGTGGAAATGGGCCGGAAGGCGCTGTTCGCCTTCGGATCCCACGTGTCGATCTGGCTGGGGCCGCCTTCGAGAAAGACCAGGATGCAGGACTTCGCCTTCCCCTCGGGCTTGGTTCCGGAGTCGGCCGCCATCGCGGCTTCCAGTTGAAGCGCTTGCGACAGATGAATCCCAAGGAATCCAAGTGAGCCGACTTTGATGAAGTCGCGCCGGCTGAACTCTCGCCTGGTTCCTGACATACAACCGCGTCGGAGCATCATAGCTTCCTTTCTTCCAGTCCCTTAGTGATTCTCCGCGAATTCGCGGGAGCTGATCACCGCCCACATCAGGTCTCGTAACGCTTCCCTACGTTCGGGATTCTTTTCGATCAATTTCACCAGAGCCGCACTCTCTTGCGGCGCCGGAGTACGGGAGTAAGCGGCCAGGTAAAGCTCTTCCACGACTTCGCTGTTGGATGTCCCCCGCGCGATCCAAGCGTCGATGCGTCCGCCCGGGGCGAACAGCTTGTCGTTGTACGTGGTTCCCGCGAGAATATGCAGCGCCTGGCTGAGATTCGGCTTCGCATTCCGCTCAGGCACGGAGAAGCGATTCGGCCGGCCGTAGATATCGAGGAATGGCGAGTGATAGATGTCGGTCTCCTTCAATTGCACGGCGCGGGTGCCGCGCGGCGCCTGTCCACCCTTATCCGGCGCATCGGGCAACTGCATGCTGAAGGTTTCCGGCACGCCGGTGACGTCGGAGATCGCATCCAGCAGGATCTCGGCATCCAGGGCTCGGGGCAGCGCGTGCGAGTAGTTGACCGCATCATCCTCATTGCCGGGCTTGGCGCGGCTGGACGCCTGGTACGTCCGTGACTGCGCGATCACCCGCATGAGCTTCTTCAGATCGTAGCCGCTGTCGGCGAAGAAGCTGGCGAGACGCTGCAACAGTTGCGGATGCGTAGGTGGATTCGTGCTGCGATAATCATCAACCGGATCCACAAGGCCGCGCCCGAAGAAGTTGCTCCAGATGCGGTTCACAGCCGCTTCGGCGAAGTAGGGATGCGAGGTCATCCACTTGGCCAGCTCCATCCGTGGGAAGTTGTTTTCCGTGTAGGGAATCCGGCGACCGTCCAGTAACTCCGGCACCACTTCCTGCTTGGTGCGCGGGTGCAGCACCCGGTAGTCCTTCGCGCCCGCGATATCCGCCGCGATCTCCTTGCCGCCAGGATGATCGAAAACCACGCCCTGCGCGTTGCCGCCCAGTTTGAACATCGAGCCGAAGAATGCCGCCATGCCCCAGAACTGGTCCTGGCTCCACTGCTCGTAAGGATGGTCGTGGCATTGCGCGCAATCGAGACGGCGTCCCATGAAGACTCGCACTTGCTCGCCCATGCCGTCCTGCGGAGGCGGTATCACGAAGTAAGGAAGGTAATGCCGCGACGGCGCGCTGTAGCCCTGCGCCGCAATTCGCTCCAGCGCCATCTGGTTGTACGGCTTATTCGCGGCGACGCTGTCACGGATCCACTGCCAGTAGGCCTGGGTCCACTTTGGATTGATGCCGACGGGAAACACCGCCACCCGGAAAAGATCGGCGAAGCGGAATGCCCAGTAGTCGATGTATTCCGGTGACTGCAACAGCGTTTCGATCAGCTTGTCGCGCTTGCGCGGATCTTTGCTCGCTACAAACTCGCGCACGCGCTCGGGCGGCGGCGCCATACCCGCCAGGTCCAGGCAGATGCGCCGCAGGAACTCGGCATCCGAGGAGAGATCCGATGGAACGATACTGAATAACTTCAGCTTGTCGAAGACCTCGTCGTCGATGAAGTTGTTGCGGGTGACCTGGGGATAGTTCGGCATCGGGTCGGCGAGCACGCCCACGCCGGCGCGGATCAGGTTGCCCACCGCTTTGATGAGAACGCCGGTCTCGCCTGGCTTCTTCGCCTCCACAATGCCACCGGCCAAAACACTGACCACGGCCGACTGCGCTTCATACAGCACCTGGTGCGTAAAATCCTCCGCCCGCCCGTCTTCATAGAAAGCCGTCACTAAAAGCCTTTGCTTTTCTCCGGCGCGCAGGAAGACATCCCGAGGGAAAACCTCCAGCCGCGCCACCTTCGGATTGCTGGTCTTGTCCTCCGTCCCATAAGGCGCTCCGTTGCGCACCCACGCGAGGATGGCGTCGTAATCTTCCGAGCCCTTCTGCAAACGCATGCCGCCGCCGTGCGGAATGCCCATGGTCGCCTTCTGCAGAATCAGGCTTTGTTCGGGATTCTTCGTATCGACTCGCGGCTGCTTCTGTCCGCCGGCCTCTTCGGTGAGCACCTGGAACATGCCGCCTTCCACGACCCACTTGTAATCCTCCTTGGGATGAATGCCATGCGTGGATAGCTTGAAGCCCGCCTGGCCCTTTATGCCGCCATGACAGCCCGCGCTGTTACAGCCGCGGCGAGTGAAGATGCTGACGATCTCGCGAGGGAAGCCGAATGGCCGGTCGATGCCGGAGCCTTCCACTTTCAGCGAGGAGCGCGCCGAAAAGCCGCCGGCAGTGGCCACGAGTACAGTTTCACCATCACCCACCGCAAACACGCGCCCCGTCTCATCGGCGCGGGCCGAAGCGGGACTCGTAAGCGTGAAACGCGACTGTAGAGTCAAATCCCGCTCGCGTTTATCGGAATACTGGCCGAGCACGAGAAACTGTTGCGATGCCTTCTTCCCGCGAAGCGTGCTCTGCTCGGGCATCAGGCGTAGCGAAACCAGTTTCGGCGGCGTATCCGCTGCAGCCCAACCGATGAACGGTGTAACAAACAGCAACCCGGCGGCCAGCCGCTGCATTCGAACCTTCCCCGTATCCGTGCCAATCATTGCGAAGCCTCTTGATTTGTAGCCTTCACCACCGTCACCAGAATCTTCTTCACTGTGAGCGGGCCTCCTAACTTCCCTTTCACCACCGGCCGAGCAACGATGCGAGCCTCAACGGGCCGCGAGGTCGCGGGCGCCGTCTCGTCCGTCAGGAACAGGAATGTCGCCTTCTGGCTTTCCGGCTGGAAGCGCTCTACCTTGCCCGGATTGTAGGGCGGTGGGACCTGGGGCTGAACATCGGTACCCATCGTGGCGCGCACGCCCTCGGGGAGCCCCTCCACCGTCAGGGCAATCTGCCCGTCGAAGCCTTCTTCCTGATCGGTCTGCACACCCATCTTGGTGACCTCACCGGCAACCAAGTTGATCTGCTCCTCGGCGGCGTGAACCTCGCCGACGTGCGGAACCTGTTGGCGCAAGAACACCCGGTAGGCGAAGTCCGGGCCAGCGTAGGTATGCGTGATGTCGCGGATTTCCAGAATGAATTCGCCCGCGCGCGGAAAGGAATACGTCGTCTTCGGCTGGATCTGTTTGAGAATCGTATCGCCGCAGGAGTTCACCGTCGAATGCACATTGGTAAAAGCTTCATCGCCGCTTGCCGAGACAATCCTCAAATAGGGATTGAACTGCGGGATGGTCTGGCGCAGCGTTTCAACCTCCACGACGATGCGATCATTCGCCTTCACCGCAAATTTCACGCGGTGTACCTGAGCAGGCCGCTCGATCGTTCCCTCCAGCAGCGCAGGAAGGGAGACCGAGACCGGCTGCTGCCCGGTCAAACGCAGCGGAGCAATCGCCTCCGGCGCCTTATCTCCCGAAGCGCCCGCGGTTCGCGCCCAAAGAGCCGTCAAACGATCAGGCTTCAGTTCACGCTTCCATGTCCGCTCACGCCAGGAAAGATCCGAGGACGGTGGCGGCAGATGCGCCGGACTCATGGCCTCCAATTCCAAGGGGCCGTCGGACGCGCGTCGAATGGAAAGTTGATACAGATGATCCGGACGGCCCTCGCCCAGAAAGCCGCTCACCCGGATCAAGTAGCGCCCCGCCTTCGCAAACTTGTACGTAATCCTGGCATGCGCCGCCAGACCGGGATACCAAACTTCATCGTCATTGAACGCCAATTCCGTCAGGCGGTCCTGGCGGAACCAACTTCCCGTTGGCTCAAAAAGCGTCAGGCTGGGGTCTAGACCCGTCCCTGACGAGAGCCCGTCGAAGCGGAAGGTCTCCCCTTGCCTGGCTTCAAAAGCGTAGTAATCAAGCTCTCCGCCGCCGGTGAGTTTTCCGCTGATCACAACGGGGAAGGTCGAGATGGTTTGTGCCGCGGCCGGCTCGGCGTGGTCGACGGCCGATTCCAGCAGGGCAGGCTCGGCGTGAACGCGAACCGGGATGTCGTTAGAGACACCACCCGGGGTGAGGATACGCATCGAATGCATGCCCGCACCCGCACCCGGGGCAACTTTCACGTCAATCGATAGCAGTTGAGTCGGCGCCGAAGAGCCTTTCTTCTTTTTCGACCCAGCACTGGAATTTGCCGATGCAGCCGGGTCAGGCTGCACGTTAATAATCGTGGCTGAGAGGTGCTCGCAATCGAACCAGACTGTGGTGACGCTATCCAAGAACCGGCCGCGAATCGTTGCCTTGAAGCTGGTCCCCTGCTGGCCCCCGAAAGGGAACATCGAAACCAATTCGGGTTGGGCCGGAGGAGCGGCTCGCAACGCCAGCCAAAAAGGAGCCGCGAGCAACGCTATCCATACTATCAGCCGCATCGGCATATCCCCAATTCTGTCATAGCCTAGAACTGAATGCGCCCGCGCAGCCCGATTCGGCGGGCCGGTGCGTAACCCCAAATGCTGCGATCTCCGCCAGAAGCTTTCCTCCCAAGCCCTTGGCCTCGGTGGCCAAGCGTCGGCGCTGATCGTCGAGCCGCAGCCGTCGCTACCGAGTTGTTCGCGAAGACTTCCAACGCCAAGAAGAGGCGGAATCCCGGGCGGTGCCAACGCAGGAGTGTGTCCGCTTGGACATTCACCAGCGCGTCGCGCCAAGCGATCCATTGACTCAGGGCCGCCATCATCCAGCATGTGGAATCGTCGGCCCCGTCGAGGCCCGACCTTCCGCTCCTGGAAGAGGGCCAACTGCTTTTCGCAGGAAGAGGTTCTCGGCCACCAACGCCGCCAGAGGACGTGCCGCGAGGGCAACCAATTGACCAAGTCGAAGGCAACCAACGACAACATGGATCATCCAGTATGACAGGGACACGCGACTGTTTAGATACGCACCCCTGCGGGGTATCGTCCTTACCCGAAGGAAAGACGACTCCCAATGATAGGTTCAAAGCACATGTCCCGGATCGCACTCCCTGACGGACTCAACAGCTCAGCACTGGCTCTTACCTCTCCCGTTCCTGGCACAATCTACCGCTCCCCATACTGCCGCGCAGACTTTCATCCCTTTTGGCGGCCCGTAGGGCCATGGAGCACTCCCTTCCCGACGCCACCAATTCGAGCCCAATTTGCGAATTGACTTGGGTGTGGCTACTTTAGAACGACGAGCAACTGCCACAGAATGAGAGAGTTGCCTGGAATAGGGTGGCCGTCGAGCTCTGGTTAAACCGGGGATATCA
>JAYTKJ010000774.1:0-14331 GCA_043730365.1 Acidobacteriota bacterium | reverse complement strand
GTCCAAATCGTACATCGGCAGCGTACGGCGCGCTATGAAAAGATTCTCGCCTATTGCGGAGCGGCCAAAGGCGGCGTGTGAATCGTGGCCGTTTGGCGTGGCCGCGAAATCCGGCCGTGCACGCGGGCCATGTAGGTGTAGACCACCGGCGTGAGATACAGAGTGATGAGCTGGGAGAACACCAAACCGCCCACCACACAAAGCCCCAAAGGACGCCGCGCTTCGCCCCCGGCTCCGTAGCCCAAGGCAATCGGCAGCGCCCCGAACAACGCGCACATCGTGGTCATCATGATGGGGCGGAAGCGGATGAGGCAGCCTTCAAAGATCGCCTCGGCCGGGCTCTTGCCCTCGTTGCGTTCGGCCTCGAGCGCAAAGTCTATTTGCATGATGGCGTTCTTCTTGACAATCCCCACCAGCAGGATGAGCCCGACAAAGGAATAGATATTCAAGTCCAGGTGGAACAGATACAACGTCAGCATCGCGCCGAAACCCGCCGAGGGCAAGCCGGAGAGAATCGTCAGCGGATGGACGAAGCTCTCATACAGGATGCCCAGCACGATGTAGACCACCAGAATGGCTACCGCCAGCAGAACCCACAAGGACCGCGTGGATTGCTGGAACGCCTGCGCCGTGCCCTGGAAGGACGTGGTCACAGAATCGGGAATCACCCGCGCCGCCAAGTCCTGAACTCCACTGACGGCGTCTCCCAGCGACACGCCGGTGGCAAGATTGAACGACAAAGTTACCGCCGGAAGTTGCCCGTAGTGATTGATCGTCAGCGGTCCGGCCTTAGCCTCCATCCGCGCCAGGCTGTCCAATGGAACCAGGCTACCGGATGACGAGCGCACATAGAGAGCCGACAAGAGCGCCGGGTCAGCCTGGAAGGGGCGCTCCACTTCCATCAGCACCCGGTACTGATTGTCCGCGGCGTAAATGGTCGAGATCCAACGCGGACCATACGCGTCATAGAGCGCGTTCTCGATTTGATCGGGTGTGACGCGGAGAGCAGCGGCGCGGTCGCGATCAATGACCACGTTCAACTGCGGTGACTTGATCTGCAGGTCGCTGGTCACATCCAGCAAACCCGGAACCCCCGCCATCTCCTTCTCCATCTCTTGCGCCGATTTATAGAGTGTGCCGATATCCCCGCTCATCAAAGTGTACTGATACAGGCTCTTGGTGAGAGAACCGCCGATCCGGATGGAAGGCGGGTTCTGCAGGAAAGCGCGCATCGTGGGCAATTGATTCAGTTGCGGGCGAAGTTCAGCCATCACGCCATCCACATTTAAGCTCCGCTCTGAGCGGGGCTTCAGGTGAAAAAACAAGCGGCCGAAGTTGGGGCCGTTGTTCGCCACCGCGCTGGAACTGCCGCCGACGCCGGCAAAAAATGCTACGACGTGCGGGCTCTTTTGCGCAATCGCGATCAATTTCTGCTGATCGCGGAAGAGGTCCGTGTGCGAGGCTCCTTGCGCCGCTTCGGTGATCGTAAAGATTTGGCTGTTGTCCTCGGATGGCAGAAAGCCCTTTGGAACCTGCGTGAACAGCCACCCGGTGGCCGCGGCAATCAGCACGCTGAACGCCGCAAAGGTCAACCGGTGGCGCAGAGTGAACCGCAAGCTTCGCTCGTAGACACGCAGCATCCGGTCAAAGAAGACTTCCGTCTTCCGGAAGAACCAGCTCGGCTCATGGTTGGCGCGGAGAAACCGAGCGCACAGCATCGGGGTCAACGTCACGGAAACGAAACCGGAGATCAGGATTGCGGCCACGATGGTCACCGCAAACTCGCGAAACAGCCGGCCCAGGATGCCGCCCATAAACAGCAGCGGCAGAAACACGGCGGCCAGCGACAGGGTCATCGAGACAATCGTGAAGCCCACTTCTTGCGCGCCAAGGAGAGCGGCCGTCATCGGCGGCGTGCCCATTTCAATGTGCCGCACAATGTTTTCCAGCACGACAATCGCGTCGTCCACGACGAAGCCAATCGCCAGGATGAGCGCCATCATCGAGAGGTTGTCGAGCGAGTAGTCGCACAGATACATCACCGAAAACGTGCCGATCACCGACAGCGGCAAGGCGAGCGAGGGAATCACGGTTGCGGAAAAATTCCGCAGGAACAGAAAGATCACCATCACCACCAAGCCCAGCGTCAGGTACATGGTGAACTGAATGTCGTTGAACGAGTCGCGAATGGTCTCGGAGCGATCAAACAGGACTTCGAGCGACACCGAGGGAGGCAATTGCCGCCGGAATTCCAAGAGCAACGCCCGGACGTTATCGGCCACCTCCACCGTGTTGGTGCCCGGTTGGCGCATCACGCTCAGCGTCACAGCTCGGTCAGAGGACGTTGGCGTGTTATACCAGGCGGCGGCTTTGTCGTCCTCCACCGAGTCAATCACCGTCGCCAATTCCGAGAGGTGTACCGGCGCGTTGTTCTTGTAAGTAACAACGAGTGACTTGTAGGCCTCGGCATTGGTCAACTGCCCGGTGGCCTGCAGTGTCACCATCTGGTTCGGTCCGTAGAGCGTGCCCACCGGCATGTTGACGTTGTGCCGCTTGACGGCGTTTTCCACCTCGTCGATTCCAATGCCGCGCGCCGCCAGCTTCTTGGGGTTCACCTGGATGCGCACGGCGTATTTCTGCGAACCCAGAATTTGGACCTGGGCCACGCCGGCGACCGTGGAAATGCGCTGCGCCATCATCGTGTCCGCATATTCGTGCAGGCGATAAAGCGGCATTGTGCTGGACTTCAAAGCCAGGAAGAAAATCGGCTGATCGGCGGGGTTCACCTTGCGGAAGGTTGGAGGCGTTGGCATGCCGGCCGGCAACAGCGGGCTGGCCTGCGTGATCGAGGCCTGCACGTCCTGGGCTGCGCCATCGAGCGAACGCGACAGCGCAAATTGGAGAGTCACCGCGGTTGAGCCTAGCGCCGTAACCGACGTCATCGAGTCCAACCCTTCGATGGTCGAAAACTGGCGCTCGAGCGGCGTCGCCACCGCCGAGGCCATCGTCTCCGGATTGGCGCCCGGCAGAGCCGCCACCACCACCAGCGTGGGCAGGTCTATATTCGGCAGGTCCGACACCGGCAGCGATCGATACGAGACCAGGCCGAACAGCGTGATCGCGAACATGATCAGCGTTGTTGCCACGCCGCGGCGTATGAATAAGCCCGTGAAACTTCCGCTGGCTGAATGGGTCATTGCATCACCGTGACTTTCGATCCCGGCGTCAGCCGAAGCTGCCCTTCGGTTACGACCGTCTCACCCGTCGCCAAGCCTTGGGTCAAAGAAATCAAGGTGTCAATCCGCGGTCCCGGCGTCACCACCCGCAGCTCCACCGAGTTGTCCGGCTTGACCACATAGACGAAATTGCCTTGCTGGCCGGTCTGCAGCGCTGCCCCCGGAATCACCACCATATCCGGCCGGTCTTCCAGCCGCAACTTGACGTCGACAAACTGGCCTGGCCAATACCGCCCGTCGCTATTTGAGAACGTGGCCTTCAAACGAATCGTGCCGGTGGTGTTGTCCACGGCGTTGTCCAGAAAGGTCAGCGAACCCTGGGCCGGGGTGCGCGTATCGCCAGGAATCCCGGCCAACACAGGTAGCTTGGCGGAGCGCTGCCGGATCTTGAGAAGATGCTCCTCCGGTACGGAGAAAGTCACGTAGATCGGTTGGATCTGATGAATGGTGACCAACTCCATGTCGTTGGCCTTCACCAGGTTGCCCTCTTTGGCACGAATGGCGCCGGTCCGCCCGGTAATCGGTGACTTGATGCTGCAATAGGATAGATTGAGTTTGGCGCCGGCCAGCGAAACTTCGTCGGCGCGAATAGCGGCCTTGACGCTCTCGATATTCGCGGTTTCGGCTCGGACGCCCGTGCGCCGTGCCCGGGCCTCAACCGTCGCCAAGTCAGACTGCTCACGCGAGAAGATTCCTTGATCGGCTAGCTGCGAGTACCGCTCGGCCTGCTTGCCATAGTGGGCCGCCTGCGATTCGGCGCGCGCCAGATTCGCCTCGGCCAGTTTGAGCTGGGCCTGCTCCCGCGCCAGATTGGCCTCCCATTGGCGGACCGATCCCAGATAAGGGCGCGGGTCGATTTCAAAAAGCGGATCTCCCGCCTTCACAGTCTGCCCTTCCTCAAAATGCACCTTGAAGAGCACGCCGCCGATCTGCGCTCGGACCACGATCGTAGACAACGCCTCCGCATTGCCAACGGTTGAGATATCAACCGGCACCCGGCGCGTCTCGGCACGCGCTACCTTGACGGGCGCGCCGGGCGGGGATTTTGACCCGGCCGCTGGTGCGCTCGCCTTGGTCGAACTACAGGACAGCAACACCGCGCTCAACCAGAACGCCGTCAATAAACAGGTGGTGCAATTTCTCAGCATCCTATACCTCGCCAGATCAAGTCGCAAATGAGGTTGGTCGACTCGGCCACCTGGTTACGGTCACCCTCGAGGACATGTTGTGCGATGGCCGATCGCGTCAGGTCATAGATCAACCTGGCCGTCGTCCTCACCTTGCACGGCCGCATCTCGCCGCGCAGAATGCCCAACTCGAGAATGTTTTCGAGCAGGCGCGCTTGCTCGTCGTAGAGATCCTGAAACGCCGGGCGCTCGCCCGCAGATCTTACGGGCAACGAGGAGATCTCGGTGTAGTAAATGCGAAAGAAGTCGCGGTTGCGGTCGCAATAGTCCAGCCGCACTTCAACGAAGGCACGGATCTTGGCTGCGGCGGTCTCGGCCTGATCAATCCGCCGTTTGACGTCGGAGTGTAGTTCCTCGACGCCTTCGCGCAGCGTGGCCAGAAACAGATCGCGCTTGGAGGGGAAATAGAGATAGACGGTTCCTTTGGCGACACCGGCGGTGTCGGCAATTTCGTCAACTGTCGCCGCGGGGTAGCCATGCTTGGCAAACACTTGGCGCGCCGCTTCCAGGATCTCACTCGTCCGGAATTCGAGCAGTACTTCTTTTTTTGACTTGCCTAGGAGAGCCACTGACTGAGGATACAGCGAATTGACTCGCCGGTCAATTCACTCGCTGGCGCGCTTCAGCGGATAATCTGAACAGGTGCTTGATGATTCACCAAAACCTCAGGCTGATGGTAGCCGCTTTCGCCATCGTCTCGAACGCGCCAGCTCAATCTTTTGAAGCAGTGCGCTCCTCGGTTCGCCGCCAACTGGTAGAGACCAAGGCGCCGTCACTCGCGGTGGCCGTGGCGCGCCATGGAAAGATCGTGTGGGAGGAAGGATTCGGGTGGGCGGACCGGGAGAATCGCGTCGCGGCCACCGAGCACACGATGTACTCGCTGGCATCGATTTCCAAGCCCTTCACCGCGACCGGCGTCATGGTGCTGCGGCAAGCAGGCAAGATCGACCTCGACAAACCAATCGACGATTATCTCGGCACGGCGCGCTTGAATGCCCGCGTGGGCGACGCTCGTGACGCCACCGTCCGCCGCGTGGCTAGCCACTCGGCGGGACTACCGCTGCACTACCAGTTCTTTTACGCGGACGAACCGTACCAACCGCCGCCGATGCCCGAGACCATCCGGCGCTACGGCATGCTGGTGACCGCGCCGGGCGAGCGATACTCCTACTCCAATCTCGGCTTTGGGATCCTTGATCACGTGATCAGCCGTGTCTCGGGCCGGGACTATGCGGATTTTATGCGCGACCAGGTTTTTCTGCCGCTCGATTTGACCCACACCTCGGTGCATCTCGGCGCAGGCCTGGAAAAATACGCAGCGGTGCGCTACAACCCGGATGGTGCGGTCTTGCCGTTCTACAATTTTGACCACCCGGGCGGGTCGGCCATCTGGTCGAGCGCACACGACCTCGTCCGGTTTGGGATGTTTCATCTCAAGGAACACTTGGCCGGCCAGAAGCAGATTCTTTCGGACGAGAACATCGACGAGATGCAAAAGCCGGTTATCGGCGTCGATGCCGACTCCGGCTACGGGTTAGGGTGGCGGGCCGGCGTTCAACGCGGGTACCGGACCGTGTCTCACGCCGGGAGCATGGGCGGCGTGCGGACGATTCTGCTGATGGTTCCATCGGAGCGGCTCGCCATCGTGGCGCTATGCAATACATCGAGCGACTTGCCGAGCCGGATCGCCGACGAGATCCTGGCCGCAGCGCTGGGACTCGGCGCGCCAAGCAACAGCGAGGGCCCGGGCGTTACGAAGGCGAAGTTCCAGCCCGTTCCGGAGCTGCGTGGCGCGTGGTCCGGCAAGCTTGTGACGCACGAAGCCGAGCACGGGCTCGCCCTCAGAATCCTCGACTCAGGCGACATCCACGTCCAAGTGGCCGGCCAGCTCAAGACGCTGCTCAACAATCCGGCATTTGAAGACGGGTTCCTGACTGGCCAGATTATGGGCGACGTCGGCACCGGGGACGCCAGCCGTCGTCCGCACACGATCGGGCTGTCACTGAAGTTGCGCGGCAACGTGCTGAACGGCGGAGCCACTGCGCTCTCGATTCCCGGGCGCAGGGCCGGTAACGCGCTCACCAGTTGGGTCGAGTTACGGAAGGAGTAGAAGATGACCTGGTGGCGGTCGGAACTTTCAGGGCGCGCTAGCAGTCCACTCTTTGTCGTTCACGCTCGGCTCCTCTCTCGCAGCCTGATTTCGCTCGTGACGGAAAATCGAGAGAGCACCATACACCTGCCTCCGAGCCCGGCTGATTCCTCCCAAAGGGCGGTGTTCCGGCAGGGCGCGCCAGGGATTGAACGATAGGTTATCGCCGAACTCGCGCCGCTCCGGAGTGTCAAAAACCTGCGACGGAATCGTCAAAGTAGCAACATTCTGAAAAGGCGAATCCGTCTCGTCCCACGTAATGCCCGGATCTTCGATCGGCATTTGGTACGGATCGGTCTGGATCTGCACCGCAAAATCAAACACGGCATCGCGTGATCCAAGTTGCCGCACCATGGCTTCCCGCAGATAATCGTCGGAGGGATTCGGCGGTACCGGCGTCGCCGCCGCATCGCGAGGCGTCAGCGAGTATTTTGCCGCTCGCTCGCCCAAGAGATAAGGAGCCACACTGAAGTATCGAATGGACAGCGGGTTGCCGAAGCATCGCAGGGAGCTCGTCAGGTTTCGAAGCGCGCGGAGATGCGTCAGGAAGAACCACGAGATCTTGAGAATGCCGCCGACCAGGGCTCGAACCAGACCGTCGAACTCGGCCACATCTTTCGTCACAAACCGGCTGTCGCTGATCAGGATGAAGTCGTGATTCATTTCGCGATCCCCGCCCGGCGTCAGCTTCTTGCCTTCGACGTCCATCAGCTTGATCGCCACCCCACGTATGTCGGGCTTCGAATCCGGGGAAACCGTGCCGTTCTGATTGGAGAAGCGCACCCATACCGGATATTTGCGACCCTGCTTGAAAACGCCGATGCCCAATTCGGGAGGCAGATTCGGCACGATCGCTAATTCGCCGCGCACGCAGCCGTGCATTTTTGGATGCGCATCGCGCAGCATCCGGGTTTTGGCATAGTCCCGCTCCATCTTCGCGCGCAGCTCGCCGATCAAACTGTCGATATGCTCTTGCTCATCGGCAGGCGGGTATTCGGTTGCGAGCTTTAACATCTAAGCCGATATCATACTGAAGATCGTCGCTCCAAGCGGGGGTCGAAGCTGTTACCATTTTCCTCGTGCCAACTGTCGCCCTGGTGAGATCGCTCCGCATCGCGCTGATTTGTTTGACCGCCGCCGCCATCGTCGCGTGGGCTCAACCCAAGCGGCCCCGCATTACCGGTGTCGCCCACATCGCCATTTTCACCAGCGACATCGCTAAGGCCAGGGACTTCTATGGTGCGTTGCTCGGCTACCAGGAACCGTTTCTGCTCAATAACGCCGCCGGCAATCTCGATCTCACTTTTGTGAAGATCAACGAGCGTCAATGCATTGAAATCTTCCCGGAGAAAGAGGCCGGCTCGGATCGGCTCAATCACATCTCGGTGGAAACGGACGACGCCGAGGGCATGCGCGCCTATTTGGCCTCGCGCGGCGTGGCGGCGCCGCCGAAGGTAAACAAAGTGCGCATCGGCAATCTCGCCTTCAACGTCAAAGACCCCGACGGCCACACGGTGGAGTTCGTACAGTACACGCCGCAGGGTTGGACCTCGCGTGAAAAGGGCAAGTTCATCGGAAAAGAGCGGATCTCCGATCGCATGGCGCACATCGGCATCCTGGTGGGGAAGCTGGACGACTCCAAGAAATTCTACGGCGATATCCTGGGCTTCAAAGAATTCTGGCGAGGCACGCGCGACCCCAAGCAACTCAGCTGGGTGAACATGCAGGTGCCCGATGGCGACGACTATATCGAGTTCATGCTCTATAAGGATTTGCCCGCGCCCACCCAGCGCGGCACTCAGCATCACCTCTGTCTGTTTGTGCCGGATATTCAGAAGTCACTGGCCATTCTGAACGCCCGGCCGGCCCGCCAGCGCTACACCCGGCCGCTTGAGATCCGCACCGGAGTCAACCGCAAGCGCCAGCTCAATCTGTTCGATCACGATGGCACGCGGGTGGAGTTGATGGAGCCTCATACCATCGACGGCCAGCCGGCGCCCTCCTCAGACGCCCCACCGCCGCGTTAGATGAGAGACGATAGGGCTAGCCTATGAAAGAGCCCGTAGATCCTCCTCCTCATTTGCACTCGTCCACTCAAGTGATTTCGCGCGGCTACGATCCGGCGTTGTCACTGGGATCGGCCCGGCCCGCCGTCTTCCGTTCTTCCACTTACGTCTTCCCTTCCCCGGAGGCCGCCGAACGTGCCTTTGCCGTGGCGTCAGGCCGGTCGCGCGCCGCGCAAGGCGAGAGCATCCCGCTGGTGTACGCGCGGCTCAATCATCCTAACGCTGAGATCCTGGAAGACCACTTGGCGCCACTCGAAACCGGCGCTCAGGCCGCGGCGGTCTTCAACTCCGGCATGGCTGCGATCATGACCGCGTTATGCACCTTCTGCAAGCCGGGTGACCAGCTCGTTTACACGGTGCCCCTCTATGGCGGCACCCAGCACCTGATCCACGAGTTTCTTGAACCCTTCGGCATCAAGGGCATCGCCGTGTTAGCCGGCGCGATCGAGGAGTTGGACCGTGCTCTGCGCGGTTCCCCGAACGTCAGCGCTGTGCTGATTGAAACGCCGGCCAACCCCACCATGCGCATGACCGACATCGCCCGCGCCGCCACCACCGCGCGGTCGCTGCCGCAGCGGCCGCTGGTGATGGTGGACAACACCTTTATGGGGCCCACTTTCCAGCACCCGCTGCAGTGCGGTGCGGACCTGGTGCTCTACTCAGCGACGAAGTATTTATCCGGCTTTTCCGATCTGCTGGCCGGCGCGGCGTTGGCAGCCGACCCCGCGCTCATTGCGAGGATGAAAGCGCGCCGCATCATCTTCGGTAACATCCTGCCGCCTGACGAATGCTGGATGTTGGACGGGCGGCTCCCCACCGTCACTTTGCGCATGAATCGCTCTTCCAAGAACGCTCAGCGCATAGCCGAGCAACTGGCGCGCCACCCGAAAGTGACTCGCGTATTTTACCCGACCTTGTTTGATGACCCCGAGCAGATCCGCATTCGCGAAGCCCAGTGCGACTACCCCGGCGGGCTTTTCGCAATTGAATTGGCCGGCGGCAAGCGCGCCGCGTTTGACTTTCTACGTCACCTGCAACTTACGCACAATGCCGTCTCCCTCGGTGGCGTCGAATCGCTGGCCTGTCACCCGAAGACCACGACTCACTCGCCACTTTCGGCCGCCGAGCAACATGCCGCCGGCATCACCGATGGACTAATCCGCGTGTCCGTCGGCATCGAAGACTGGCGTGATCTGCTGGCCGATTTCGAGCAGGCGCTCGGAAAGCTGTAACGCCGAGAGCCGGCAACGCTACCCCGTTTGCCTCAGACTCACACGTGGTGGCAGATTGAGCAAGCCCGACGATGCGCCGCCGGCGCACTGACCATGGCCCAACGCCGGCCTCGGCTGTTCCACTCCGACACGGCCAGTGCACCAGTTGTCGTGGTGCGTACCTGTTTGGGCCCTGGCTCGGCTGCTGAAAATACCGCGACCGAGAGAATGGTGACCGGTTGGCCGTCGAGTATATGCCGTTGGATGGCGTAAGCAGACGCCGATTGCTTCTCTCCGTCCGATGCCGTATTGAGTTGCTGATGAATCCGAATCGCCTCGGCGGTTAGCCGGGCAGAGTAGCCGGCGCTTTCATGTTGGTATGCGGCGGCGCGGACATACAACACGCCACCCGTCATCAACGCGGCGATTGCCGCGGCCATCGCCAGACGAGGCCACCTTGGCCGGCCACTCTTGGGCGCCAACGGAGGAATCGCAGCGCTGACACAATCCCATAGTTCCCGCGGCGCCTGTGTCGGCGCCAACGCCCCTGCCAGTCTGCTTTCCAATGATTCGGGCATAGGGTTTAGACTCCTTCTTTCAGATGCTCGAGTTGCACCGCGAGCTCACGGTGCGCGCGATTCAGGCGCGAAGCGATCGTACCGGGCGGACAGGCCAGGATTGTTGCGATTTCTTCGTAGGAAAGCCCTTCGGTGTACCGCAAGATGATGGTCATCCGCAAGTCCACGGGAAGCCGGGCGACACAGCGCTGCACCTGCCGGGCCCGATCGAGCCGCTCAGCCTGTTCGGTGGCTGAATTCCCGGAGTCAGGAAGATTGCTCTCTTCCAGGGAGACTAAGCGGCTTTGTTTGCGATGGCGATCATGGCAGCAGTTGGCGGTGAGCCGGAAGAGCCAGGCTTCAAAGCTTGATTCGTAGCGGAAGGTGGAAAGGCTGGAAAATAGTTTGACGAAGACATCCTGGGCGATGTCCATGGCCGCGGCCGGGTCCGCTGTAAAGTGAAGCGCGATGGAGTAGACTCGGTCCTGATAGCGCAGGAACAAGTCACGGAACGCCTCACGGTCACCCCCGATACAGGCAGTCAACAGCGCGTGTTGTTGCCGCTGCCGCAATGCTGCTTGTTCCTCGGGATGGGCGGCCGGATGCATAGCTCAGTACGTCGTCTCCTCTATTGACGCACGGGAACGGCCGATTCTTCACTCTTTTACTTGGTTCTACGGTGAAAGTGGTTATCCGTAGCTGGCTACATTGCTTGGCTCGAACAAAACGAAGTCTTCCGCCTCAAGGATCTGCCGGCTGGCCAGCCGCACCGGCGGCGTCTGTGTCTCAGTGTCGACCGGGCTCGGCCCGCATTGTTCCCACGCTTCCAAAAGCGTCCCCAATAGCTGTTCCAGTTCGGCCAGTGGCTCTTCAACCTGGCGGAAGTTGGCGTCCTGCAGAATCCGCTGCATGTAGTCGTAAAGTTCCACCAGATTGCGCGCCAGTTCCCCGCCCCGTTGGTGGTCCAGCGACAGCGTCAACTCGTTGATGATTTCACTAGCCTTGGTAATTTGCCGCGAGCGCGCCGGGATGTCCCCTTCGCGGAGGTGTACCCTGGCTTTTCCGGTTGCCAGGAGCGCGCCGCGATACAGCATTTGCACCAGCCGGATCGGGTCCGCCTGCAATATCTCGTTTTCTACGTAGGCTAGCCGGGCATCCATTAAGATTCTGTTCCTCCTAGGGCGGCTTCCTGCTGCGCCGTCTCCCGTTTGAACTCTTCGGCCATTCTCAGCACTCGCTCTTCAGGTATTTGGCGAATTACTTCGTGGGTTTGCCGGTCGATCAGGCGAATCACGGGGTGCCCTGAGGTGCGGTCCAGGGCAATGGTCAATTCGTTGTTCTGGGTGATTTGGCCGGATTGGTTTACTAGCTTGACCGCGCGCGCCACCTGGCGTACGTGGTCTTGGCTCGTCTGTTGCTGGATTGCAACCGACGAGTGCGCTTCGGTTCGGTCCGGTGTTGACCGGTCCGCTCCGGAGACCGATTGTACTGATGAGATCTGCATCGCTTACCTCCTGGGGAATTAGTATGGCAACTTGGTTCCCTGCCTTCATATCGGGAGCTGCCTACCGAGTGATAGCAATTTTCTTGACCTATGTGAAAGCCAGTCAACAATACAGTTGACAATACGTCTTGACGGCTGGTAAGTTGTGTGTCTATATGGCCATTGTGATTGCGGTAGCCAACCAGAAAGGCGGTTGTGGCAAAACCACCACCACCATGAACTTGGCCGGTGGCCTTTCCGCCGCCGGATACAAAACGCTCCTGATTGATGCTGACCCCCAAGGTAGTGCCGTCGAATGGCGCAACACGTTTGAGGACTCCAAACTCCCGTTTGTCGTCATCGCCATGGCCACGCCTTCCATTCATAAGGAATTGCCCCGCATGCTAGTCGATTCCCAATACGAGGTGGTACTGATCGATTGCCCACCGGGTGGTTCCAGCAAAGGCGACATCAAGTTTCGGGCCGACGACATTACACGCTCGGCCATGCTTGCCGCCGGCGCTGTGATCCTGCCGCTGCAACCCACCCCCATGGACTATCGGGCCTCCGGTTCCATGCTTCCTTTGTTGATGGATGTTTCCGCCGTCAAACCGGACCTCAAGGTCTTCCTTCTCCTCAGTCGAAAACGCCAGGGCAACCGGCTGATGCGGGAGGGCAGGGAAGCGGCCGCTGGATTTTTCGCCGTCGAGGGAGTGGACATAAGAGTCCTGGAAACAGAGATTTACGATCGAATCGTCTATGCCGAAGCCCCCGCCACCGGGCAAACCGTCCTCGACTACGCTCCAGGTTCCAAGGCGGCCGACGAGGTGATGGCACTAACCAGAGAGGTGATCCTATGCCTGAGCGCGAACGTCCCAGCCTGAGCGGCCTTTCAATCAAGCGGCCTCTGCCGGAGCGCGGTAAGCCGGTTGTCTCTTTTGATGCAGCTGAGTCGGCTCTCTTGGGTGACACCCCGTCACCGCCTCCCGCCGCTGCCCCCATAGTTCCGGAACCTCCTGTGGTTGCCAGACAGCCAGTAGTCCATGTCGATGTACCTGTAGCCGGTCATACGGCTGTACAGTTCGCTGTATTGTCACCTAGTTTGTTGAAAGCACGGAAGAAGCCCGTCAAGATCGCCTGGACCTTCAAGATTCCCTTGGAGCTCCACCAGGAGCTCACTACCGTGGCTGCGCACAACGGACTCACCATGAGCGACATCGTCATCGAAGCCATCCAGTTTCACTTGCCCAACTTCCCGCACCCGCCTAAGCCCTGAAGGGCGGCAACATTTCTTCCAGTCTCTGTTTTATTTCACTGGCTTCTGGACGCCTTAACTGATAGAATACAAAAGACATAAGGGACGCCAACGGGAGAGGGTCGCTGCTATACGTATAGGCGTGATCGCGCCAGAATGAAACCCAAACAACTCTCGTTCCTTGATGCCACCACCATCATAGTAGGCTCGATGATCGGCTCCGGAATCTTCCTGGCGCCTGCTCTCATCGCCCAAATCGTCCAATCTTCCCAGCTCGGCCCCGGCACCTTCATCAGTATCTGGATCGTCGGAGGCTTCCTCACTTTATGTGGAGCACTCTCCTACGGGGAACTCGCCGCCGCGCTCCCTCGCACCGGCGGCCAATACGTGTTCCTACGCGAAGCCTATTCGCCGCTCTGGGCATTCCTCTATGGCTGGACTCAGTTCTCGGTCGTGCAAAGCGGCTTTATCGCCGCCGTCGCCATTGCCTTTGCCAACTACCTCGGGGTCTTCATCCCGGGAATTTCGCAGACCGCCACTATCGCCGAAGGCGCCGGCTTCCGCCTTTCCACCGTTCAGCTCGCCGCCATCGCCCTCATCGTCGTCCTCACCTGGCTGAACTCGCGCGGTCTTCGCGAGGGCTCGTTCCTGCAGAACACCTTCACCGCCGCCAAGGTCACCGCGCTCCTGGCCTTGGTGGCCGCCGGACTCACCAGCGGGCAGGGAAGTGCCACCCACTTCTCGCCGCTCTTGCCGACCGCCTTCAACACCATCACTCTGGCCGCCATCGCCGTGGCCATGTCCAAAGCGCTATTCGCGTACGACTCCTGGAATGTCGTCACCTTCGTCGCCGAACAGACTCGCAACCCGGAGCGCACTCTGCCGCGCGCGCTCTTTGCCGGCACACTCGCCGTTACCATCCTCTATACACTAGCCTCGGTCGTCTACCTCTATATCCTGCCGATCGACCAAGCCGCCAATGCCCCGGACCAACGCATCGCCGCCAGCGTCGCCCAGGTCTTGTTCGGACCCATCGGCGTCTCTCTCATCTCCTTCGCCATCCTCCTCTCCACCGCCGGCTGCGTCAATGGACTCATCCTCTCCGGCCCGTGGCTCTACTACGCGATGGCCCGCGACGGGCTCTTCTTTCGCGGCGCCGCCAAGCTTGACCCCGTCCGGAACGTGCC
>JAYTKJ010000773.1:0-1582 GCA_043730365.1 Acidobacteriota bacterium | reverse complement strand
GAGGCAGCCGAGGGAAGCGCCGCCGAGGTCGGCGAAATAGGCGCGGTCAATGCGTTCGATGGCGCTGGACATGGCGATGGAAAGGATGGCGCCGGCGAGAATGAAGGGCGCGGCGGCGGTGAAGTAGACAATGGCAAGGCGCTCATTCGTCATTACGGTGACGGGTTGGAGTACGACCCAGAGCGAGGCGACGACGGCGAGTCCGCCGGCGAGACTGAGCCAACCGAGCGTGGCGGCGGTGCGGCCAAGCCAATAGGAGAGAACGCCGCCGGCGCCGAGGCCGAAGAGGGCAATAGAGATGGCGAGGAAGGCGAAGTGGTACGAGAAAACGACGGAGAAGAGGCGTGTAAGGCCGAGTTCGAGGAGAAGGACGGCGCAGGCGGTGGCGGCGATTGCGGCGTAGACGGCGGGCCAGCGGCGAATGTCCATGTAACTGGCGATTGTACCGTGTTGGCGGCGTCAGGCGCTTCCGCAAACATCGGCGGCGTCGAGGGCAGCGGCTCGGCTAATCTGGGAGCGCGAAGTGCTGGGGCAGACTGACGATGCCTATCGGAGGGAGGGATGCAGCAAGCGTGGCTCAAATTGGAATTTCAATGGAGATGACCATTGAGATTCCGAGTACCGGGGATGCAGGGGGTCAATCAGAAAATTCCATTCTTGCCGTACGACCACCGACGGAACCGCAAGTACGGGCCGCAAGCGTTCCCGGTAAAACAGACTCAAACCGTCCAGCCAGCGATCAACGAGTTCCCTCGATAACACCTCGGAATCAAGGAGTGCTTGAGATCTGGCGTTGTCCGCCCCAAACGGCCAACGTTCCACGCAATCATCGGGGATATCGATCCTACAATAGTTGAATTCAGGCACGAGATACGGATCGCGAATGTGAACCAACACCTCAAGGCACGCCAGCGACAGAGTCGAGGAGGTATAGATAATCCCTCTGCCAGGACTATTCCAACGCCCGCCTCGTAAATTTGCTCCGGTTGTGTCCCACGGCTTATACCGGGAACGGAACAATCGATAAGCCGTTGCCACTAGCTGTAGACAACGTAGTCAATCTGGTCAAGAAGCTTGGCGACATCCTCATTGTTCGGATCATCCGTGAGGGTCTCCGCAGGCGTGCGTCCGGCCAGTTGGCGCAAACGCATTCCCATCCAGCCCGCAGCCTTTTCCTCAGTGCCGAACACATCGACGGCGCGGATCCACATGGTCGGGGCGATTTTGCTCACGATGCAGTCCATGGCCCATTATAGCTGGAATGTCTCTCTGTCAAGACACTCCGCTTGCGATCTCCGCGGAGCCCGCGTTGATGGAATACCCGAAGACATCATTGGCAGTCGCCGACGCTATCATCGAAAGTTGGACGGAAGGCGGGGCTGCTCAGGATCGGGCGCTTGTTAGGGACTTCCCGCTCATTTCGCCGATTTGATGTCGCGATCCAGCCGTAGAATCATCCCGGTATCGGTGACGGCCCAGAGTTGCCCATTCGGCTGGCGGGCGAGTTGAACACGGCGGGCGGTGGCACGGTAATCGACGGCCATTGACGTCCAGATGAAACTGGCGCCGCCTTCGTTAATGG
>JAYTKJ010000772.1:0-2361 GCA_043730365.1 Acidobacteriota bacterium | reverse complement strand
CGCAAGTTGAATTGCAGAGTCGCGCGTCCGGAGACCAGCCGCATCGTGGTACCCATACTGAATGTCAGCACGGAGTCATTTGCGGCAATCACACGTTAGGGTATTAACTGTTGGAAAGGCGCAAAAAAACTAAGTCCTGTCCAACGATGGCTTAGCCCGCTTCCACACCTTCGCTCTTTCACTTTCGCTTCAATTTTCAAGATGTCCGCCTCTGAGACCGTGAGGATCGCGCGGACGGCGTTATCGAATCGCTCGAACTCGGTATTGCCGGGGACCTAGGGGCCTGGCTGGCCATCCGCTCCCGCAATATCTCGTTGATCCGGCTCAAATGACCTTCGCCCATCGACTTCAGCCAATCCAGCACTTCGTTATCAACGCGAAGCGAGATCTGCGTCTTCAGGGGCCGGTAGTACTTGCCAATGGACGCGCCCGCCCAGTAGCTTGGAGGCAACTGCGGAGCCTCGGGGTCTTGGTCCAGCGCGCGGTCCCGTTTCCGGTACGCCCGTTTTGTCGCTTCGCTAATCTTGATTTGCTTAACGGAACTGGTCGTTGTAGATGCTTTCTTCATAGTCAACTGCCTTTCGCGCCGAAACAATGCGGATCACGTCCGCGCCGGGTTCAATAAACACAACCAGCTGTAGCACTAGACTAGGTTCAGGGTCATGCCAATGCTCTAGAATCGCTGCTCGCCGGTTTCCTCCAAGAAGTAGTTATCGCCCACCACATGGTTTGGGTCATCGAAAATCTCTTCGCGGTTGTGAAGGGGACGCCGTGGCTTTTTTGATTCCTCCTGGCCTTGGCCGGGTTCCACGTGAATCTCATTTCTGTATCACAGTATCGTATATTTGCCGGGCTGACGCAAGGAAGCCGAGACAGTCGAGGTGGAATTGTACATCCCCCCTCGCCCCGCAAAGCGCTTCACCACCTTCGCCTGCACTATCAATCTGTGAGGTAGGCTCTGCGCCAAGTCAGGCGAAGCCCTCCGGCGCGCCCTCGCTTCAACTTCACCTCCACCCGGTGAGACCGGCCATCGAGCGCCACTCCCGCCGGCGCATAGCCGAGCACATAGTGAGGGTCGCTGTGCAACCGCCGCACTAGCTCGGCGATGTCCGAGCGGCGCCTGACCTCCCAGTGCCAACCACCGGTCTCCTCGGCCAGCCGCTTCATCGTCACTTGGCCCAGCGATTCCTGAGTAAGTGGAAACCCCGGCGCCGTGACAATGCTGTGGATCGCGGCCCCGGCTTCCATCGCCAAGCCCTGCAATTCCCTGGCGTGATAGCGGCTCGCGTTGTCGCCGCCATCGGAAAGAATCAGGAGTGCCGATTGCGGCGCGCGAGCTTTAAGTAAGCGATCCAGGCCGAGATAAACGCCGTCGAAGAGCGCCGTCTTGCCTTCTGCGATGACCGGCCCGAGGTCACGTAAGACCTGATCGGAATCTTCACTCGGGGGCCCATTGAGGCCGGCCGAATCCTTCACCGTGATCACCGAAATCTTGTCGCCAGGACCAGCCTCGGCGACGAACGCCCGCACGGCCTGGTAAACCGCTTTGAGTTCCGGCCGCATGCTCTCGCTTTGATCGAAGACGATCACCGTGTCTCGAGGCCCGCGCTCCAGCACGCATTGCACCAGCTGCTGGCGCACGCCGTTGTCGAGCACCTCGAAGTCTTCCGCATTCAGGCTTTCAACCGCGCGCCCCTTGCGGTCCCGCACACCCACCGGAACCAACACGAAGCTGGCGGTGACGCGGAAGCCGCGGCTCGAGCCGGCCCCCGTCGCCTGTTTTCTGGGAAGGCGCGCCGTCTCTTTGCCCGTGCGCTGTCCCAACGCCGCCGCCAGGGGCAGCAGGAGAACCAGCAGCGCAAGAGGACCGGCAGGCTTAAGGCTGAGCATCGGTTCGAGAATCCCCAGTCGGCTCGAAGAGCTTTTAGGGTATAACAACAAACTCTTGCGTAACGGCAGCCGCACCGGGCTCGTGCGAAGACGAGTAGGTTCCCTTAAGGTCCCGGCCATACGCGTCCCGAACCTCGATCTTCAACTGGCGATTTACCGGCGCCATCAATTCGAGCGCCCCATCCCTCCCCGCCACGCCCGCAGAGGTCCAAGCAGCCTCGCCCTCGCCGCGTGGCAAGCCAAGACAACGGACCTCAGCGGTTGTCATCGGCGCGCCATCCGGGAATCGCACTCGGACTGTAACTCGCCGGAACTCGGCGCGCTCGCCCACTTGCAGATCCATGCCCCTCAAATGAACGCCGGCGGACTTGATTGCTTCCTCGCTGTTTGGTGTGGGTTGCGGGAGAGGAACAGACGTGCTTTTGGGTGAAGCGCAGTAGCTGGTTGGTGCTGCTGGACTTCGCTTCTGGG
>JAYTKJ010000771.1:0-3707 GCA_043730365.1 Acidobacteriota bacterium | reverse complement strand
TAGGGTCCACACCATCGAAGACCTTCAGGAAGAGTAGTTGCGCGTCCGGCGTGAGGTGGAAATAGAGACTGCGGCGCGGCACATCCTGGTCCTTCTCTTCATGCAATTCGGGCCCGCCGATGGTGAGATCCAGCGCGCCGCTCACCTTGAGGACGCTGTCGCGGATGGCCTCGGCTTCAAGGCGCCGCGGATTCATTCTCCACAGCGCGGTGTTGTCGGGATCGATTTTTAGATTGGCCTCGGCGGCTATAGGCGCTGCGGAATCCATGCGGTAGGCGTGACTAGTCACCATCAGGCGATGCAGTTTCTTCATGCTCCAGCCGCTGTCCATGAATTCGACCGCGAGCCAATCGAGGAGCGCTGGATTAGCGGGAGCCTTACCGTTCTTGCCGAAGTCGATCATGCTTGAAACCAGCGGCTTGCCGAAATGGCGCGTCCAGATGTGGTTGACGGCGACGCGGGCGGTGAGGGGATTGTCGGAACTGGTGATCCAGCGCGCAAGCCCCAGGCGACGCCCGGTGCTCATCTTCGGGTAGAGCCGGCCCAGCGGTGTGTACGCGTCAGCCGGCTTGTTGAGCGCTGCCAAAGCTGCTTCCAGGCTCTTTTTGGCGGCAGCGATGTTGCGCTCCCGCACCTTGCGCTGCTCCTCGTCCGCCGCGGGCGCCGCCATCGCTTCGGTCATCTTCAACTGGGCGCGAAAGAAGTTTTCCTCGGCCCTCAGTAGATTGGCTTCGCGCTCTTTGAGCTTGGCATCTTCGGTCAGTTTCTCCAAATCCGGAGAAGGCGACTGCGCGTACTTGGCATGCTCAACGCGAATGCGGGCTTCGAGGGCCACTACCTCGGCTTGCGCCGCGATGATTTCTTTTTCAGCCGCCGAGATCAGCCCCGGCTGCTCTTTCACGATCTCTTCCGGCTTCTTGCGCGGCAAACGATTGATCCAGTCGGCGATGAGCCTGATCTGCCGTTCTTCGAGCGGTGGGCCGCTCAACGGCATTCGCGGCTCTTTCTGGCCGGTGAGTAACTTTATGAGCAAGCTCTCGGCGCTCTTGCCGGGAATCACAGACGGGCCAGACTTTCCGCCGGCCTTCAACGCCAGCTCGGAACTCAGACTGAGTCCGCCGCTGGTGCCTCGCCCCAAGTGGCAGCTCGCGCAGCGCAGCTCGAAAATTGGTTTGACCTCTTTGGCGAAGTCGATTGGCGGGCCGGATACCGCCTGGGCGGGCTGCCCCAATTCCCGCTGCGCCGCTTCCAGTTCGGCGCGGAGTTTGGCTAGCTTGTCCTCGCTGGCCTTCACGGCAGCTTTGGCAGCGGCCATCAAATCAGTTGCCACAAAGGGCCGGACGTCCGGGTAGTAGGCTTCGACGGGTAATTCGACGGCCGCGATATTGACGGCGGATCCGCCTAGCACCCGTGGCGTGCCGGGCTGCAACTCCTGGTCCTTGTCGGGATTGTTTTCGTCGCCGCGAACGAACAGATAGGTTTTCCCAAAAACGTTAGGCAACATGTTAATGCCCCCTTCGTCGTCGGGTAAGACGTCTTTGGCCTCAGAGTCGTACGCGCGTGAGAGTCCCGCCTCGATGCGGTCCGCTTGTCCAGAGACGCGGTCAATGCGGATGTCGTGCGGTTCAAAGAACGCTCGGAAGCGATAGTAGTCGCTCTGCGGAAACGGATCGTACTTGTGGTCATGGCAGCGCGCGCACTTGAGCGTGACGCCCAGGAACGCGGCGCTGGTTGCTTCCACGGTATCGACCAGCCAAACGTTCCGATTGAAGCGATACCAATTGCGGGCGAGGAAACCGGTGGCAGGGAGGACCTTCGGATCGGTGGGCGCGATCTCATCGCCGGCCAGCATCTCCTCGATCATGCGGCCGTAGCTCTTGTCTTCATTCAGAGACTGAATGATCCAATCGCGCCAGCGCCACATGTGGCGATGACTGTTGCGGACTTCCTTGGCGCCGCTGCCATACCAGTCGCTATAGCGCCAGATGTCCATCCAGTGGCGGCCCCAGCGCTCGCCGTATTGTTGTGTGGCGAGCAGTTCATCCACCACTTTTTCGTAGGCGTTAGGGGCGGCGTCTTTCACGAAGGCTTCCGCCTGAGAGGGTGTGGGCGGCAGGCCGATCAAATCCAGGTAGAGCCGGCGTACGAGCGTGTAGCGGTCGGTTTCCGGCTGCGGCTTCAGTCCGCGCCTTTGGTGTTCGGCCGCGATAAATGCGTCGATCGGATTCGCCGACCTAGCGGCGTTCTGCACCTTCGGTACGGCCGGGCGCAGTGGCTTTTGGAATGACCAATGCGATGACACAATCGGCGCGCTGCCCGCTGGCTTGTCGTCGAACGTGGCGCCGGCTTTGATCCACTCGGCGAACCGCTCGATCACGGCGGGCGCGAGTTGTTGTCCCCCCATGGGCATCCCGGGTTGGCGCTTGTGCGTGATGTAGGCGTAGAGGAGGCTCTCGTTGACATCGCCGGGAACCACGGCCGGGCCGCGTTCTCCGCCCCGCAGCATTTTTTCACGCGTGGACAAATCGAGGCCCGCTTGTTTAGTGGTTGGGTTGTGGCACACGACGCATTGCTTCTCGAGCACCGGCCGAATGTGCTCCTGGTAAACCGATTGCGCCGCGCCCAGGCCAGCGCAAGCGAGCAGGAGCAATGGCGGGCGTGGAAGCAGCGTGCGCATCGGGGGACCGCTTCAATCTTATCTGATTCTTTACTATCAGGTCATGGGTGAGTGGCCGGACGAGAATCCGCACGACAGCGCTCTGCTACATAAACAAGCACGTGATGAACCCCTCGGCCTGGAGGGCGACTTCAGTCGGCGAGATCCACCCGAAGTTGACCGTGCTCGCCGATCTGTCAACGAGCGAGCTTATGCGCCTGCGGCTGGCGAATGGGCGAGTCGTGGAGTGGGAATATGAAACTTGAAAAGGTAAAGACGCATCCAGTCTGGTTTCATCACGCTCGCATTGCCTCCACCGCGTCTTCATCGAGCGAAACGCCAAGGCCGGGTCCTTGCGGCGGCGTGAGGAAGCCGTTGTGAATCGAGATCGGGACCGAGACGATGTCGCGCACGTAGCGCAACGGACCGAAGGTCTCAATGGCATAGGGTAGTTGTTGTAAGGCTACGGCGAGGTGCGCACAGGCGGCCGTGGCGATGCCCATCTCCGCTTGACTGCCGATGATGCAGGGGATATCAAGCGATGCGGCAAAGGCAAAGATACTTGCCGCGGCCATCACTCCGCCGGCTTCTGAGACATAGACGTTGAAGACGTCGACGGCTTCGGCTCGGGCCAGTTCGTAAGCATCGCGCAGCGAATGCAAACTCTCGTCCGCCATGATCGGCACTCCCGTGCGCTGACGCAGCAAGCGCAATCCCTCGATGTTCCGGCGGGGCAACGGTTGTTCAACCCAAGCGATGGGGGCGGTTTTAGAAAACGCCTCGATCGCGGCGGCAGCTTCCGCCACCGAGTGCCAAGCTCCGTTGGCGTCCAGGCGCAGCGGCATGTCTGGACCCGCGGCCGCGGTGACGGCTTTCACCGCGGCGAGATCTTCGTCGAGACGGCGGCCCACCTTCAGTTTGATCGCATGGTAGCCTTCGGCGCGCGCCTGCGCCGCGTCGGCCGCCATCTCTTCGGGAGACTTTTGATAGATGCCCCAAGCCAGCGGAGCGCGTTCGCGCATACGTCCGCCCAACATTTGATAGAGCGGAA
>JAYTKJ010000770.1:0-1715 GCA_043730365.1 Acidobacteriota bacterium | reverse complement strand
ATGAACTCATTCACGGCGTCCATCGTGATGTCGTACTTGGTCTGCACGGTCTCCGTCGCCTGACCGGTCCGGTAGATGGTGTAACCACGGCGCGAGACGTTGACGCTGCCCTTCTCGCAGACGAAGGTCTCCGACACATCGCTCCACGCCGGGCCGTTGCCAAACTGATTGGCACAGTAACTGAACACCAGGCCGTCTTCATACTGGAACGTGCATGATAGGTTATCGAAGATGTCGCCGTACTGGCGCACTTGGCGTGAGCCAAAGCCCGACACGCGAATCGGATGGCGGCCGGTGAACCAGTTGACGACGTCGATGTTGTGGCAATCCTGCTCGATCAAAATGTCGCCTGACAGATGCCGGTAGAAAAACCAGTTACGCACCTTCTCTTCGCTCTCGGCATGGCCGCTCTTGATTGGCGGACCGCCGCCCATCCAGGCTGCGCGCACCTGCTTGATGGCGCCTAGCTGGCCGGATTTCACCACCTCGAACGCCTTGCGATAGTCCTTGCCGTAGCGCTGCTGGAGGTCAACCGTGATGCGCTTGGACGGGTCAGCCCGGCGCGCGGCGCGAAGCACGCGATGGCAGCCGGCGGCGTCCACCCCGGCGGGTTTCTCCATGAAGATATGCTTTTTGGCGTCAACCGCCGCCTCGAAATGCTCTGGATGCAGGTAGGCTGGCGTCGCGATGTAGACTGCGTCGATTTCAGGCGCGGCCAGCAGATCCTGGTGATTCTTGAACACCCGCGCGCCCGAAAATTTCTCGGCGGCGGCCTTGCGCTTGTCCTCGTAAATGTCGGCAACCGCCGTCACCTTGAGAAATTCGTTCTTGGCGAAAATATTTCCGGCCACGTAGGAGCCGCGATTGCCCACGCCGATGATGCCCAACGTCAGCGCCGAATTGGCTTGATAGCTGAAAGCCGTGCCCGGCTTGACGATCATGATGGAGGCGGCGGCCCCGCTCTTGGCCACGAATCCGCGCCGGCCCGTTGACTTTGACATTGCACTCTCATTATATCCTCTAGGCTGGAGCGTAAGAACGAATTTGCTGGCTATCGGATTGGACTATTCAAGCAAACAACTGGGCGAGCGTGAGCTTCCCGAGCCTGAGATCACGCGGCCCGAGCAGGTGCTGCTCCGTATTCGCGAAGTGGGCATCTGTGGCACCGATCGTGAACTGGCCCGTTTCGCATTCGGCTATCCGCCGGCGGGCGAGGAATTCCTGGCGCTGGGTCACGAAGCGCTGGGCGAGATCGTGGCGATGGGCGCGGCCGTGCGGGATCTGCGCAAAGGCGATCTCGTCGTGCCGACAATTCGGCGCGCGTGCCCCGGGCCCTGCGCCTCCTGCGGCGCCGGTCGGCGTGACCTCTGCCGCACCGGCGATTATCGCGAGCGCGGCATCTTCGGATTGCATGGCTACCTCAGCGAGTTTGCGGTGGACAGCGTGCGCGACATGGTGACCGTGCCGGCCACGCTCGCCTCCTACGCGATCCTGGTCGAGCCGCTCAGTTCGGTGGAGAAGGTGGTGGAGTCTGTGCTGCGCTGCCATCAGGCCGACCCGCAGACGGCCCTCGTGCTCGGTGCCGGGCCCATTGGCATTCTCGCCGCGCTTCGCCTGCAACTGCAAGGCATCAAGGTCACCGTGCAATCGCTGGAGCCGGAAGAGGACCCGCGCGTCCAATTGCTCCGGAAAGCGGGCGTGCGGTACGAGCGCGA
>JAYTKJ010000769.1:0-9107 GCA_043730365.1 Acidobacteriota bacterium | reverse complement strand
CACGGGTCGCCGGGCTTGGCGTCGTTGACGTACAATTCGCAGGAAACGCAGTATTGGCCAGTGTAAGAGCCTTTGTAGACGAAGCCCCTTTCTTTACAGGCCAAAAACAGTGCCTGGACCTTCTTGTGATGAGACGGATCGGTAGTACGTTTGAAGCGGTCAATCGCGAGGCCCAGGCTCGCCCAGGACTGCCGGAACTCATTGGAGACGATGTCGGTAAACTCCTGCGCGGACTTGCCCACGGTCTTAGCCGCCCGTTCGATTTTCAGACCGTGCTCATCGGTGCCTGTCGTGAGCACCACGTCGTAGCCCTGCATCTTCTTCCAGCGCGCTACCAAGTCAGCCGCCATGGTCGTGTAGGTGTGGCCAATATGCGGCGCCGCGTTGACGTAGTAGATCGGAGTGGTCAGGTAGTATTTCTTCATTTTCGATTCTTTAGATACTCGTGATTGGCGGCCGCCACAATCTGGCGCAGGGGCACGCCCGTCGAAATGGCCAGCTTTCGGCAGTCTTCGTACTCTGGAGCGTAGCTATCCCGGCCAGACACCTTCATGCGCACCGGACCGTGTGGCGTGGCCACCTCTACGAATTCCCGCGCTTGCACCCGGCGCTCGGCTGAGTGGATGCGCAGCCCCAGCGTCGAGGTTTCCGACAGTACAATGGCCGCCAGCGCCTCGCGATCCTCCGGGCGGGCGATGACGCGCAGGAGCGTGCCGGGCCGGTTCTTCTTCATGAAGATCGGTTCCAGCGAAGCGTCCAGGGCACCGGCGGCGAGGAGGCGCTCCATCGCATAGCCAAGCACCTCGGGTGTTGAGTCGTCTATGTTCGCCTCGATCACGGCCACGGTGGTCGCTTCGCTCGCGCCGGATAATTTCCCGATCGTCGCCCGCAGGATGTTGGCGTGTTCGGGGAAATCCCGGTCACCGGCTCCGTAGCCGATTGACGCGATGCTCATGGCCGGCATTGGTCCGAACTCGCGAGACAGAGCCGAAACCAGAGCCGCGCCCGTCGGCGTCGTCAACTCCATGGCCGGCCCGCTTGAATAGATCGGAAAGTTCTTCAGCAATTGTGCTGTCGCCGGCGCGGGCACCGGCAGCACACCATGCTCTGTGTTCACGGTGCCGCTGCCTACGTTTATGGGCGAAGTGGCTACCGCCTCGACGTCCAGCAGGTCCAGCGCGACACAGGCGCCGCAGATATCGGCGATCGAATCGACGGCGCCCACTTCGTGAAAATGCACCTTGCGGATCTCCGTGCCGTGCACGGTGGCTTCGGCTTCGGCCAGTTTTTCAAACACCAACAGCGCATTGCGCCGGGCCCGCCCGCTCAGCGCCGACTTTTCTATCATCTCGACGATGTGGTGCAGGTGGCGATGTTTTTTCTCGTCCTGCGCGTCGACATGAAACTTGGAAGCGGCCATGCCGCGCCGTTTGGTCTTCTCAACCCGGAACGACGCCTGAATCCCCAGACTGTCCAGCGCCGCCGTCAAGGCCGGGATGTCCGCACCGGCGTCGATGAGCGCGCCGACGGTCATGTCGCCCGATATGCCCGAGAAGGCATCGAAATAGCAAAGTGTCATGGGGAAAGCCTGAAAGCAGCGGCTTGGGGCGGCGGCTCTTCTCCATTATTTCACAGGCTCGGCGCGGCCTTTACTTCTTAAGGGCCAACGTCAAGCCGTCGCCGATGGGCAGCATACACAAATGGATGCGCGGATCGGCGGCCAGTTTAGCATTGAGGTTGCGAATCGCCACCGTATCGATATCGTTTTCGCGGGAATCGATCACCCGGCCATACCAAAGCACGTTGTCGATGGCGATCAGTCCGCCGGGGCGGACCAGCGTCATGAGCAGATCGTAGTAAGCGGCGTAGTTGGCTTTGTCGGCGTCGATGAAGGCGAAGTCGAATTTGCCGGCTTCCCCGCCCGCGATCAACGCTTCCAGAGTGTCGAGGGCCGGCGCCAAACGCAAGTCAATTTTGCCGTCCAGTCCGGCTTCTCGCCAATATTTGCGGGCAATCGCGGTCCACGTTTCGCTGACGTCGCAGGCAATCAGTTGTCCATCGGGCGGCAAGGCACGCGCCACGCTGAGCGAACTGTATCCTGTGAACACGCCTACCTCGATGCAGCGGCGTGCGCCAGACATCTTAACCAGCATTCCCAACAGGAGGCCCTGCTCGGGCGTGATCTGCATGCGGCCGGCGGAATCAAGAGCCGTCTCCTGGCGCAGGCGCACCATGTAGGCCGGTTCGGGAGACGAGACGGAACGGACATATTCAATGAGAGCGTCGGTTACCTGAAGATGCTGAGCTGACATTCACTTCAGTATCGCGCGAAGAGAGGACGTCACGAGTGACGGTGGGATGAATTCAACGGGAAGGGAAATGAAGAAGGGGCGGCGAAACCCGAAAAACCAGTCTGGGCCTTAGTTGACGCTTTCACATCGCGCTATAAAAGCGCTGGGTGCGACCATTCGCAAATCCCAATTGTTCCAGCCGTGCAATGGCTCCGTGGATCCAAGCTTCGCTCGATCCTCCTGGCCGTCCGGGCATTCACCGCCCCTCGTCGTGGTCCGGTTCCATATTCCTCAAGAGCCTCGGCCCTGGTGGCCTTGGTCTCTATTCTGGAACCTCCTTTCAACCTCACTATGCGCCTATCGGGGTCCCATGTCAATGGGTTTTTTCGCGCTGGGTATTGCGCGAAACGCCACGTATTTTCACGTTGCGGAACGAACCCATGTCGAAGAAACTGCCGATACCAAAGCGGCCCTCGCGCAAACTTAGATCCACGCCGCGCATCGAAGGCGAAGTCTGGCCATCCACCCAGACGTCCACGCGCCCCGACGTGCCGTCGTAGTGCAGGCGAACCTTGTGCCATTGCTCGTCGCGCAACGTGGCCGGCCCTGCTTCGCTGCTGATCCGCACGCGGTCTCCGCCGTAGACGTGGAAGACGCCGTTGTGCACGGCTGCCTCTTTGGCCGCATCTACGGACAGGTGCACGTAGTTGAAATGCTCGGCGTCGCGCCAGGCGTAGATCAGGTTCAACGAGTTGTGGCGCTTGCGCACCGAAGCCGACTCAGCCTTGGCCTCCAGTTCCACATCGAGCTTGATGAAGGGCTCAGTGTCGGCCAAGGCATATTGAGCGGGGCGTCGCGGCTTGGTGGAAGGCCGGGGCACCAGGAGTTCAAGCACACCGGACGGTCCCAGCCGCCAATCGGCCCCAATCGGCACGGTCCACTTATGGCCAAAGGCCTCGATGGAATCGGCAGCCCACGCCGAACCCACCAACAGGCAAAACGACAGCGCGCACAGTCTCATGTGGCCATGGTAAGCCACCCGGGCCGTGGCTGCTAGTGATGTCCGGCGACGGCCGGCTTGGGTTCCTCGGCCGGTGGCGGATCCGGCGCGCCCTCGCCCGGTTTAGCATCCAGATACTGCACGATCACCGAGATGCGGCGGTTGGCAGGGTTGTGAGGGTCATCGGCCATGCGTAGCCGCTGGTCTGCAAAGCCGCGGACTTGCACCACCTGGTCCGCGCGCAGTCCGGTGGCCTGCATCAGCTTACGTGCCGCGTTGGCACGGTCAACACTCAATTCCCAATTGCCGTAGCCATCCTCCGATCTAAAGGGCTTGGAGTCGGTGTGTCCTTCAATCAGCAAGCGATTGGGCAGGTCCCCCAGTTGCTTGGCCATCAGCGCGAGCAACTCCTCGCCCTGCTCGCTCGGTTTCATGTTGCCGCTCTCAAAGAACAAGCCTTTCTCGGTCTCCAGCAGTTCGATGCGCAAACCCTCACCGGTGACGGTCATGCTCACGTTGTCCTTCAACTTTTCAAACTCGGGCATCTTCTTCATGGCCTTGTCGATTTCGTCTTTAAGCTTGTCCAAATCATCCTTTTTCAGCTCGAGCCCGTCGCCGCTGCCACTCATCGTGCTGCCGGCTTCCTTGCCCGATCCGGACGGATCGCGGAAATAGGACCCCACCGATTCCTTGATTTGCGGAGTTGAATTCATCAGCCACATCACCATGAAAAAGGCCATCATCGCCGTGACGAAATCGGCATAGGCCACCTTCCAGGCCCCGCCGTGGTGGCCGGCATGACCTTTCTTTTTCTTGATAACGATTACTGGCGCCAGCTTTTCATCGGCCATATTCAACGGGTCCCCGCCTACGCGGCGGCGGCGCCACCCTTGCAGGCAGCCTCAAACTCCTTGAAACTGGGCCGCACCAGATGCGGGACCGCGCGGCGTGCAAACTCGGCGCACAGGATCGGAGCGTTGCCCTTGACGTAGGAGATAATGCCGACGCGCAGGACGTTATAGTAGGCGCTTTCGGCGTCGGCGATTTTCGTCATGTTTGAAGCCAGTGGCGCCAGGAACCCGTAGCACATCAGAATCCCCAGAAAGGTTCCCACCAGCGCCGCTCCCACTTTGTGCCCGATCTCGGCTGGGGGCCCGCCAATCGAACCCATCGTGATCACGACGCCCAATACCGCCGCGACGATGCCTAACCCAGGCAGCGAATCGGCCACCGCATTTAACGCGCCAATCGGTTCCAGCAATTCGTGGTGGTGCACTTCCATGTCCAGCTCCATCATCTGATCGAGCGACAACGGATCCATCTGCCCGGAAATCGACATGCGAACGGTGTCGCACAAGAAGTCAACCGCGTGGTGGTCATGCAGGAAGCCGGGAAACTTGTTCAATACGTCACTCTTGTGAGGATCTTCGACGTCGGCCTCCAATTTAGTAGCTCCATTCTTGCGGGCCGACAAGAACAGCGCATTCAACATCTTCAACGATTCCAGATACAGCGCCTTGTTGAAGCGGCTGCCCTTCATCACCCCGATGAGCCCCTTAACCAAAGCCATGATCGTGGGCATGGGGTTGGCGATGAGCAGGGTACCGAGGGCGGCTCCGCCGATAATCACCAATTCGGCCGGCTGCATGAGCACCATCAGCACACCGCCCTCCATCAGATAGCCTCCGATGATGGCGCCAATAACGACTACGATTCCAATAATTGCAAACATACAGGTCTCTCTCGAAACCTTATCGGTCCGGGCCGTCCTATCCTTAGAGAGTGAGCACGTGGCCTGAGTTGCAAGACTATCTGGCGGCGATCCGTTTTACGCTAGTCGCTTTGAGCTCGGTATTCTTCGTGGTCGATCCGTTTGCCACGATCCCTTCTTTCCTGGCTATGACCGAATCCTATGACGAAAAGCGCCGCCGGATTACGGCCATCCAAGCCGGTTGGACCTGCTTTTTCGTTTTGACGGTTTTCGCCTTAGCCGGCAGCGTGATCTTCAAGATTTTCGGCATCACTTTGCCGGCTTTCAAGATCGCCGGCGGTCTGCTCCTTTTGCTGGTGGCCTTTGAGATGCTTGAGGCCAAGCGCTCGGGGACCCAGGAGTCTTCCGAAGAGCGGATGGAGGGTCAGCAGAAAGCCGAAATTGGCGTCACGCCGCTGGGCATCCCCATGTTGGCCGGGCCGGGCTCGATCTCCACCGTGATGGTGTTGATGGGCCAATCTCCGTCGTGGTGGCAGGCCGCGCCGGTGTTTGCCGCAATCGTGATCACGGCCGGGTCGTCGGCACTGATTCTCGCCGCGGCCGGCCGCGTGCGTGGCGTGCTCGGGGAAACCGGGATTCGCATTCTCATGCGTCTGATGGGGCTGGTACTTACAGCGATTGCGGTGCAGTTTGTGATCAATGGCTTGGCCGATTTGGGCGTGATTCACCCGAAGAGCTAGGCCGCCCGTTCCGGCCAGCACGATACGATGGGTGCCATGGTTCTTGAGGAGTTTCAGCCGAAAGAGACGTTCACGACCTTTGAGTATCGCTTCAGCGACGAGAATCCCAGTTATGCGGCGGTAGGTCCCAATGCTGCGGCGATCGGCTGGATTCCTTACTACAGCGAGGCCGCCCAACTCCCCGAGGGTGAGCTGCGGGACCGATGGGAGGACGATATCTCCCTTGGCAAGGTCCTCGAAAGCGGCAACCGCCGCCACGGTATAGCGGCCCAGGCGACTTCATGCGAGATTTGGAGCTGAACGATTTCCGGGCGGCCATGGCCTTGGATCAGCCCACGTTGTTTCTCAACCAAGATAGACGGCCGGTCCTGCTCCAATTCGGCGCGATGGCTCGTCTTGGCTATACGCCGGTGTCATGGAAAGCCGCGCTCCTGACGAAGTATTTCGAGGGAACGGGTTCGGCCTGCTGCCATCTTCTGGATGACGGCATTCACTTGCGGCTCTTCGTTAGATTCAAGTTGTGTCTTCTCGGGCAGCTGGCCGCGCGGAGCTACACAGGACAGTGGCCACCAAACGCGACGGCGACGATCGACTACGTGATGGACCCCGACAACGGCCGGGCTGAGATTTCCTTCACCGGCACCGTGGTCCCACAATTGACGAGCTATGTGGGCTGGAAGTCGGTGCATGAATACCGCATGGAAGACCGGTCTTGTAAGACATATGACAGCTTCCTGTACTCGTAGGGGTGTCAGGAGCTATGAGCAGGCCCGGCCATAAGGAAATCGTCACGCTTGCGGGGATTAAGATAGAAAAGGCATGAATTGCTCCCAACATCATGCCGATGAGATACTTGGTGACGCACCATGGAATTTGAACTTCGGGTACGAAACGCGCTGAAGGGAGTCCTCGCAGACTCGAACTCGCAAGTGGTGGTAGATTCAGCGCGTCCGCTGACGAGAGCCGAAGGCAAGTTGGTTTTGGTGAGCTATCACCTGGAAGGAAAGTTGCGGAGCCCCGCGCAGTTCACCTTTCCATTCCTGGAAGCGGTTCCTTTGGACGAGAGCATCGCGGCATTTCTTGACTACGGCGGGCGGAGCTGGCAGACGGCTCGCTTCGCACCGGGGACGATCCCTCAGTCTCAAGCAGCGGGAGCCGATTGAATCGTACCTGCTAATCGAGAGCCGCGTCGCTGTTGATAAGCTCAACATCCATCACCAACACGGCCTCTGCGCCTTTCGAATCCAAGCCCCAGAAACAGGCGTATTGGCCATCACCCCAGCCGGTCGTGAAAGCCACCATGTGGTCGCCGCCTTGAGCCGATTCTTCAAATTCGTCTTCCCAATCAGCCTCGGCACGATCGGCGTCGGCATCGGCCCAACAGGCGCAACCAGAGTCCACACCGACGCCGAACATGTCGCCGGGGTCGAGTTGACCAGGCAATTGATCTTCGGTCAACGCTTGTTCCCAATGCGCCACCGGAGCCTCTGAAAATCTTATCCAGCTGAGCACCGAGCGGCGGCGAGGTTCGCCCGGCAATTGGGCCCAACTCACAAAGACCGGATAGCGTCCGGGCTTGGCGCGGCGCGAGAAAGGCGGTTGGCGGCTGACAAACGGGTCGCCGGCGGATACAGCACCGTTGCGTAGCTCCACGGTTCCGGATTGTTCCACACCCATGGAGCCGGTCTTGGAGCCGTCGACAAATTCCACGGTCAAGGGGGCCCCATGCCGCATCGCCCGCGAGTAATCATAGGCTGGTTCGGCCGCCCTCCCGCCGGGAAACCGCAACAACTGTCTTTCCCACACGGCGATCTCCGCGGCTATCTCCAGGCCGTACAGGCCCAACTCAGAAAGCGGCAACTCAAGTTCTTCCAGTTGGGCTCGCAGCTCACACCGGGCTTCCGGCAACCGGCGGCCAAAGGCCGCATACCCCGCCCCATTGTCGAGTTCCACCCAGAATTTCGTCTGGGCGCGCCGCGGGTCCCACTCTGAGCCGAATCCAATGATGGCAGGCATCTCGACCTAGCCAAGCCCGTGCTTAGAGAACCGGTTCGGACCAGCCTTCAAGCACCTGTTTAATCTTCTGGCAGAACTGATCGGCCATGGCGCCGTCAATCAGACGATGGTCAAAGGTGAGCGCCAGGTAGGCGATAGACCTAATGGCGATCATGTCGTCGATCACCACCGGCGTCTTCTCTACCGTGCCGATGCCCAGAATCGCCACCTGCGGCTGGTTGATTACCGGTGTGGCAAACACGCTGCCGAAGCTGCCAAAGTTAGTGATCGAGAACGTACCGCCGCTCACCTCATCCGGCTTCAATTGCTTGGAGCGCGCCCGGCCGGCTAAGTCCACGATGGACCGTTGCAGCCCGGCCACGTTCTTCTCGTCGGCGTTCTTGATCACCGGCACGATTAGTCCAGCGCCACCATCGAGCGCCACCGCGACCCCGAGGTTCACTTCGTTGTGATAGATGATGTTTTTGCCTTCGATCGAGGCATTGACGATCGGGAAGGCCTTCAGGGCGTCGGTGGTGGCGCGCGCCACAAACGACAGGAAGGTCAGGCCGAAACCATACCGCTCCTGAAACCCGGCTTTGGCCTTTTCGCGCAGTTTGGCCACCTTGGTCATGTCCACCTTGTGCACGGTGGTGACATGGGCCGAAGTCTGCTTGGAGAAGATCATGTGCTCGGCGATCTTCACCCGCATGGTGCTCATCGGCTCCACGCGAGTCTTGGCAACGCCGGCGGGCGGAATCGGCTTGATAGGCGCCGCAGTTGCCGCGGCAACTGCCGGCGGAGGCGGTGGCGGGGCAGCGGCCACAGGCGCGGGCGGAGGTGCAACGGGAGCGGGCTGCGGCGGCGGAGGCGCGACCGACGTCCGGGCCGCCAGATAAGCCTCAACATCCTGCTTGGTGATCCGGCCGCCGGCGCCAGTGCCGGTCACCTTACCCAAATCGACGCCACTCTCGCGCGCCATACGGCGCACCAGCGGAGACAGCAACCCGACATCTTCGGACGAAGCGACGGCCAATCCCACCGCTTCCGGTGGAGGCGGTAACGCGGCCGACGCTGGCGTCGAAATGGGCGCCGGAGTTGCAACTGTGGCAGTGACGGGCGCGGCGCTGGCAGACGCCGAGGCCGGCGGGGGTGGCTGTGCGGCGGGCGGCTGCGCGCCTGGCTTTGCTGCAGCGGCGCCGCCGGTCTCGTCGATCCGGCCTACAATCGTGTTGATCGAAACGGTGGTTCCCTCTTTGATCAGCACCTCAGCCAACACGCCGGCGGCCGGGGCGGGAATCTCGGAGTCCACCTTATCCGTCGAAATCTCAAACAGCGGCTCATCGCGCTCCACCTTGTCCCCAGGCTTC
>JAYTKJ010000768.1:0-3123 GCA_043730365.1 Acidobacteriota bacterium | reverse complement strand
ACGCAGAAGACCCAAACTCTTCAAAGGCACGGCAATAGAGGCTCGCGAAATCGCTCGGCTCTATCAATTCCCCGCGCATGGGCTTCCCGTGACTCGCTTTGTCCATGTCGACCATTATCGAATAGATTAAGCTCTGACGAGCGGCGCTATTTCACTGAAAAAGGGACGCGCACGACGGTTTGACCGGGAACTTTCACTCCTCGGTCCCGGGCCGGTTCAAAGCGCCAATTCATGACCGATTCGGCAGCAATGACGCCCAGCTCGTCAGTGAGCGGGTCACCCTGACGCAACGGCACCGCACCGATGACGGCGCCGGCGACGTCAACGTAGGCCTTGACCGAAATAATGACGTCCGACGTCATCCGGGCACGCAGTCCGGCCGGGGGCTTGGGGCGGTGATCCCCGATGGGGGCCGGGGGCTGCCTCAGTGACCGGTCAGCATACTCGATATCCGGGGGCAAGGCCACGGGGACGGACTTGGTTTGGTCCTGCCCGGCGACCTGTGGCTTGGTCCACCAGAATCCCGCCACGCCGGCCAGGAGAACGGCGACCACCAGGAAGATCCAGTTGGGGATGGTGGGCGGCTTGGGCTCATCGGACTTGAAAATCGATTGCGAAGACTCCTCATCCGAGCCGTTGAACTGATCAAATGCGCTCATATGTACTTGGTAGTCGTCAGATTCAGGCAAGAAGCTTAGACCGGCGATGGCTAAGGTTTTTCGCCGTCAGCCCTCCGGGATTCCCCTACAACTCATCGGCTAGCCCCAGCCGATCTCCAAGCATAGGGAGTCTGAATATCTTGGCATTCAAGCAGCTTATTTCCGTCCTCATACTGGCTGCGGTGGCAATGGCCCAATCGCGGCCGACTGACCCGTTGAGCAAACTGCAGAGCGAAGTTGAGGAACTCAAGGCGCGGCTCAATGCTATGAAGGGTTTGGAGGAGCGCGTCGCTTTGCTCGAGCAGGAACTCCTGGAAGTGCGCCTACAAAGCAAGATCAAGCCGGCCGGGCCGAACACTCCGGCCGCGCCGGTCAGCGCCAAGAATGGTGCGCCGGGACTGACGCCGCCGGCCGCGGGAGCCGCCGAAGTGGTGAAAGCGGCGGTCGAGCCTGTAGAACCGGTCGAGGCGGTGGCGCCGGCCGTGAAGCGGCCTGTCATAGAAGAAGAGGCGCCCTTCGACGCCGTCAAACTGCGGGCGGCTGAAGCCGAGGCCGAAGCTGCGGCGAAAGCGGCGGAGGCGGCGGCATCGCCCGCAGCGGCGGCGGTTCCGGTGGTAGCGCCGGAACCTACGCCGGTAGCGGCGTTACCTGCTCCGGAGCCTCTTCCGGCCACCGTTCCGGTGGTTGCGCCGCCGCCCGATCCGGACCCGGACCCGATCAAGGGCGTGCCGGGACGGAGCACGGCCGGATCCGCGGCCAAGGTCGACGTCAACCGGGTAGGCAAAGAGACCCTCGTCATCGTGGTTCACCAGCAGAATCCGCTGGATGACATCTCGGCTTCGCAATTGCGGGACCTGTTGCTGAAACGAGTTCGCTCGTGGCCCAACCGGAGTGCCGTCACGTTGGTGCTGAGCGATCCCGATAGCGAACTCTTCGGCCGCGTGGCTAATACGGTGCTGCACCTATCGGCGCTCGAGTATCAGGCCAGTACGGCGCGCCGCGCGGACCGGAGGGTCAGTGCGGCCTCGCCTCAGGATCTGGTAGCCCTCGTCATGAACGACCCGACCGCCATCACCGTAGTGCCGGTTGAGTTAGCAGCGGGGCGAACCGGCGTGAAGTTACTCAGCGTCTCCGGCAAGAACCCCGGCGAACCAGGATACGGGTTCTAATAACCCGCGGATAACAAAATGAACGTTCAAGAGATCGTTAATCAACCGGGTCAATGGAGGCCCTTTACCATGCGTCTGTTTGCACTTACTCTACTTGTGACCGCCGGCCTCATGGCAGCCGAAACGCCGGACTCTTCCGCCACCTCGCCACCACCTCCGGCCGGCGGCGGATCGAAGGCGCAGGATGTGCCCGTTAAGCAGAAGGGCCTGTTTGAAGATGTACCCGTGGTGCAGGCCGCTACGCTCCACATGCAAACGCTGGATCAGGTGCCGGCCAACGTAAGCGTGATCACAGCCGCCGACATTCGCAACTTCGGTTACCGCACGCTGGGCGACGCCCTCGACGGCGTACGCGGATTCTACATGACCAACGACCAGATCTACGGGTACGCGGGCACGCGAGGGATCTCGGTTCCCGGCGACTATAACACGCGCTTCCTGGTCATGATCAACGGGCATCCGATGACGGACAATATCTACAATTCCAATGGATTTTTCGGGCAGGATTTCGGCCTGGACATGGACCTGGTGGAACGAATCGAAATCATCCGCGGGCCCTCTTCTTCCTTGTATGGCAGCAACGGCATGCTGGCCAACATCAATATCGTGACTAAGTCTCCCGTGGATCATGAGCGCGTGCGGGTCTCAACCGAAATGGACTCGCTTGGTGAGCGCAAGACGATCATTTCCAGTTCGATGGACCTGGGCCACGGCGCTAACCTGCTGATCTCGGGCTCGATCTTCAACTATGGATCCCGCAACTTCTTTATTTCCCAGTACAACACGCCGGAAACGAATTCCGGCATCGCCAGAGGCGGTAACCAGAAGGGCTATCACAGCTTCGCAAACTTGATCTGGCGCGACTGGCGCTTCACGACACTGTTTAACAGCCGCGACAATCGGCCGCCGCTCACGTGGGCGCCCGATGCGCTCTTCAACACGCAGGGCAACCGCGTGACCGACGGACGTAATTTCGCCGAAGCGGCTTACACGCACAATCTGTCCAACGGTAGCACCGCACGCTGGAGCCTTTCCTATGACAGTTACAGGTATCTGGACCGCTCCTATTATGCCGGGGAAAAGGGTGATGTAGACGGCCGGACTTCCAATCTGGGTGACTGGATGACGTCACAGGTCTCTTACTCGATTCCGGTGGCTAAGAAGGGGACGTTTACTTTCGGTGGAGTGGGCCGTTATGAGCTGCGTACGTTGCAGCGGTACTCGCTGGTGTCACCAGCACCGGAAGAGCAGGTTCACCTTAACAATCCCGACCGCACTTTGGGCGCGTTTTCGCA
>JAYTKJ010000767.1:0-3498 GCA_043730365.1 Acidobacteriota bacterium | reverse complement strand
CTCAAGGAAGAACACAAGCCGCTGGACTTTGTCGTGCCCGATCAGTTTTTCGACCGCACCCGCGGCCGCGTCTCCACGTTCTTCGGCGATGGCCTGGTGGGGCACATCAGCTTTGCCGATCCGGTCTCGGCCGAGCTCGCCGACATCCTCTATCGCGCCGCCACCAGCGTCGGAGTCAACACCAAGCGGGGTGGCACATATCTTTGTATGGAAGGGCCGGCGTTTTCCACCCGCGCCGAGTCCAACGTCTATCGAAGCTGGGGCATGGATATCATCGGCATGACCAACCTGCAGGAAGCCAAGCTCGCACGCGAAGCCGAGATCGACTATGCCACGGTGGCGATGGTAACGGATTACGACTGCTGGCATCCGCATCATGACGCAGTCACTGTCGCGGACATTATTGCGGTCTTGACAAAGAATGCCGACAATGCGGCCAGGACCGTAGCGGCAGCGGTGGCCCTGATTCCCGAGGAGCGGAACACGAAAGCGAAGTCGGCGCTGGCCCACGCCTTGATGACGGACCCGAAAACCGTGCCGGCGGCAACCCGGGAACGGCTCTCACTGATTGCCGCGAAGTATCTCGGCTGAGGCGTGGGTTTGGTCCGGCCGCCACCTCGCCCCCGCTGCGGCTGTTGCGGATTGCCTTAACGCCGTCTCGCGTGGCCGCCGTGCGGTAGTTTTGTACCGACGTTCCACTAATCGTGACGTCGGCGCTGCCTGCGGAATTCAGCGATACAGCGGAACCGGCGAGGGCACCGTTTCCGTCCAGCGCCAGTTTCGCTAGCATCACCAGATTTCGGCCGTTGCCGTTGCTCTCTAAGTACATTGAAAGCGAACGACCCTTTGGCCGCCGCGACTAGTTCGGGCGAGAAGGTGCATACGGAGAACACCCCGCTGTCAGTGCGGATAGCGAGCAGTTCGTTGTCGCCGGTGATCAGGAACCGGCGGCGAGTCCGCGTCACCCTGATCCAAAGTCAGGGTAAGGGTGCCGGATTGCGGCGAACTCATGGAGGTTCCGGTCATTGAGGACCACAGAGAGGTTACGGCGGTCCGGAAGACCTCCGAACCGGTGACGTTGCCAGCGCCATCCAGCGTCAAGTCGCCCAGAATAGCGAACTTCTGGTTGGACGTGACTCCTTGATCAAGCAAAAAATAGCTAAAGAAGGAAGTTACGCTCCGGCCCGTAAACCTTCATCAAGTAACAAGTTGCAGCCCAGCGCGCCCCCCTAATTATCACCCCGGATAGACAGCGATTCACTAAACGGGTTCGCATCGCCCCAGATCACGTTATCGCCCCAGATCACGTTCATGCCCGCGGTCGGCGTGCTAGTGCCCCAGATCACGTTGGACCCCATCAGTACGCTATCACCCCAAATCACGTTGTCGCCCCAGATCACGTTGTCGCCCCAGATCACGTTTTCACCCCAGATCACATTGGTGCCGCCGTACAGGTTGGTGTAGCTTTTGACGATCTTGACCTGTCCATTCACCTTCACAACACGAGGCGAAAGCGCGAGGCGGGTGCTGCGATCCGTATTGGCCAGAGCGGCCTTCAAGTCAAGCGTGCCCGCGCCCACTGTGAAGAGATCGTGTTGAAGCTGGAAGGCCTCGCCGGTAACGCGATCGTTGATGCCCGCCGTCGCCACAAACGGCTTCCACGCTGTCTTCATCAGCCGAGCCTTCACTTCATCGGGCTTGAGGCTGGAATCCTTCTGCAGGAGGAGCGCCACTGAACCCGCCACCACCGGCGCCGCCATCGAAGTACCGCTGAGCAGGAAGATGTTGTCGATGGTGGGCCCCATTCCCATGCTCACGCCGACCTTGTTGCTCTGGAATGACTGGACCAAGTAAGCCGACGGATCCATGCGCGCATAAACGACATTGCCGGGAGCCACCAAATCGGGCTTCACGATGCGGTCACGCAGCGTCGGCCCCTTGGAGCTATAGGAAGTGACGGTGTCGTCCTCGCGGCCCGTGTGGCCCACCATGCGCGTGGCGCCCACGGTGATCACGTAGGGATCGTTGGCCGGCGAGGTGATCGTTGAATAGCCCTTCGTGTTCATCGAATTGTCGCGGCCATTGTTGCCGGCAGCGACTACGACCACAATACCGGCCTTCCAGGCGCGCTCTACCGCTTTGCAAAGCGGGTCCAGCGTGAACGATTCGCGAATCGTACGGCCGAGTGAGAGGTTCATCACCCGGATGTTGTAGGTCGACTTCAGTTGAATCGCACGGTCAATCGCGGCGATGACGGCCGAATCGGTACCCACGCCGCGGCTGTTGAGAGCGCGGAGATTGATGATCTTGGCTTCACGGGCGATGCCTGAGAAGTCCACATAGGCGCCTGGCAGGCACAAGCCCGTTCCGGCGGCGATCCCCGCCACGTGCGTGCCGTGGCCGTAGACGTCGTTGGTGGTGGTTTCCCCTGCAACGAAATTCTGGCTGTAAGCGACCCGGCTGGTGGCGCAATTGGAGCCGCTACGCAGGTAGCTGTCGGCGGAAATGCCGCTGTCGATGATGGCGATGCCGATGCCCTGCCCCGTTTGCACTGGGCGCTCCGGAGTGGTCATCGCCGCAAAGCGGTAGCCGATCGCTTCCTTGAGCATCCACGGCGGGAAATGCGTCGCGCCTACTTCGCGATCCGCGCTGATGTAGGAAACGCTGGGGTCCGCCGCCAATTCGGCGAGTTCGGACCGTTTGAGGCGCATCGTCGAAAGCCCTACGCCGTCGAAGTCCTGCCTCGACGCCAGGAAGGCGAGCGAACGGCCTTGTGCCGGAGCGTCATCGCTCCATTGCACGATCACGTCCAGTTCCTCATCTTCCCCTCTCACCGCGCGCGCCGAGGAGAAGTCAACGCGAAGGTCTTCGGAAAGCTTGGCAGACCCACGGGTGTCGTCGGGCATCGCGCCGTTCTGAGCCGATAGGGCGGTGGCCAGCATCGCGGTGTAGAGCAGTAATCTCATGCCTGGAGAATTGCAATTGAGTCGCCAACCGCAAATCGTTGATTCCCCAGAGCTGCCTACTCCCGCCCCGGACAATTTGTCCGGTCCCAGCCCGACACTCTGGCGCACCTGACTGACATGCCGCCTGCGTTAAAGTTGAAGAGCCGGGTCTGACAATGTTTGGAGTTTCGACAATGAGGCGCTTGTGCGTACTCGCCGCAGCTTTCGTGACGCCCGCTTTGGCCCAGTTTGCCGGACTGCACACCACGCAAACTGGCGATGCTCTCTACTTCTCTTCTCCGGTCCGGCCGGCGGGCAGTGAGAAGCCATTCTACTCGCGGATCTATCGCTGGAACGCGCAGACGGGCGTTCAGATTGTCGCAGAGGTAAACGATCGCGACGGCGGCGACTGCGAGCGTATCTACTATCAGCTTTACGAGCCGCAGGTCAGCCTCGACGGATCGGTTTGGGCCTACACAGGAAGCGGGCCGGTGGCATCACGTTCTTGCAGCGAGCGAGAGCCAAACGAGGGAGTGATCCGCGCCGGTCCGGC
>JAYTKJ010000766.1:0-6227 GCA_043730365.1 Acidobacteriota bacterium | reverse complement strand
GACTTCTCGTCAACTTCAACGTCCCGGTACTGCGCGACGGCATTGTACGGCGCGTGCTTGGACTCGTTGAGTAGCCCTGCAGCTTTATGACACAGTAGTACTAAGGCTGGGCGAAGAACGCCAGCGCCGCATTAGTGCTACCGGAGTCGAAGGTGCGCACGCGGGTGGGGCCGAGGACTGCTAGCAGATCGGCGAGATCATAGTCATGAAGCACGCCGGGAATGACGGCGTCGAAGATGCCGCGATGCAACGGTGCATCGACAATCTCGCGATAAGAGCGCAGCGCGCCCTGGAGCGCCACTTTTCGAAAGCGGTCATCCAGTGTGGCGGCATGGAGCAGGGGAACGCCTCCGCTTTCCTTGCCAATGCCGAAGACCTCACCGGGTGTGACACCGGTCTCAACCGCCACGACCTCAATGGCGCGAACGATATCGGCGGCGCGCATGCCAACCATGGTCCGGCCCAGTAGGAGCGCCTTCATGGTGTTTGAGTAGTCGCCGAAGTAGCCTGCATATTTCTGGCCGTCCTGGGGTTCGAGCACGGCCGTCTCGCCGCTGCCGCGCGGATCGATCGCCAGGACGGTGTGTCCCGCAAGGGTGAGCTTTTCGATGTCGCCACCTGATGCGGCGTCTGCGGATTTGCCTCGTCCGTGAACGTAGATGACCGGCGGCTTACCAGGATGCGCGGTGGACGGGAGAAACAGGAGAGCCGGAATCAGAATGCCTGGTTCGGTTTCGTAAGTGAGTTTCGCGATGCGATAACCGGTGCGCTGCAGCACGCCGAATTTGGCGATGTGCAGAGGGCTCTGAGGAGAGGCGTAGGCCGTGCGGGTGTGCACACGCTGCAGCAGTTGCTCCTTTGGCAACGTGGGGCGAACCGGCACGCGCTTCCGATTGAGCGAATAGACGGTTTCACTCTGCAGCGAATCGGCCACCTGTCCGGTCCGCGTGCAGCGAAGTGACTCCTCACTCTCCGAGGTGACGGGGATTTCTGGAGCCGGATCCTCAGTTCCGCGCACCCACTTACTCAGCCAGCGATAGAGGGCCTCGCGCCGCGGCTGCGTGTAGCCGTGACCATCGTCGGCTTCAAACAGATCGAGGCGGCCGGCGGCTCCGGCGCGCTCATAGACCGCGCTGGCTTCGGCGAAGGTGGCGCGCGTTCCGGCGATGGAGAAGAAATCGCGAATGGCCGCGAGGATCAAGTACGGTTTCGGAGCAAACGCTTCGATGAAATCTGCTTGTTCGACGCCGGCGGCGATCATCGGCACGAGGCTCTGCTCGGCATCTTGCGGCCCAAGTGTTTCCAGCAGACGGCTGGTGGAGGTGAGCCAGCAGGAGGGGGCAGCGAGGCGAATCCGGTCATCGAGCGCGGCCAGGTACACCGTGAGGTTGCCACCGCCAGAGTTGCCGGTGACGGCGACGTTCCGCGCGTCGGCCTCAGGACGTGACAACAGATAGTCAAGCGCGCGTATGCCGTCCCAGATCATGTAGCGCGCCACGGAATCGCCGACGAGGAGGCACTGGATCCCGGGCATCGTGTGCTCAATGACGTAGCGATGCGCGCCGAGAATGGGCTGCTTTGTTTTCGGGTCATAATACTGCGTCCGCTCACCCTGTCCAAGTGGGTCCCAAGCCAGACCAATGTAGCCACGGCGCGCCAGATTGACCAGCAGCGTCTGCCAGTCTCCATTCACCTTGCCGCCTCGCTCATGGCCGAGCGCGACCAGCACGGCTGGATAGGGAGGCTGGCCGCGGGTGGGGACATAGAGGTTGGCGGTAACAAAGAATCCCGGCTGGCTTTCGAAGATGATCTTCTCTATGCGATAGCCGTCTCGAGGGAGCACGCCGGTGACGCGCGCGTGGAGCGGAGTGGAAACGGGGAAGCCTCCCACCGATTGCGTGATGAACGATCGCAGCCACGTGCGCCGCTGGGCCAGGTCCTGTGGCGAAGCGATGCGGGCCGCTTCGACTTGTCTTTGGGCGAAGCGGACTCGGGCGATGCCTTCGAGGTAGGACGGCAGCATCGTCCGGAGTTTTTCGAAGTCAGGGAGATCTGTGAGGAAATCGAGATTCTCACGCGGTTGGGCGCACAACGACACCGCGCTTAGAACGAGGGCGAGCGCTGCCACCGGCGTGGTGATGGATCTAGGCACGTAGGTCTATTATCAACGACACGATTCGACGAGTATTATAATGAGGTTTGCCCGAATTCAGGAGAGATTTTTTATGCCAAAGCATTTCCTAATGCAGCTTATTGTTGCCCTCACTGTGGCATGCACGGGGTGGAGCCAGTCCTTCACTGCCTCGCTTCGCGGCACGGTTACCGACGCCAGCGGCTCCGCCCTTCCTGGCGCCAAAATCACCGTCACCGAGGCCGATCGGAACGTGGATCACCCCAGCACTACCGATTCTCTGGGCCGTTATGTCGTAACCGCCCTGCAGCCCGGCAAATATGTCTTGAGTGTGGAAGCGGCCGGCTTCAAGAAATTTGTGCAGAAAAATTTTGATCTCCAGGTGCAGCAGGCCGCCACGCTCGACGTGCAACTCCAAGTGGGCGATATCACAACGTCAGTTAATGTCGAATCTGCGGCTCCGCTCCTCAACACCACGATCGCCAGCCTCGGCCAGGTGATCGACAACAAGTTCATGATCTCGCTGCCCAATCTGGGCCGCGACTCGCTGGCGCTGGTCTACCTGACGCCCGGCGTGGTCGGCTCGGCCGGTGCGCGCGGCGCCACCAATACCAATTTCGTGGCCAACGGTTCGCGGAATTCCACTTCCGATGTCATGGTCGACGGCGTGACCGTCACCACGGTTGAGCAGAACTCCGGCATCACGGACCTGAAGTACAAGCCATCGGTGGACTCTGTGCAAGAGTTTAAGATGCAGACCAACTTCTTTCCTGCTGAGTACGGCCAAACCGGCGGCGCCGTGGTCAACATGGTCACCAAGTCCGGCACCAACGCTTTCCACGGCACGGGTTTCTACTTTCTTCGGCACTCGGACTTAAACGCCAACGGCTGGTTTGCCAACCGGAACAACTCACCTCGGCCGGACTTCCGGCGCAACCAGCTGGGCGGTGTCCTGGGCGGGCCTGTGAGAAAGAACAAGACCTTCTTCTTCGCCGCCTACGAATACACCAGGCAGAAGAGCCCCTATAGCCAGACCGCCACGTTTCCCACAGACCTTGAACGCGCGGGCAACTTCACGCAGACCCGCCAGTCCAACGGCCAGATGATCCAGATCTTCGACCCCTTCGCTACGTCCACCAACGCTGCAGGTCAACTCGAACGCCAGCCTTTCCCCGGCAACACCATTCCCCAAGGCCGCTTGGACCCGATCGCGCTTAAGGCTCTGGCCTTCTTCCCGAAGCAGAATCAGGTCACCAACGCAGTTACCAATACGAACAACTGGTTCGTGCAGGACGTCAATCAAAGCGGATCGCGCCAGATGGATCTCAAGGGCGATCACAACATTAACGAAAAGATGCGCCTCACCGGCCGCTACAGTGAGAACCGCAACTTCGGCAATCCGCCCAACATCTTTGGCAAGGGCAATCCGGCCTTTACGTTTAACGACGGCCCCACCAAGACGCGGACTCACTCGGTTGTTACTGACTTCACGCGGACGGAGAATGCCACTACCGTCTGGACTGTCCGCTACGGCCTGATCTATTCTGACTTCCACCGTAACGCGATGGAGCCCTTTGACCTCACTTCACTCGGCTTCCCCGAGTATATGAAGAAGAACGCCACCTATCCGGTTTTCCCGACCATGGCGCCCGAAGGCTATACGGATATTGGCACCGAAGGCTACCTGATCATGGACCGCCAGGAAGGCGTCCATCAGTTCTCCGGTTCCTACTCCAAATTCATTGGCGGCCACACCATCAAGGCCGGCGCTGAGTTCCGCCAGAACTTCCTCGACTATCTCCAGCCTGGCTTCCCCTCCGGACAAGCCGCGTTCGGCTCGCAGGTTACGCGCCAACTGCAGAACGTTGGCAACAACTTCCAGGGCAACGGCCTGGCGACGATGCTCCTCGGCTGGGGCACCGGCGGCCAGTTCCACATTGACCCCAAAGCCTTCACACGCTCGCGCTACATGGGTTACTACCTGCAAGACGATTGGAAGATCACCCGCAAGCTGACCCTCAACCTCGGACTGCGCTATGAGTTTGACATCCCGCGATGGGAAACCCAGGATCGCCAAAGCTATTGGGATCTCAATGCCAAGTCGCCCATCTCGGTTCCAGGCTATGACCTGAAGGGTGTCATCAAGTTCGTGGACGGGAAGACGCGCTCACCGTTCAACGGTGACTACAACAACTTCAGCCCGCGCCTCGGCTTCGCCTACGCGGCCAACAACAAGACGTCCATTCGCGGCGCTTGGGGCCTGCTCTATCAGTTGTCGCGGGCTACGGTCTATGGCCACACCGGCGCCGGCTTCAATGTCAACGCCGCCCCGAACTACTCATTGGATTCGAACGCCACGCAGTACGCCAAGCTCAACAATCCTTATCCGGACGGCATGCTCTTGCCTCCCGGCCGTGCGCTAGGCGACCGGACCTTCCTTGGTCTCGGCGTCGGCACACCCGTGCCCAGCTACAACCGCAACCCGGAATACTATAGCTGGAACTTCTCCCTCCAGCGCGAGTTACAACAGGGCTCGGTCGTGGAAGCCAATTACACAGGCAGCCGCGGCGCTCACCTCTTCTACCCCGTCACTAGTTTGAGCCTGCTGCCGTTGTCGGTATGGTATCCCGGCAGTGGTCAGTACACCCGCGACCAGCTCAATGCCTCCGTGCCCAATCCGTTCTTCGGCGTCCTCACCGATCCCATCGCCGTGAACATGAATCGCTCCACCATTCAGCGTTTCCGCCTGCTGCGCCCCATGACCCAATATGACGGCGCCAGCGCCGGTACCGCCGAACCCGCTACGGCGAACTCCTACTATCACGCGCTGCAACTAAAATACGAGAAGCGCTTCTCCCAGGGACTGACTCTGCTTAGCCACTACACCTTTTCGAAGATGATTGACGATTCGTCGGTCTCGTCCGGCAACGTCACGTGGCTGGGCGGCACCACTTCGCTGCAGAATCCCTTCCAGCGCGGGCTGGAGAAGTCGCTTTCCGCGCATGACATCCGGCACCGCGTGGTGATTTCGGGCGCCTATCAGTTGCCCTTCGGTCACGGTAAGAAGTTCTTCGGCAGCGCCAATCGACTGGTGGACGGCATCCTCGGCGGCTGGGAAGTCAGCGGCTTCAGTGTCTTTCAAGGCGGCAATCCGCTGCAAATCAGCCAGAACGGCGGTGTTCTCTACAACGGCACACAGCGCCCCAATCTCATCGGCGATCCCTCCGTCGCCGGCGGGGTGGTCGACCGCATCAACGGCACTTACTACAACCGCAGTGCCTTCTCGCAGCCGGCACCCGATACCTTCGGCACCGCGCCCCGCTATCTCGGCTATCGTGGACCCGGCATCAAGACCTTCGACGGCGCTCTCCTGAAGAGTTGGCGCACCAAAGAGGGTCAACGCGCCGAGTTCCGCCTCGAGGCCAACAACGTCACCAACACCCCGATCTTCAGCGACCCCGCCTCGGCCTTCGGGGCGAACAACTTTGGACAGATCACGGGCACCAAAGTCGGCGCTCGCACCGTCCAACTCGGTTTCAAATATTACTTCTAACCGTCACCAGCCGAATTGCAGCGCCACCCGAAACGTCCGGCCGTCGTTCAGCGTATTGGTGATCGCACCAAAATTCGGATTGGTCAATTCAAAGCCGGGGTCGGCAAACTGCGGTGTGTTGAAGAAGTTGATGGACTCGGCACGTACCGTCAACTTTTTCTCCGTGGCGACGGCAAAGCTACGAGCGAGCGACGCGTTGACGTTGTAGATGCCGCCCTTGCGGAACGTGTTCTTGCCCAGTGAACCGCCATATTCCGCGAGAGGGCCGGAGTACGCAAAAGCCGCGCGCGGCAGCCGTGCCTTCGACGTATCCGGATTGCCGATGGTGCGGCCCAGTACCGACAGGTCGAGCAGATTCGGGCGGTCTCCGCCATTACCGTCCACATTACCGAACCCGGGTCCGTCTGAGCCAGCCTGCACCGTGAACGGCGTGCCGGTTTTCAGCAGCGCCACGCCCGCCAGATTCCAGCCGTTCGCGAGGCGGGCCAAGACCGCGGTCTTAGGCAACGCCGGCGTCGACCAGGCAGCCCGCACCAGCACGGC
>JAYTKJ010000765.1:0-5334 GCA_043730365.1 Acidobacteriota bacterium | reverse complement strand
GACTTCTCGTCAACTTCAACGTCCCGGTACTGCGCGACGGCATTGTACGGCGCGTGCTTGGACTCGTTGAGTAGCCCTGCAGCTTTATGACACAGTAGTGCTAGTGTCCTGTCTCAACCAAGCCTTTACATTCGCGGGCGCTTGATTGAAGCACTCATTACCGTTTGCTTGCGCGCGCGGCTCAGCTACGAGTGCCTGTTAATGAATGGCCAGGACAACAGACTAAACTGTACCCAACTCCAGGCGAATCGCGCCCGCAATCGAAGCGCAGTGCGTATTCACGCTCTCATTGGTGGGCCCTTCCACCATGACGCGCAGCAGCGGTTCGGTGCCCGAGAACCGCACCAGCACGCGCCCCTCGCTGCCCAACTGCCGCTCGGCTGATTGGATCGCGTCATTCACTGCCACCAGATCACTGAGCGGTTTGCGCTCCTTCACCCGCACGTTGACCAGCTTTTGCGGGTAAACCTGCAAGCCGCTGGCGAGTGAATCCAGCGTCTCACCGGCAACCTTCATGATCTCGAGTACGCGTAGCGCCGTCAGCATCCCGTCACCGGTGGTGGCTTGCTCAAGGAAAATGAGGTGGCCGGATTGTTCGCCGCCAATCGAGGCGCCGCGCCGGACCATCTCTTCAAGCACATACTTGTCGCCCACCGCCGCGCGCACCAGCGTGATGCCCTCGCGTTCAAGCGCGCGTTCAAAGCCCAGGTTCGACATCACCGTCGCCACCACCACCGGCGTGCCGTCGTTGCTGACCAGCCGCCCGCGAGCCTTGAGATAGCGGGCCATCATGAGAAGCACCAGATCGCCATCAATGATCGCGCCGGAACCCGAGACTCCGATGCAGCGGTCCGCGTCGCCATCGAAGGCAAAACCGGCATCCGCTTTTTCGTCCAACACCCGCTGGCGCAGTTTGTCGACATGAAGCGCGCCGCAATCGAGATTGATGTTGCGGCCATCCGGTTCGCAGCCGATGCTGATCACCTGCGCCCCCAGCCGCTCCAGCAACTCCGGACCCAGCCGCGAGGCCGCGCCGTTGCCGCAATCGATCACAACCTTGAAACCGCCCAGCCGTCCGGGAAACGTGCTCAGCAGATATTCCAGATACCGCGCATCGAGCCGCGCCTCCACTTCCATCTTGCGCGGACTGGCTTCAATGCCTTCTTCCTTCAGCCGGAAGATACCGGTTTCAATCTTTAACTCATCGGCGTCCGGCAGTTTGTAGCCGCTGTGGCCAAAAATCTTGATGCCGTTGTCGCCAAACGGATTGTGCGAAGCCGAGATCATGACGCCCGCCAGAAAGGCATCGGTCTTGGTCAGGTACGCCACGCCCGGCGTAGTGATCACTCCGGCCAGCCGTGCCTGCACGCCCTCGCGCGCCAGTCCGCCGGCTACCTGCTCGGCAATCCAGGGTCCGGATTCGCGAGTATCCATCCCAATCACTACTTCCGGAGACTCGCCGGCCGGCGAATGCTCGCGGCACCAAGCCCCCAGCGAAGCTCCCGCCGCGTGAACGGTCTGCGGATCCAACGGATACTGTCCCGCCACACCGCGCATACCATCGGTGCCGAAAAGTTGTCTAGACACGTGCTACCTCTCCTCCTCAACTCATCACGGCCGCTTCTGCCCGCACTATCACTTAGTGCGGCGAGCTTCCTGTTTTTCTCACTTCGATCCGAACTTTAACTTGCCCATCACCGTCAAACCGCACCTGCGGGTCTGACAGATAGGCATGCACCTGAAACACCTCGGTGGCGTCCTTGAGATGATCCACATCAATGGAATCTGTGTCCACGCTCACCACCTTGGCCACCCGGCTCTCCGGACCAACTACGCGCAGATTCTCAGGCTCAATTTTCTCGGAGGCTATCTCGTAGCCTTCCGCCGGCCGGTGGCGAACCCGCGACCGCACTGGCACTTCCTTGACCACCCGCCGCTCAAAATGCAGCCGCACCTGGGCCGGTATGGCCCGGTCCAATCTTACGCCTGACGGCAGCATCAAGGCAGCCTCATCAATCGGAAAGGTCCGGTCCCCCGTTTGCGTAACGGGGCGTAGGTCCAGCAACACGCTGGAGTCCGCCAAAGCGGCCTGGCTGACTTTAGATGAAGGACCTCGAACTTCCAAATGCACCTTGTCGGTTACATCGGACCCTAGCTCCATATCTTTAGGGACATTCTTGTATTGAACCGGCACCAGCACCGAAGTAGCTAGTTCAGACTCCTCAACCAATCCCAACCATAATAAACCGGCCAACACTACCGAGCCTGCCTTGTAATGCCAGTTGTTGGTAATCAGCCCGATCATAGGTTCACCGTATCGCGGCTCTCGATTGCGCTGGTGGCCTGATCGCCGGAAGCCGGATCCGCGTCCGGGGTAAAGGACGCCTCGCTCGTATTCCCATTCAAATGGAGCGTGATCAACTCGCCCAACTGCTGCACGGAGAGATCGCGCAGGAGATGCCCGAGGCCTGCCGCTGAGATCTGGCCTGTTTCCTCGGAAACGACGACGGTCAAGCAATCGCTATCCTCAGTCACGCCAATCGCCGCCCGATGCCGCGTGCCCGATTTCGACATCACCGGATTGGTGGTCAACGGCAGAAAGCAGGCGGCCGCGGCCACCCGCTCATTCTGCACGATCACCGCACCGTCATGTAGCGCGCCTTTGTTCTGGAAAATCGCCAGCAGCAGATCACGCGAAACCACCGCATCCATGGGCACGCCGCTCTCCACAAACGTGCGCAGGCCCATGTCGCGTTCCAGCACAATGAGCGCGCCCGTCCGTGAGCGTGAGAGATAATCAACGGCCAGCAGAATCTCTTCGACGAATTCGCGCCGCTTGAGCCTGCCTGCAAACCCGATCCAGCCACGCCGGCCGATTCTTGCCAGCATGCGACGGATTTCCGATTGGAACATCACCATCAGTCCGAAAGCGCTGTAGGGGGCCAGCGTCGCCAGCAGTGTCCGCAGCAATTCCAGGTTCCAGTAGAGGGCAACCAAGTAGAGAAACACCAGCACCGTCAGGCCGGCAAAGGCGTGGGCGGCGCGCCGGCCGCGAATCATCATCAGAAACTGGTAGATGAGAAACGCGGTCAGAAAAATATCGAGCAGAACGGCTGGAGTCAGCCGCCCGAGGACCGACACCACGACTGCATAAACCGATTGCATGGCACAATTCGCCGGGCAAGGGCGATAACTTCTTTAATTGTATCTTTTTATCGGTTAGACGGGGAAGGGAAACATCACATCGGCTACGGCCGCGCCTCGGACTTCAATCCGGCTCAGCTCGGCGGTGCCGATTCCCAGTGCCTCGGCCAGCAGCAGAGTGTTGTCGCATTTGCGGAACGGTCCTTCGCCTTTGGCCGCGCGCGGCTGATAGCCCATGACCGCAGTGGCAACGGTATCGGCGGTCACCGGATTCGTGCCCACAATCATCACGCCGGGTTTGACGTGCCGCAGTCCGCCAATCCACGGGCCCTCGCCGCCCGTCACCGTCTCGATGCCGTCGATCAAGGCGATGTGGATCGGCCGGGCAGCGACCAACTCGGCGGTGATACGCGGCATGCGGAACTCGGCCGCCCGGTTGGACGAAGGATTTCGCTCTGGCGCGGCGATCGCCGAAGGATTGCGTTTGCCGGCGTGGCACACCTCGCCTCGCCCCTTGGTGGGCGTCTCATTCGGATTGTCGCGGCCCGCGTCATCGCCGTAGATCGAAGCGGGCGTGATGCCGAAAATATTCTTCATCGAGAGCGTCACGCCGCACGTGGCGTGGTTCTTCAGCTTGGCCATCGAGACGAAGACGTCCGTCTCGTCGTAGATCTGGTTGAGATGGTAGGACGGAAAAATCTCGCCGCCGCCGGGCACCGCGAACTTCACGTACTTCTTCTGCGTGCCCAAGCCGTTGGTATTTTCAAAGCTCACCTTCGTAGACACGGCCTTGAGTTGCCGCACGTTCCAACCCGAGTCCAGCATGCATTCCTCAAGCGGCCCGGCGGTGGCCCATGCGCTCTCTACAAAGCGAATCCGGCGTGCGCCGGCGCGGTCCAGCAAGTGTGCTAGCGCGGCGATCTGTTTGGGATGCGTGTAGTGCGTAACGCCCAGCGGCCGGCCTTGGAGCTTAAGAGCCGGGCTGCCCGTAAGATTCACCTTTACGGTGACGGTCTTGTTTTTCACGATGCCAGACAGGCCGCCGAGTTGTTCGAACATGCCGTTCAACAACTCCACCTGATCCAGATCGTAGGAAGGGCATTTGGCGATCGCGACGGGCGCAGTAGGGGCGGCGATGGCCGGCGCGGCCAATAGGGGCGCGCCCAGGATGGCGGCCACGAGTTCGCGGCGGCTCGGTTGGGTCATGCGTGGTGGTCGTCTCATCTCGTGCCTATTGTAGACCCGCCACCGCCAGCCGCGCCCAGCGAATGTCCATGCAGTCCGCCGCACCGGCGTAATAAACCACCAGCACGCTCTGGCCATCCGGCAGCGCTTCGGCATAGGGCAGACCGAATGACCACAGGCTCATGTCTGTGAGCATGCCGGCCGTGTCTCCGGTTTGGCGCGCCGGCGTGGCGGCTTCATACAGCACCACCTCGCTTGCTGAGTCGAACACGCTGTCAATCGTTTTGGCGCACCGCGCGCGAATGGAGCGCGTACCGTAGCGATCCACCCAGGCCAGCACCGTGCGTCCATCAGGGAGCACCGCCGGATGCGCGGGCTGATCGGCAAAGTCGAGTTGATCGGTGGACCACGTTTGACCTTCGTCGCGGCTGATGTGACGGCGAATCGGCAGATAGCGGTTGGCGGCCTTGTCGTAGGTCCAGGAAAAAGCGGCGAGTAAATCGCCGCCAGGCGCCGCCGCCAGCCGTTGGTCCCAATGAAAGACTGCGCCGGTGGAATCCTGGCAGACTGTGCGCGGTGCGGACCATGTTGCTCCGCCGTCGATCGACTCGCAGTGCACCACGCGTTGCAACCAGGGTGAACGGTCCAGATACGGCTTGTTGGTTTCGATGCTGATGATGATTCGCCCGCTCGCGGCCAGGCGCACCGCTGGACTGGTGAGGCTCGGCGGACCTACATCAAGCGTGACGCCCACCTCACGCCACTCAGACCAAGACCGGCCCTCGTCGCCCGAGTTCGCGACCAGAATCCGCATCGGCAGGCAGCCCTCGGTCTCGGCGTGAAACAACGGCTGCCCAGGATACGCTTCGCGATCCACCCACAGCGCCGTTGCCAAGAGTCCTCGGTCCAGCCGCGTCACGTAGACCACCTGGAGCGATCCGCGCACGCCTTGAAATGCGCTGGAAAACGGCGTCTCCGGCGCGCTCCACGTTCTGCCGCCGTCCG
>JAYTKJ010000764.1:0-3916 GCA_043730365.1 Acidobacteriota bacterium | reverse complement strand
CTACAAGCACTTCTGGAAATGGTTTATTGACAGCGAGGGGCTTAGCTCGCCGATTTGCTCAATCTTTCCCCGAAATGGGGTTTAGCTGCGAAGGTTGGGCTAGATCCAGAGCCGCCAAGCATATCTGCCGAAAGCCGCCAATGAGAGCGCTGCTCCGCCGCGGCCAGACGAGCGTGCCGCCAGCATCAATTTCCACTTGGTCATGATCGGCTCACCCGAGCAGATCATCCCGCTGAACGTATGTCGCTTGGCGGACCGTTCGCCGTAGAGCTTGGCCCGCCCCGGCCCGCCTGGATAATCCGTCACCCGCCACACCCCCTAGTGACCCTAGTGGGCGACAACGCAAGGCTGCGTCCACGAAGGACCGTGACGCCAGCCGCCCAACGGCGGAGGGCTGTGCGGGGGGCCCGGTAACGGCCATTTTTACCGCGACGCGAAGGTTACGGGAAGCGGCTACTGGCCCTTCTTCTTGCGGCGCAGCGAGTCAAAGATGGCAGAAGCGACATCCTTGCCCTTCGTCAGCGCCTCGCCATAGGCAAGCTTGCGCTCAATGCGCGAGAATCCGGAGCCTACGCGATAAAGCCGCTCCAGCGACAAGCCCTCCGCATAGGTAGCGGCAAAAGCGATGCCCGCCTTCGGTAGAATGCCGCCGCCAAACGGGATCTTGCTCACCAGCTCACGCGCCACCGCACGCCATCCGAAGGCGCCGGCGATGATGGCGGCGATCTCGCCTTTTTGCTCGCGGTAGCCCACCGGCCGGTCATACGCGGCGCCCAGCAGGAAGGCCATGCGGATCTGATTCACGGTGAGCACACTGGCGTCCGACACCATCTCCGGTAGCGCCCACGGAATCTGCATGCCCGGCGCCAGCTCAGGCAGCGCGCTCATCAGGGCAAACGTGGCGTTCTCGCGAGCTATGTTGAAAATTACCTGCTCGGTAACCTGCTTGCGAAAATGCGGGAACAGCCGCGCGATCGGCAGCCCGAGTTCCTGCTTCTCGGCGAGAATGTCGTCCATCAATTCAGTGGGCCGGCGCGGATTGAATACGAACGAGCCCTCGGGCCGCTCGAGGCCGGGCTCGTACACATCAATATGCGGATCGGTGGGGCCGTCATGCTGCCGCCGGTACACGCACTTGAGAATCTCACGGCGCTTCTCCGGCGACGCGGTGGTGGGCGAAAAGAAGCCCTCCATCTCGCGGTAACCCTGTTCAGAGGTGGCGTTGAGGCGTACCCAGATATCGATCTCGGCATGCTCACGTACCTCGTGAGGGTTCAGTTGCTCTATGGCCTGTCGAATCTGACTCAGGATGGATGTGGACATTCGCGTTGGCTGGCGGAATCAGTCCGGCGCGCGTGCGCCTTCCAGCCGCAACATCACGCGCAGGTCCTGCTGCCATTCTACCGCCAGACCGATGCGCGTTACCTCGACCAATGGCGAGAAGTGCCGCAGCAGTGTCTCGGTGGTGGGGTGAAACTGCAGCGCCGGGGCGATGAAGATGAGGCGGGGCGGCGCCGGTTGGAGCTCGAGGGCAGGGAAGTAGCCATGCCGCGTAAAGTCCCCACACTCGTGGTGCCAGCGCACGCGGAGCCAATAATCGAGCGCCTGCAGCGGCAGATGAATATCGGTGGAGGCCTTGAGTTCGAGCACTGCCAGCCGGCCACTTGAACTCGCCGCCAGCAGGTCAATCACGCCCCGCTCGCCGCCCGCCAGCGCGGGAACCTGGCCGTAGACCGGCTCGGGAAGAAGGGAGGAATCGAAGAGCGACGGGTTCGTCCGCACGATGGCTTCGAGGATTGCCTCCGGCCGCCTGGGCTCGCCGCGCGCCGGCTGGGCCGATTGCCACGCGGGTTCAATGCGCGTATCCAGATTGCCGTGGTGCGCCGGGTCCACCGGCTCTTCCCAATCGCCCCGATACACAAACACCGACAGTCGCGCCGCATTGGGATTAAACCACCGCGCGCGCAGGCAGGTGGTCAGCGCTTTGCCATTGGGCAGGAAGAGGCACAGGCCTTCGACGAGTAACCGGCGGCGCTCTCGGCGGCGCAGATACTCAAGCCAAATCAGGCCGAAGGTGAGCGAGTGATCGGCCGCCGTCAGTTGATCAGGCGCCGCGATGGCCGCCCACGCGCAAGAGCCGCGCCGCAGCATGGCGCGAGGATAGGCGGGCGACAAGCTATTTTCAAGGTTGGCCTCAGTAGTGAGCTCATCCACCGTCCAACCGGCGAATTGACGAGAGAGGAATCGGCGGAAGCGCTCGCGCAACACGAGGCGCGCGGCCCGGCGGGCCGGGTCGAGCCCAGCGGGGCGAGCGCGGTCCACCACCAGCAGCGTGCCATTTTTGGACCCGAAGCGCTCGATCGCCAGCGTGACCATCCCCGGCTGGCGCCGCACGATGGAGCTGATGCGCCGGGCCAGGCGGCGCGAATCATCCCAGGCCTCGATCATGGCGCGGCCCGCCGTTACGGACCATTCATATTGGCCCGGCAGCAGGCGGATCGGCTCCTGTCCGGCCTCGATCAAAACGGGCTCGCGGCACCCAGCCACGAATTCTTCCAGCGTCCTGACGAGCTCGGTCACTAGAATAGTAGTGCGTGAGTATCCAAGAAAATCTCACTCGAGTTGAGGAGAGAATCGCCAGCGCCTGCCTGCGGGCGGGCCGGCGGCGTGAGGAAATCACGCTGGTGGCGGTGTCCAAAGTCTTTCCCGCGGCGGCCCTGATCGAAGCCTACGACGCGGGCCTGCGCGACTTCGGTGAGAACTATGTGCAGGAGTTTGAGGGCAAGCATCCGGAGGTGCGGCATCTGGCCGGGGCGCGCTTTCATCTGATCGGGCATCTGCAATCGAACAAGAGCCGCAAGGCCGGCGAGATCTTCCACGTGATTCAGACGGTGGATTCGGCCAAGCTGGCGAGGCGGCTGAACGAAGTGGGCGCGCCGCTGGACGTGATGATCGAGGTCAAGTTGAGCGACGAAGCGGCTAAGTACGGCTGCGCTCCGGCCGAGGTGGCGGCGGTGATCGAAGGCATCCGCACCTGTCCAAATCTGCGGCTGCTCGGCTTGATGACCATGCCGCCGTGGAGTGACTACGGTGAACAATCGCGCCCCATCTTTCGCCGCTTGCGGGAACTCGCCGCGGGGCACGGATTGACGGCGCTCTCGATGGGCATGTCGCATGATTTTGAAATCGCGATCGAGGAAGGCGCGACGCATATAAGGGTGGGCACGGCGCTGTTCGGCAAGCGTGTCAGGAAGACAGTTCCGGAGCCGTGAGAATCGGTTTCCATTGTCCGATGCCTCCGGCGCGCACGGGCGTGGCCGACTATGGCGCCGCCATGGCGGAAGCGCTGCGCCAGGCCGGAGTCCAGGTCAACGTCAACGGCGGCGGCGATGTCGACCTCTATCACATCGGCAACAATCCGCTGCACCGCGACATCCATGATCGCGCGCTCACCCGGCCCGGCGTCGTCGTGATTCACGACGCCGTGCTTCACCACTTCTACCTTGGCTTCGGCGACGAGCGCCGGTACGTAGATGAGTTCGTCTACAACTACGGCGAGTGGCATCGCCACTTGGCCCAGCGGCTATGGCGGAACCGCTCGCAGTCCGGCTCCGAACCGGCCTACTTCGCTTATCCGATGCTCAAGCGCCTCGCCGAATCCGCGCAGACGGTGATCGTCCACAATCCCGGCGCTGCCGCTATGGTACGCGCGCATGCGCCCTCGGCCCGGATCGCCGAGATTCCGCATCTGCTGGCAACGCCCCCGCCCGCTGATCCTTATGCCGTCCTGGCGTTGCGCGCGCAATGGAATCTGCCGGCCGGCGCTTTCCTGTTCGGGGTGTTCGGGCATCTGCGCGAATCCAAGCGGCTGAGCACGGTGCTCGCGGCGGCCAGGCGCGCCGGGGCGTTCGTGTTG
>JAYTKJ010000763.1:0-3255 GCA_043730365.1 Acidobacteriota bacterium | reverse complement strand
GTGGCCGTAGGTGTTCACACTACGCAGTTTGCGATTCGCGATCCCCGCGTCGGGTTGTTTGAACCGGTGCTGCGGCTCGCCATGGAGGAGATGCGCGGGCACGATGTGATCAAGGTGGCGGGCGCGATCGGCAACACCGGGCAAGCGGTGCGGGATGCTGAACTCGCCCGCGGCCTTGGCTACGAGGCCGTGCTGCTGAGTTTGGCGGCGCTCCAGACCGCCTCGCCCGGCGAACTGATTGAGCACTGCCGGCGAGTGGCCGAAGTCGCTCCGTTGTTCGGGTTCTACCTGCAGCCGGCGGTGGGCGGACGAGTGCTGCCCTATTCGTTCTGGCGGCGCTTTGCCGAAATCGAAAACGTAGTGGCGATCAAGATGGCGCCGTTCAACCGCTATCAGACACTGGACGTGGTGCGCGCGGTGGCGGACTCAGGCCGATCCGATATCGCGCTCTACACCGGCAACGACGATAACATCGTGCTGGATCTGCTGAACGTGTATCGGTTCGGCAACAAAGAGTGGCGCATCGCCGGGGGACTGCTTGGCCATTGGGCGGTGTGGACCAAACGCGCCGTGGATTTGATGGAGCGGGTGCATTGGGCCGCGATTCCTCACGACGGATTCTTCATCGAGAACAACGAAGTCACGGACGCGAACGCGGCCTTCTTTGACTCGGCCAACGGCTTTCACGGCTGCATTGCCGGCTTGCATGAAGTGCTGCGAAGGCAGGGCCTGCTAGCGGGCCGATGGTGCCTGGATGAACGCGAGGATCTGTCGCCGGGACAGATGGAAGAGATCGACCGCGTCTATCGTCAATATCCCGACTGGAACGACGACGCTTTCGTGCAGCAACATCTGGACGTGTGGTTGCGCTAACATTTGAACTTTATGTCTGAAGAACGCAAGCTAGGCTTCAACACGCGTGCTTTGCACGAAGGCTATACGCCGGACCCGACCACCCACTCGCGGGCCGTGCCGATTTATCAAACCACCTCGTTCACCTTTGACAACTCCGAGCACGCAGCCGCGCTGTTTGGCTTGCAGCAGTTCGGCAACATCTACACGCGGCTGATGAACCCGACGACGGACGTACTGGAAAAGCGCGTGGCGTCGCTCGAAGGCGGAGTGGCGGGGCTAGCCACGGCGTCCGGGCAGGCGGCGCAACTGCTCACCATCAACAGCCTGATGGAGGCCGGCGACGAGATGGTTTCGGCTTCAACGCTGTATGGCGGCACGTACACCCAGTTCGATGTGAGCTTCCGCCGCATGGGGCTGGACACGAAATTCGTCAACGCCGACGATCCGGATGCCTTCCGGAAGGCAATCACGAAAAAGACTAAGCTGCTCTACGCCGAGACGGTGTCGAACCCCAGCGGCGCGGTGCTGGACATCGAAGCGGTAGCCAAGGTGGCGGCCGAACACAACCTGCCCTTCGTGATCGACAACACGTTTGCCACGCCCTATCTGTGCCGGCCGATCGAGTATGGCGCCAACATCGTGCTGCACTCCCTGACCAAATTCATGGGCGGACATGGGACGTCGATTGGCGGCGTCATCGTCGACGCGGGAAAATTCGATTGGGCCAAGAGCAACCACCCGTTGCTCAACAAACCGACTCCCGCCTATCACGGGCTGGTTTTCGCCGAGGCGCTCCCGCAGATCGCATTTATCATTAGGGCCCGCGTGGAAGGGCTGCGCGACCTGGGGCCGTGCGTCAGCCCCTTCAACGCGTTCCTATTCCTGCAAGGCATCGAGACGCTGGGCATGCGGATGGAACGGCACGTAGCCAACGCGATGGCCGTCGCCAAGTTCCTCGAAGGCCACCCGCTGGTGACGTGGGTGAACTATCCTTCCCTGCCTTCGAGCCGCTACTATTCGCTCGCGCAGAAGTATCTGCCCAAGGGCGCAGGCGCGGTGTTCAGCTTCGGCGTACAGGGCGGGTTTGAGGCGGCGCGGAAGTTTGTCGATAACCTCAAAGTCTTCTCGCATCTGGCCAATGTGGGCGACGCGCGGAGCCTGGTGATTCAGCCGTCGGCGACGACGCACCAGCAGCTTTCGGCCGATCAGCAGCGAACAGCCGGGGTGTCACCAGAGATGGTACGCGTGTCGATTGGCCTCGAAGACCTGGCGGATCTGGAATGGGATCTGGATCAGGCGCTGACGGCTTCGCAAAAGAAGTAGCGGCCCGCCCTTCGCTCAGTCTGACGAGGGGAACCAATCGCGCATTCGCCACGCGTCAATCGCGCGCACGCCTGGCGGGCTGGCCAAGAGGTGCGGGTGCGAGGTGCGGCAGGCGATCCAATGCTCGTCTGCCGCCAGCGCGCCGAACCAGGCCCGCACTTTGACGATTTGCTTGGCGTCGCCAGCATCGGGAATTTCGTTCCACTTGGCTTCCATGAGCCGCACCTTGCCGTTATGCTCGATCAGGAAGTCGACTTCTGTACCGTGAGTGTCGCGGAAATAGAAAAGCTTGGCGGCAGTGCCGGTATAGTGCTGGTGACGGATCAATTGATTCAGCACGAAAGTCTCCCAGACCGGACCAATCGACTGTGAGCGCAACAGCGCCGCCGCGCTGTCGAAGCCGAGGAGGAAACAAAGCAAGCCGGTGTCGCGCATGTACAGCTTGGGCGACTTGATGAGCCGTTTGCCGAAGTTGCCAAAGTAGGGTTCCAGCAAATAGACGTGCCCGGAGGCTTCCAGCGCCGAGAGCCATTCCTTGGCGGTGGAGACCGCGATGCCGACGTCACGAGCCATGTCTGTGAGATTCACCATTTGCGCTGAGCGGGTAGCGCAGATCCGCAGGAAGCGCTCAAAGTCTCGCAGGTTGCCGACGCGGAGCAGTTGACGCAGGTCCCGCTCCAGGTAGGTGGCGACGTAGCTGGAATAGAAGTCCTGCGTTCGAAGCGTAGGATCTTTGTACAGCGCCGGGAACCCGCCTCGCCACAGGAACGTGGCTGTATCGATGGTGGCGGTTTCGGGCGTGCCGAGGATTTCGGCGCTCGATAGCGTGTCCATCTCCAGGATCACGGCGCGGCCGGCGAGGCTCTCGGAGATGCCTTTCATCAGCGTGAATTTTTGCGAGCCCGTGAGGATAAATCTGCCGTTGCGGCCCCGATCGGCGTCGACAGCGGCTTTGAGGTAGCGGAAGAGGCCGGGAGCGTATTGGACTTCGTCAATGATGAGCGGTTCCGGGTGCTCTGCCAGAAACACGTCGGGCGATTGGTCAGCCTGCTGGGCGACCGAGGGCAGGTCTAGCGT
>JAYTKJ010000762.1:0-9405 GCA_043730365.1 Acidobacteriota bacterium | reverse complement strand
TGAAATCGACGTTGGCAAGGTGCAAGATGTTGGCGGCGGCATCGATATCACCGCGAGTGGCCTCTCACCGGACCGGGCAGAGATTGGCCGGATATACGGCGAAGGCATCCCTGAATCAGTACCATAGGGCGGGTGCGTACCGGTTTACGGCTTCGGCCGGAGCGTTGCCCGTGTACTTGCCCGGCCCTTCATAGCCCGCTCGCGAATACACTACGGTAACGGCGAAAATGCTCTAACACTCCGGCCGCCAATGGCCGATTGAACAATGTGACCGCCGCGCGCCCCGCCATTCCGGCCTTGACGGGGCTGCGATTCTTCCTCGCCACCGCCGTCGTGGTCTATCACTATGGCGAACAACTGGCGCCGCGATTGCCAGCGCCCGTGCGCAACCTGCTCGGCAGCGGGTTCCTCGCGGTGGACGTCTTCTTCCTCCTTTCCGGCTTCGTGATGGCCTACAACTATCTGGACGGCCATGGGTTGCGTGGATCGCCCGGCAATTTCCGGCGGGCCCGCGTCGCGCGCATCGTACCTGTGTATTGGATCGGGGCCATGCTGTTCACGCCGCTGGCGATTTCTCAGTTATGGCGGGGGGACGCCGCCGCTTTTGGCGCGATTTTTGTCAGCGCATCGCTATTGTTGCAGGCTTGGGTGCCGTCGCTGGCGTTGCTTTGGAATCCGCCCGGCTGGTCACTCTCGGTGGAGGCGTTTTTCTATGCGGCGTTTCCCAGGCTCGGGCCGTTCTTGTGGCGCACTTCGCAGCCATACACCGCCGCCGCGGCGTGCTGGGCGGCGCTGTTGGGGTCGGCAGCGTTGGTTTCCTGGCTCGATCCCCACACGCCGGCATGGGCCTGGGGTGACGGCGCGGACTCGTGCGACTGGAACAACGTGCTGAACTACAATCCACTGCTGCGGTTGCCGGAATTTGCCGCGGGGATTCTGGCGGCCCGGATCTGGCGGGACGGTGCGCGTTGGCAGCGTTGGCCGATCCTCACGTGGCTCGCGCCGGTGTCCGCCGCCGCGCTGCTAGCGTGGCGAACGCCTCTCCAGGCCGATCTGGTGTCGCTCGGGCTCTTCTGCCCCGTGTTCGCCGTATGGCTGATCGTGCTGGCAGAGGCTCGCGGCGGCCTGTCTCGATTCCTGGCGCTCCCGGCCTGCGTGCTGTTGGGCGAGTGGAGTTACGCGCTCTACATCCTGCATGTGCCCGTTTGGGGACTGATGCTCTCCATCAATCAAGAGAACGGTGTGCCTATGAATCCGAAGGAACTGCCGTTCCTGGCGGTTACCTTTGCGGTGGCGTTGGGGTTGTCGGCGGCGGTGCACCGGTTCGTCGAGATTCCGTATCGCAAGGCATTTCTGCAGGCTTGGCGGCCGGTGGCCGGTCATGCGTGAACGGTGGCTGGTCACCGCGTTGATTTGCCTCGCTCTTCTGCCGTCGGCGTGGCTCGCGTGGACATGGCGCGCGATGCCGCAACTGGGCCTCTTTCACGACGACGCGATCTACATGGTGACGGCAAAGTCCGTAGCCGAAGGCAACGGTTATCGCATCCCAAGCCTGCCGGGTGAGCCGCACCAAACCAAGTATCCGCCTCTCTACCCGGCGTTGCTGGCGGCGGTGTGGCTGCTCGATCCCTCGTTCCCGGGCAACTTGTCCAGCGTCATGTTGGTTGCCTGGGCTGGCCTGCTCGCCACGGTGTTTCTCGCGCGGCGGCTTTTGCGAGAAGCCGGTTTCAACGAATGGCAGTGCGGCGGTATGGCGGCGTTCGTGGCGCTGTCGCCTGTCGCCGTGCAATTCGGGCTGCTCGCCATGTCTGAGTTGTGGTTCACGGTATTGCTGATGGCCAGCCTGATGGCTGCCGAACGCGGCAAAGCCGGATGGGCGGGCGCGCTTGGTGGACTGACATTTCTGACACGCTCGGCCGCGTTGCCGCTGCTCATCACCGCGCCGATCGTCTATCTTTGGCGCCGCCAGTATCGCCGGGCCGCCACGTTCTTCGCCGCAATGGCGCCGGCTGTAGTGGGCTGGCAATGGTGGGCGGCGGCGCATCGGGCTCCCGCCTCTCCGGCGACACTGTTTTATACCGACTATTTCGGGTTTTACTGGCTCGATGTGACGCTGGCGGGACTACCCGAACTGCTGGGCAGCAACCTGAACATCGCCGTCAAGTCGATTGGCGAGTTGCTGGTCTTCGATCCCAGCACCGGCTTCGGCGCGCTGACCGTGGCGCGACTGTTGGCCATTGCGTCGATCAGCGGCTGCGTGCGGATGATGCGGACGGGCCGCCTGGTTCACTACGGTTGGTTCGGGGCCCTCTACACGGTGCAATTTCTGTTCTGGAACTATCCTCCGACCCAGCGGTTCTTTCTGCCGCTGTTGCCGCTGGTGGTGGCTGGCATTTTCCGCGAGCTGCTGTCTCTGCGTGGCATCATCAAGACGGCTTTCGCCAAGCGAGGGGCGGACCGTGTGGTGGCCGTGGTCATGTGTGCCCTGCTGGGTTACCTGGGGCTTGAGTCGCTGCGTTATTCGGCCTGGGGTTTGTTCCGGTTTCTGCCACCAGTTTTCGCTCAACGTAGCGAGCTGCTGGCGCAACAGCACCTCGCGCATCGGTGGATCACCGAACATGCCGGAGAGCGCGCCGCGCTGCTGTCCTATCAGGATCCGGTCGACTATCTGTACACAGGCCGCCGAGGCTACAGTCTGCGCGTACCGCCCGGCCTGCTCAAGCGGGGTGACTCGGAGGAGATTCGGCGGTTCTTCGGCCAGCTTCCTCACATGATGGCGACCGTGGGAGCTGACCATGTCGTGCTCGGCGAGGCCGACTATCAGATGGATTGCCCGGAGCTGACCGTGAAAGCATACCGCGCGGTATTCAAGGACGAGAAATTGTTCGATCCGGTCTTTCACAGCGGGGCCACGGCCGTGTACCGTTTGCGTCAGGCCCACACGGCGTATGATAGTTCTCGATGATTTCCCGCCGCGCTCTTTTGAACCTGCTGCCCGCCGCACTGCCCGCCGCCAACCGTCTGCTTATCGATACGCATCTGGAGGTCTGGACGGTCGATCCCAAGTTCCCGTTTCGCCACCCTGAGCGGCCGAATATCACGGTCCCGATGGCCGCGCCGATCGAGAATCAGGTGGAGCAGATGCGAGACTTCGGTCTCAAGTATGCGGTGTTGATCAACCCTCGCTACTTTGGCTGGGACAATTCCTACATCAGTTATTCGCTGCATAAGTATCCGAAACTTTTCGTCGCCCACGGATTGATCGATCCGCGCGATCCCAAAGTCCATGAGCGGCTGCGATATTGGATTAAGGAGCATGGCTTCCAGGGCATGCGCTTCAGTCCCATCTATCACCCGAAGGAAGAGTGGCTCAACTCCAAGGAGCAGTACCCGTTGTGGCGCGAGGCCGAGAAGCTGGGCGCCGTTTTCAACTTCTACATCCTGCCCCAGCAGATGCCGATGCTGGAAGAGATGTGCGGCCGGTTTCCCGGCGTGAAAGTAGTGGTGGATCACGCCGGCAAACCCGATCTCAAGTTGGCTGACCCTTGGCCGGAGTTCAAGAAGATGTTCCGGCTCAAGCGCTTTCCACAGGTGTGGATCAGCAACTCGGAGCCGTATGAGATGACCGAGTCCAAGCAGTACCCGTTTGCGGATACCTGGCCGTTCTACAAGGCGATCTACGAGGAGTTCGGTCCGCGGCAGTTAGTGTGGGGTACCGGCTATCCGCGCCCGCGCTGGGAATTGCCGATGGACAAGGAATTGGAGTTCGTCGACAAATATTGCGACTTCTATTCAGCCGAAGCCCGGGAGATGATGCTCGGCAAGAATGCGCTGCGGATCTGGAAATTTCCCAAGAGCTGAGAACGGGTGGATGAGAAAACGGGCAGAGGCCTCGGGTCCCGGCCGGCGGAAACGCCCAGTTGTCCGCTGATTCGTCCGGTTGCCTCTTGACCCGAGGCCACCAATTGCCAGTGCAAGTAAGTTCGAGAAGCTCGGAGGAGGCTCCCGAAAACTCTGTCTTGCGTTGAAACCATTAAAACCGATTTCCGGAGCAATGCCCATACCGTCGAGGCGGGATTTCGGCCAAGCCACAGGGAGCCGCTTTACCGGCGGTCTTTCAGAATCTCGCGGGCTGCGTTGTACCCTGGCGCGCCCATGACGCCGCCACCCGGATGTGTGCCGGAGCCGCACATATACAGCCCCTCGATCGGCGTGCGGTAGCGGGCCCAACCCGGCACCGGCCGCATGACGAACATCTGATCCAGACTCATCTCACCGTGGAAGATGTTGCCGCCGGTGATGCCGAAGCGGCGTTCGAGGTCCAGCGGCGTCAATACCTGGCGATGCTCAATGATCGAGTGAATGTTGGGCGCGTATTCGGCGATCAGGTTGAGGACGCGATCGGCGAAGGGTTCGCGCAAGTCGTCCCAGGTCTCGGGGCCTGTCAGCGTGTACGGCGCGTATTGGAGGAAGATGCCCATCACGTGCTTGCCGGACGGAGCGAGCGACGGATCGTACATCGTGGGTACGGTCATCTCCAGCATGGGGCGCTCGGAAGGACGTCCAAACTTGGCTTGGTCCCAGGCGCGCTCCATGTAATCGATGTCCGGGCACAGATGCATCGTCGCGCGGTGTTGCGGCCCCGGGGCGCCCGGGAGGCAGCGGAAATCGGGAAGGCCTGAGAGCGCCAGATTGATCTTGCAGGAGGTGCCCTCGGAGCGGTACCGCTCCACCTGCGCGATGAAGTCGTCCGGCAGATCGCGGCGATCGGTCAGCTTGAGGAACGTGAGCTTGGGGTCGAGATTGCTCACTACGATGCGGGAGCGAATCTCCTCGCCGCCCGCCAGGACCACGCCGGCGGCGCGGCCATTTTCCACCAGCACGCGCTCGACAACGGCATTCGTACGAATCTGCGCGCCGCGCGAGCGTGCCGAGGCGGCCATTGCCTCTGACACCGCGCCCATGCCTCCGCGCACGAAACCCCACACGCCGCGCCTTTCGCCCACGCCGCCCATACAATGATGCAGGAGCACGTAGGCGGTGCCCGGCGACCGTGGACCTCCGTTGGCTCCGATCACGCCGTCGGTGGCCAGCGTCACCTTGACTTCGGGCGATTCGAACCAGTCCTCGAGAAAGTCGGCCGCGCTCTGCGTGAAAATTCTCACCAGCGCGTAGACGTCTTTCGCCGGTAGCCCGCGCAGACGCCCGGCGAACTTGAGGTAATCGCCGAGATCGAAAAGATTCGCGGGCGGAAAGGCTGGCGGCGTCTCAAGCAGCAGCGATTCGACCACCACCGCCAGGCGTTTGACATGCTCTTCATAGGCCGCCAACCGCGCGGCGTCACGCTTCGAAAATTTGGCAATCTCGGCGCGCGTGCGCTCGGCGTCTTGCCACATGAAGAGGTAGCGCCCATCGGGGAAGGGCGAAAAAAATGGTGGATCCTTAGGCTCGACCTGATAGCCGAAGCGCGGCAACTCGAGTTCACCGGCGATGCGTTCCTGCAACAGGCTCGATAGATAGGCGCCGGTCGATACGCGATAGCCGGGCCACAGTTCTTCGGTGACCGCGCAGCCTCCCACCAACTCTCGCCGCTCCAGCACCAGTACGCTGCGTCCGGCCCGCGCCAGATATGCGGCGGTGACGAGTCCGTTATGGCCTCCGCCGACAATGATGGCGTCCAGGACCGCCCTGCTCACGAGCCACTCTTCTCCCTTTGCAGGCGGAAGGCGATCACCGCCAGCGGCGGCAGGGTTACACAGAGGCTGGCCGGATGACCGTGGCTCGGCGAAGGGGTAGCCAGAGCCGCGCCGCCGTTGCCCATGTTCGAACCTCCAAACGCCTCGGCGTCTGTGTTGAGGATCTCGTCGTACAAGCCCGTCGCCGGTACGCCGATCCGGTATTGCGGGCGGGGCACTGGGGTGAAGTTGCAGATGACGACGACAAAGTCCCGCCGGCCCTTGGACCAGCGCAGGAACGCGAGGATCGAGTTTTCTACGTCATGGAAATCGATCCAATCGAAGCCCTCGTACCGGTCATCCACTTCCCACAGGGCCGCCTGCTCTCGATACAACCGGTTCAGCTCCTTTACGAAAACCTGAAAGCGCGAATGGAACGGAAACTGCAACAGATCCCAACTGAGCGACACGTCGTGATTCCACTCATACCCCGCCGCGATCTCGCAACCCATGAACAGAAGCTTCTTGCCGGGATGTGCCCACATATACGCCAGAAACGCGCGGGCGTTGGCAAAGCGCTGCCACTCGTCGCCGGACATCTTGCCCAGCAATGAGCCCTTGCCATGCACCACTTCGTCATGCGAAATAGGCAGCATGAAATTTTCGGTGAACGCGTACATCAGGCTGAAAGTGAGGTTGTTCTGGTGATACTTGCGGTACACCGGCTCCTTCTCAAAGTAGTTCAGCATGTCGTGCATCCAGCCCATGTTCCACTTGAACGTGAAGCCGAGGCCGCCGGTGTAGACCGGGCGCGAGACTGCCGGGAACGAGGTGGATTCCTCGGCCACCGAGATGGCGCCGGGAACCAGGTGTACCTGCTCATTGAAGCGCTTGAGGAATTCGATGGCGTCCAGATTTTCGCGGCCGCCAAATTGGTTCGGCACCCACTCGCCTTCGTTGCGTGAATAGTCGAGATAGAGCATCGAGGCCACGGCGTCCACGCGCAGCCCGTCCAAATGGTATTCCTTGAGCCAGAACACGGCGCTCGAAATCAGGAAGCTCCGCACCTCATTGCGCCCGAAGTTGAAAATCTTCGTGCCCCAGTCGCGATGCTCACCCTGGCGTGGATCCTGATGCTCGTAAAGGGCCGTGCCGTCAAAGTAGCCGAGGCCGTGCACGTCCTTGGGGAAATGCGCGGGTACCCAATCGAGCAACACCGCGATGCCGGCCGCGTGGCAGGCGTCGATGAAGAACTTGAAATCGTCCGGGGAACCATGGCGCGAGGTTGGCGCGAAATAGCCGGTCACCTGATAGCCCCAGGATGGCGTGTACGGATGCTCCAGAATCGGCAGCAACTCGATATGAGTGAAGCCCATCTCCTTGACGTAGGGCACCAGCTTGGCCGCCAGCTCCCGATAGGTGAGCATGCGATTGGCTTCGGCGCGCAGCCAGGAGCCGAGATGGACTTCGTAGACTGAGACGGGCTGATGCAGCCAGTCCGTCGAGGCGCGCCGCTTGAGCCACGCCGCGTCCTGCCATTGGTGGCGGTCTAGGCGCGTCACCACCGAGCCGGTTCGCGGGGGATCTTCCGAAGCAAAGGCGTAGGGGTCGGCCTTCATCTCCGCGTAGCCGTCAACCTGGGACTGCACGTAATATTTGTAGACCGTGCCCTCGCCCAGATCGGGCAGAAACAGTTCCCATGTGCCGCCATCGCGCAGCCGCATTGGATGGCGGCGAGTATCCCAGCCGTTGAAGTCGCCCACCACCGAGACCACCAGCGCGTTGGGAGCCCACACTGCGAAACGTACGCCGGCCACGCCCTCGCATTCAACCAGGTGCGCGCCAAAGGTGGAGTAACCCTCGTAGTGCGTGCCCTCACCGTGCAAATGTAGTTGGAAGGAAGTAAGGATCGGCGGGAACGAGTAAGGATCGTGCTCCACACGCAAACGGTCGCCGATGCGCAACCGGAAGCAGTAGCGCGGTGGCCGTTTGGCAAAGGCCGCGACCCAGACACCGGCCGGATGGCGCTTTTCCATGGCCACCGTGGTTAAGCCCTCGGGCAATAACTCCACCGAATCGGCCTGCGGCAGATACGCGCGAATCTCCCAGCCCTTCGCTACCTCATGTAACCCGAGCACGGAAAAAGGATCGCGGTGATAGCCGCCGGCGATCGCGTCAAAATCAGACGGCGGCGCCACAGGAACGGGGGCAGAACTCATGGTTGGCTTGGTACCCTCTCTATGGTAGCCATTTGCCAACCGTCACCAGAGCGTTCGTTGAGCAGCTTCCCAAAGCCGAGTTACATCTCCATCTGGAGGGCTCGCTGCAGCCGGAGACATTACGCGAGCTCGATCCATCGATTGACTTGGCCGAGACACGCGCGCGCTATCGATGCACGGACTTTGCTGGCTTCATCGAGGCCTTCAAATGGGCGGTTGGCTTCCTGCGCTCTCCCGATGACTATGCGCTGGCCGCGCGGCGGTTGTTTGAAGAATTGGCGCGCCAGAACGTGCAGTATGCGGAGATAACGCTGGCGGCCGGCGTGGTCCTGTGGAAGCAGTTGGATTTTGCGGCGGTGTACGACGCTGTCGCGCGCGAAGCAGCCCGCGCGCCGATGCCCGTCTATCTGGTGCTCGATTCGATTCGTCACTTCGGCGCTGAGCAGGCGATGCAGGTGGCGCGTCTGGCTGTGGAACGGGTGGATGATCGCGTGGTGGCGTTCGGCATCGGGGGCGATGAAGCGCGCGGCCCGGCCGAGTGGTTTGCCGATGTGTTCGCCTTCTGCCGCGAGCGTGGCCTGAAACTGGTGCCGCACGCGGGCGAGAATACGACGGCCGAAGCGGTGTGGGCCGCGCTGCGCATCGGCGCCGATCGGGTCGGCCACGGCATACGCGCCATCGAAGACCTGCGTCTGGTGGCGCATCTGGCCGAACGCCGGATCCCGCTGGAGATTTCGATTTCGAGTAATGTGCTCACCGGCGCGGTTGGCAGTATTGAGGCCCACCCCGTGCGGCGGCTGTACGATGCCGGCGTGCAGATCATCCTCAATACCGACGATCCGGCGATGTTCAACACCACCCTCAACGACGAGTATCTGTTGGCGGCCGAGCGTTTCGGATTCACCGGGGATGAGCTGAGCGGGTTGGCCGCGGCGAGCTTCGGCTGGGCGATTCGGCCCGGGTCTTGGGCGTAGTCTTCCGATTTCGCGAGTCCGATAGGCAGTCCCGTGAGAACGATGTTACCCGAGATCCATACGACCGCCGTTGCCGTCCGGCTGATGGAATTCCTGGAGGGCGCCGCCTCCACGATGCCCCAGTGGCGCCTTCAAGCCGAGGGCTTGGGCAGTGTGGTGGCACTGCGGCGTCAAGGGCATCCCGGTCCCAGTTCCATACCTCGCCGCCGCTGCGATGCCACGGCAACGGGCTTCGTGCTCGAAATTGAAGAGCGTTGGACGCGGGCCGGTCAGGATTGGTATTGCCGTGAAATGATACGCGCGGCCGTGGAGGGCGGCTCTATTTCGAATATCTCGGTCTATTGCACGGGCCTGGGATTCGGCCCGTCAGGCCCAGCACGCTGCAGCTGTGCGATTACTACGGCCTTAGGGCGGTACTGCGCGTGTACCCTATTAAAGGCAATACTCTTCACTTAAGAACATTTCTGTGCTAATCTGTTCTAGAGCGCAGCCTCTCCGGGAGGTCACTCATGAACGTCAAGTCGGTGGAATCGACGA
>JAYTKJ010000761.1:0-2667 GCA_043730365.1 Acidobacteriota bacterium | reverse complement strand
GTCGCGAGCGAGTCCAGGAGGCGCGTCGAGATGCGGGCGACGTCATCTACGGCGGCGAGGAAGGATTGCTGGTTGGTTTGCGACGGTTTGGTGAAGCCGCTGATTTTCCTGACGAATTGCAGCGAGGCAGCATGAATCTGTTCCGGCGTAACCGGCGGATCGAAGTTGAACAGGGTCTTGATGTTCCTGCACATGGGACTATGCCCACAATGTAACAGAACGGGAACTAAAGTGGACCGGTACGGCAATGGCATTTTGGATCCCTTTCCCGGGCACGCGCGGGGATATCCTGGTAGATACACGTGCGCCATGCTCTTGTTGGTCTTCTCGCCGTCCTGATCAACACTGTGCCCGCCGGGGCAGGACCTAGGACTGCCGAAGTTAAAGTTCGTGACGGTGACGCCCTGCCGCGTCGTGGACACGCGACTGGATCCCAACAATTCTTTGTTTGTTCCCGCGCCGGGTCCCACGACCCGGGTGTTTCCGGTCACCGGGGGTATGCGGAGTGCCGGTGGGGGCCAAAGCATTCTCGTTGAACGTAACTGCCGTGCCGTTACAAACCTTGTCTTACCTGACAATATGGCCCACCGGTGAGCCACAGCCCCTGGCATCCTTGCTCAATTCCTGGAGCGGCGCCGTCGTCGCCTCTCTCACGTGGTTATTGACATCAACGGCTATTTCGTCGAATCGGCCACAGACCTTGAGTACCACCCGGTGGCGCAGTGCCGAGTCTTGGACTCAAGGAGGCTGGCGAGCCTTCTACCGTGGTTTTCGGCGGGCTCAACGCGGCGAGTAGACATGACAGGAGTGTGCGGCCTGCCGGCCAATGCGAAAGCCTATTCGTTGAATTTCACGCTGGTTCCGTCGCAGCCGCTGGGATACCTGACCACTTGGCCGAGTGGCGCGCCGAGGCCGCTGGTGTCAACCTTGAATGCCCCGGAGGGCAGCGTGGTGGCCAACGCGGCCGTGGTGGCGGCGGGCGCGGGCGCCGCGATCGATGTCTTCGTCACCGGCACTACCGACGTGAGCATCGACGTCAATGGGTACTTTGCACAGCCTGCCGACCGCGGACTGTCGCTCTATATCCAGAACAGTTGCCGAGTGGCCGATACACGGGTGGGCCAGGGCGCGGTGGGAACGCTTGGTCCAACGGGCTGGCAGGTGGCGAGACACGGTTGTTGGATTTCCGCTTGGGGCGTTGCAACTTGCCGCCGAAGTCGGCGACCCTCAAGCCCGAGCAAATCGTCTATGTGTTGAATGCCACCGTGGTGACAAACGGCCCGCTGGGATTTCTGAGCTTGTGGCCCTTCGGGCCGGCTTGGCCGAATACGTCGACGCTGAATTCGTCGGCGGCGGGGAGAGCCGCAGTGTCGAATATGGCGATTGTGGAAGGAAATTGGAGTGGCGGCGAGATCAACGTGCTGGCGTCAAACGCGGTGGATCTGGTGCTCGATCTTAACGGCTATTTTGCCCGGTAGGTTAGGCCAGGACGGTTCGGCGGATGGCCATGCTATCCCGCAGGCCGAGACTCTGGTAGATCTGCCGCGTAGCGTCGGACTTATTCAGCGTATAGAAGTGAATGCCGCGGACGTGGCCGTTGTCGATGAGGTCGCGCGATTGTTCGGTGGCCCAGTGCACGCCCACGGCTTTGACGGCGGCGGGGTCGTGCTGGGCGCGGGCGACGGCTTTGAGCAGCGGGGCGGGGAAGCGGCTTCCGGCGGAGAGTTCGGCCATGCGCTTCATGCCGCTGGCGGTGGTGATGGGCATCAGGCCGGCGATGATCGGTACGTGGATGCCGGCGAGTTCGCAGCGTTCGCGGAAGTCATAGAAGTCACGATTCTCAAAGAAGAGCTGTGTGCAGATGTAGTCTGCGCCTGCGTCGATTTTCGCCTTGAGATGATCCATCTCAGTGAGGCGGTTAGGGGTGGCGGGATGGCCCTCGGGGAAGCCGGCGACCCCGATGCCGAAGCCGCGCTTGTCGGGGTGACGGCCAGACTCGTTGAATTTTTTGATGAAGGCGACTAAGTCGGCTGCGTGCCGGAACGCGTCGGCCTGGCGATCGTAATTCTGACGGTCACGGGGCGGATCGCCACCGAGTGCGAGGATGTTGCCGATGCCGGCCTTAGCGTAATTTTCAAGAATCTCCTCGATCTCGGCGGCGCTATGGCCGACGCAGGTGAGGTGCGGGGTGGCGTCTAGTGACGTGGTGGACTTGATCCGCGTAACCAGGTCATGCGTGAGTTGGCGCGTGGAGCCGCCGGCGCCGTAGGTAACGGAAACAAACGAGGGGCGTAGCTCTTCCAGCTTGGTGATGTTCTCGAACAGGAGGGCCGAATCCGCCTCAGTCTTGGGCGGAAAGAACTCGAATGAGAGCGTGGTTTTGTCCTGGGCGAAGACGTCGCTAATGTGCATGATGCGCTCTCTCCATTGTAGACACGAACCGATGTCAGCGGCTCGTGCGACGTCATGGCGAATTCGTTCGGAGTAGACTAGAAACGGTGTCCGCCGGCGAAGGCGGGAGTGAATCGAAAGGACAGGCGCTTGCTATGCTACGTGCGCATCGAATCGGCATTCTGACGGCTCTTATCGCTCAAGGGTTGGCCGGCGAAGCCCCGTTAGACCGGCTCACGCCTAGCGGGAGACCCGGTTTTCATGTGGACTACGACG
>JAYTKJ010000760.1:0-17599 GCA_043730365.1 Acidobacteriota bacterium | reverse complement strand
TCCGAACGAACCGGAGAGCTTCCATTTGCCGTCGCCGAGAATATCCCAGGCAGCGCCGAGCCGGGGGGCCACCTTGCTGAACCAGCCGAACGAAACCGGATTGGCAACCTTCTTGCCATTGACTTCCGGTGTGTAGGGTGGAAGGAACTCGTTCTCCAGGCGAACGCCGGCGTTCACCGTGAAGCGCCGGTTAACGCGCCAGCTGTCGGTCACGTACACTCCCTGGTTCCGGCCGTTCACGCCGTTGTTGAGACGGACGCCATCCTGCCAGATGTAGTAGCCGAGGTCGCCGCGCTGAGCGTTGATCGGGCCGCGGCTGAAGGCTTCATTCCAATAGACCTGGAAGCGGCCATTGGTGAAGTCAGACTGCACCCGGTTGCCCAGGCGGTTCAATAGGTAGCCAAACTTGATGGTGTGGGCTCCGGTGAGGACGGACGCGTCAATGTAAAGGTTGTGACGGTCCGTGATGTCGTAATTGGTACCCAGGGTGCTCGACACATTGGTAAAACCGGTGCCGCCAGGAGTGGGTACGCCCGCCGGAGCGGTGGTTTGGTAGGAGATGAACGGCAGTCCCGACAAACCATAGTTGAAGAGCTTGTCGTTCTGATACCGATACCCGTAGCGCGAGCTAACCAGGAACTTCGGCGTGAAGGTGTAGGTGGCTGCGGCGCTGTATTGCTGCGACGGTTGGAATCCGCCCTGCACGGTGAGGTCATTGGTTGGCGCCGCCAGGCGGATATCCTGGCTCGGCAAGTTCCCACCCTTGGCCTTGACCGGGCTCCAGACCCACGACGTATTCACCTGCAATTTCGACAGCGGATTGTAGTCGATGCGCGCCAGCCCGAAGTGCTGCGACGTCTTCTGGTTGAACTTCCGGGTTCCAGACGCATACCCAATCGTGCGGTCCGTGTTGATGAACACCGGCATGTAACCAACGTTGAAGAACAACCGGTTCTTGACAATCGGTCCACCGAGCACGAAGCCGGGATAACGGTTGCTATAGTCGTCCTCTTTCGGTGCGAAGAAGTCCGCGACGTTGGCGTTCCCCGGCTGCAACTTCCAGAAGCCGCGGGGACGGGGATTCAAGGCGTTGTTGGTGAACTGATAGAGCAGCTGACCATGAAAGCCATTGGTGCCGGCCTTGGTGGCGATATTGACCACACCGCCGGTGGCGCCGCCAGAGTCGGCATCCATACCTGCGCTCTTGACCTGCACGTCGGAGATGAACTCAAAGGGAATCGCGCTATTAGAGCGCAAGGTTCCGCGGCGGACATCCGAAACATCGACACCATCAATGATGAAGCTATTCTCCGAACCCGACGCGCCATCCACCTGAATGCCCATGGTGCGGCTGGCATTGCCGACGCCAGCCGAACTGGACGCTTTCGGTTCGAGGCGGACGCCAGGAGCCATCGTCAGAATCGACTCAAAGCTGCGGCTGCGCGGAATCTTGTCGAAAACCTCCGAGGTGATGTTGACGGCTGTCAGGCTCGACGTCGGGTCGATTGAGACGGAGCTTTCTGTGACTTCGACCGTCTCTGACACTGCGCTGACCTTGAGCGACGGATTCAAAGTAATCTGCGACCCGAGCCGCACGTCGACGTTCACTTGCTTGGCGGTGGAGAATCCTGTCTTGGACGCTGTGATGGCATAAAGGCCAACCGGCAAACGCTGCATCGCGTAACGACCAGCTCCATCGGTTTCCACCTCAATCGGCCTCGGAAGGCTCGGTGTGGTGGCGCTGAGTTTCACGCCGGGGATACTTGCGCCGGATTGATCTAGAACGGTGCCGGATATGGCGCCATAGTTTTCCTGGGCCAATGCGCTTGCGGTAGCAAGCATCGCCGACAGGATGAAGTTGACAACTGTGGTTTGACGAGTCTTTCTCATCTCCCCTCCTTCTATTCGTTTTAAAGAACTGGAAGGAGAACAGCGCAATAACGGACGACGGCTCCCAATACATCTGGACGCGCGACGCCCACTGCCTTTCCCCTAATTGTCATGAGGATATCACAATCCGAGTACTAGCTAGGGGTGTCTAGAGTCTAGGCCTTACCAGCCCATTCGTTTCTAGGCCTGCCGGAGCTACTGGCGAGTTACGCGCGGGCCCGCTGCGCCTTGCGGCAGCTTAAGCCCACTGACCCTGGCCGTTCGCTCCAGTAACGTCAGTTCCTCGCGCAATCGCTCGGCCCGATCTGACTCCTCGCGTAGCGACTCGCGCAGGCGGGTCAAGTCCGACTGCAGTTGCAGCCGCTGCTGGCTGGGAGCGTCAGTACTGTCCAATCCACTAGCCGCCATGCCGGCACTGGTCGCGCTGCTCGCCGATCCGACATAGCGGGCAAAGCCCTGTGAGCTTTGCCGGTTGTCGCGGAAGAGGGTCAGGCGGACTTCGACGTCATCGGCTTGGCGCATGTAAGTCACGGCGCCGTTACGCACAGCGGCCAGGCTCAGGGGCACGTTGCGGACTGTGGAACCGTCTACGATGCGCAGCACCGCCCGATCAGCCGACGCCACCGCCGGAGCCGCGTTGTCCCAACTGATCTGCAGACTCTGATCGGCTTCCTCAATCTTAAGCGCGGCGTTCTGCTCGGTCTGGCCTTGTGTCCAAAGATGAAAGGCTCCGCCCAGAGCCACCGCAAGCAGCAGGGCCGACGCTGTCCACATTGTCCGCTGCGTCAGCCAGGAAGGAGGCGGTGTTATCGGTTCGGCAGCGGCCGCCACCGGAGTAGGCATGGTGGCCAAGCGCGGCCTGCCGCCCATCGGCCTCCCCCCCGCATCATCACTGGCTGGCTCAAAAAGATGCCGTGAGCGGCCCACGCCAGAACCCTCCGCGGGCATACGGGCATCGCCCGCCGGACGGAACATCGGCCGCTCGTGCCGGGCCACTCCCTCCGGAAGCCCCGCCATATTCTCGGGCTTTCCGCTCTTGATTCGCCCGCCGTTGGGCGGTGCCGCCGCAGAGGCGCGCCTGGGCTTCAGACTCTGTTTAACGTCAGGCCGCACCGCAAATTCCGCGAGGCAATTTTCGCCGTGCATCACGCCGGCGCCGTCTTTGCAGAAAAAGCCAGCCGAGGCCGGTTGATCCTTTTGCGGGCGCATCACCATGGCGATCTGCCACGGCTCACCGAAGAAGCTTTCGTGGATCGTCTGGTCTTCGGCCGAAAGAAAGATCTTGGTCCGGGTGTGGGTGTGAAACCACCCAACTATCGCCAGACCCTGCAACTCGGGGCTCTTACCGCATTGCTCAATCGACTCGGTTAGAGCTTGCCGGTCTGAATCCGACAGCGCAAAGCCCGGGCCGCGAGCGTGATCGCAGGCCATCGGCCGCCACTCGACAATCCGGACCTTGGCCTCATCGTGTTCGCCCAACAGAATGGCGCCAACCTCAATGCCACCGTGAGGAATCTTCTGGAATCCTTCATCGGCGTAGACGCGCAACTCTTCCAGCACCGCCAGCGAATACTCAATTCGCCGAGGCAGGCCCTCCACCTGCCACGAACCGAATTCTTGGTCCATAATTGATTGTAGATTCATTTGGGCGATTACTTCTCCTGTCGGTCTGGGTTAGAACCCTGTCTACTGCAATTTTGTTGCAGCACCAGGGTGCCGGACAACGTCCAATGGCATCAGAACTAGGTCGATGTCGTCCCATAACCCTAACTCCTTACAATCCTGGTACGGCTTGGCTACTCCATTCCGTCTCGCCTATGACTCTATCCGTGCCCATAAACTCCGTAGCGCGTTGACTCTATTGGGGATCATCATCGGTGTCGCCAGCGTTGTGCTGGTCGGCGCGGCCATTGACGGGCTCGGAGTCTACGCCGAACAATCCACGGCCAAAGCGTTTGGAACCGATTCGTACCTGGTGGCCCAGATCGCGCAAGTAGGGCGTAGTACTCCATCGGAAAGGGCCGCCAAGCTCCGGCGTAACAAACGAATCCGTGCCGAGGATGTTGAATATCTGCGCGAAACAACCGGCGAGCAGATCCTATACAGTCCCTACCGCGTGCGTGTCGAAGACGCCAAGCGCAATGCACTGACATTTGAAGGCGCCGCTGTGTTGGGGGTGGCCGCGGCGCTGGCCGAAATTCGTGACGTCGCGATAGACCAGGGCCGTTTCTTCACCGAGCAAGAAGAACGCACGCGGCAGAACGTCTGCGTGATCGGCGTGGAAGTGGCCCAGACCCTTTTCCCTGATGCCTCGCCGCTCGATCAATTCATCAAGGTCCGCGGCCTGGAGTTTCGCGTGGTCGGTCTTCAGGAAAAGCTCGGGTCGGCCGGCGGGCAGAGCCAGGACAACCAAATCTATGTGCCGGCGGCCTCGTTCACCAGGATCTTTGGGCCGGAAAGTTCCATGGCGGTCTTTGGCAAACCGCGGCCTGGCAGCGGCCTCAATCTGGAGGCCGGCCTGGACGTGACGCGCACCGCGCTCCGCTCGCGATTCGCCACGCGGCCCGGCCAGGAGGACAACTTCGATACCCTCACACCCGACGCCATTCGCGGCTTTGTAGATCAGATTCTGGGCCTCATCAAGGCGGTGGTGATTCCGGTGACGATGATCTCCCTGGTGGTGGGTGGCGTTGTCATCATGAACATCATGCTGGTCAGTGTGACTGAACGCACGCGCGAGATCGGCATCCGCAAAGCGCTCGGCGCGCGGCGTGACGACATCATGCTGCAGTTTCTGGTGGAATCGGTGCTGCTAGCCGCGCTGGGCGGCGCCCTGGGCCTGGGGCTGGGCGCTTTGGCGGCCTTGCTGCTATCGGCCGTGCTGGCAGTGAAGCTGCCAGTCACTCTTACTTACGTCCTGCTGGCGCTGTTCGTGTCAACGATGACCGGCGTTGTTTCGGGTTGGTATCCGGCCTCCCGCGCGGCGCGGATGGACCCCATCGTCGCCCTCAGGGCTGAATAGGAAATCATGCAACTGAGCGCACGCGAGAATGTCCGGATGGCGTTAGGCGCGGTTTGGGCCAATCGCTTTCGCTCGGGCCTGACGATCCTCGGCATTGTCATCGGCATCACTACGGTGGTGACGGTGGCGAGCCTCCTTTCCGGACTACGAAAAGGCATCGTCACGTTCTTTGAAGAGTTCGGGACCGACAACATCTTTATCAGCCGGTTCTCCGGTCCGCCGGACGCGCAAGGCACGCCCAAGCAGCGCAAACGCAAGCCGATCAAGACCGAGTACGCCGACTTGATCGAGCGCTTCTGCCCGTCGGTGGAGGAAACCAGCATTTCCCTTAACGTGCCCACCATCGTCAATCGAAAAGCTCTCACAGCCAAAGTCCCCGGCTTTGAATCCAATAATTTCTTCATGAGCGGCTACAATGCCGAGAGCTACATCACACAGCCCAAGGAGATGAAGTTCGGGCGCGTGTTCACTCCCGATGAAGTGGCGCGCGCCGAGAAGGTGGCGGCCCTCGGCGCCAATCTCTCTGAAGCCCTGTTCCCTGGCGGCGCCAATCCAGTGGGACGGAGCCTGCAGGTGGACGGCGCTGAGTTCCGCATCATCGGAGTCTTTGCCCCGGCCAAGGGCGGATTCTTTGGTGAGAACGGATTTGACCGGCAGATCGCGATCCCGCTCAAGACCGCCCAGAGCCGCTACCCGCTGCTGGACAACTACTTCATCATTGTGAAGGCGCGGAAGGGTCTGCGCAATGACGCGCAGGACGAGGTGCGCGCGTTGCTTCGCCGCCTCCGCAAGACGCCCACCGCCGATGAAGACGACTTCAGCGCCTCAACCTCGGACGAGATTATCCGCCGCTTCGACGCGTTGACCGGCATCATTGTCCTGGTGTCGATCGCCATCTCAGGTCTCGGCCTGCTGGTGGGTGGCATCGGCGTCATGAATATCATGCTCGTCAGCGTCACCGAACGCACACGCGAGATCGGCGTGCGCAAGGCACTGGGCGCGCGCAAGATCGATATCATCACGCAGTTTCTGATGGAGGCGGTAACGCTCACAGGGCTGGGCGGCGTCATCGGGATTGTTTTCTCTGTGATCATGACGCTATTGATCGGTTGGCTGGTGCCGTCATTGCCCTCGGACGTGCCCACGTGGGCTGTGCTGGTGGGCTTTGGTGTGTCGGTTGCGGTGGGTCTGTTTTTCGGAGTATGGCCCGCGGTGCAGGCGGCCAAGTTGGATCCGGTGGAAGCTCTGCGGTACGAATAGCCCGCATGGTATTGTGGCCTCGTGATTAACGAGGCGATTTCGCGGCGATCGTTCTTAGTTGCACCTGGGTTGCGCAGACGGCAATGCGGAATCAGGCCGTGTCCCTCGAACGACCTTCCTGTTGAAGGGAAGACCCGCGGCCGGGCTGCCGACTAGGAGAACTGACGCTATGATCACTCGCAGGCATCTGTTGTTTACCGGCTTCGCCGCGGCAAGGACCCAGGCGGCAACGGCTTCGAAAGCGATGGTCTCGTCCGCCAGCGGCTTGGCTACGATGGCCGGCGTCGAGACTCTGCAAAGTGGCGGCAATGCGGTCGACTCCGCCGTGGCCGTTGGCATGGCCGAAGCCGTTACTTGGCCCGCGGCGGGCAACCTGGGCGGCGGGGGCTTCATGTTAATTCAACTTGCTGGCGGTCAAGCACGTGTAATTGACTATCGCGAAACCGCGCCGAAGCGAGCGCATCGCAATATGTATGTGGGGGCCGATGGCAAACTCGATCCGCGCCTCTCCACGGTCGGTCATCTCGCTTGCGGGGTGCCCGGCACCGTCGACGGACTTGCGTTGGCTCACCGCAAGTATGGCCAGCTCCGCTGGGCCGAGTGCCTGGCGCCTGCGATTCGATTGGCCCGCGAGGGATTTGTTCTGGACGGCACGACAGCGGCGATGTTGCGCGGCGCCGTTAAGCTGCTCGGCCAGTTCCCCGAGAGCAACCGAATCTTCCTGCGCGGAGGCCGGCTTTTTGCGGAAGGTGAAACGCTGACCCAGCCTGAACTCGCTGCTACGCTGCAGCGGATCGCGCAAAAGGGTTCCGCTGAATTCTATCGCGGCGAAACCGCCCGCCTGCTGGTAGCCGAAATGAAGTCAGGCGGCGGGCTAATCGATCTCGACGATCTCAAAGCGTATCGGGCCATCGAGCGCGAGCCTCTGCGTGGGTCTTATCGCGGCCACGGGATTGTCTCACTGCCTCCCTCGGCTTCAGGCGGCGCTGTTCTGATCGCTATGTTGAACATGCTAGAGCGGTACGATCTGAGTAAACTTGGGGTGCGGTCGCCCGAGCGCTACCACTTGCTGGCTGAAGTGATGAAGCGCGCCTTTGCGGATCGCTCCGCTTTCATCGGCGATCCGGCATTTTTCAAAGGGCCGATTCGCGGTCTGCTCTCGAAAACTTACGCTGCTGAGCGCGTGAAATCGATCGATCCCTTTGCTGCTACGCCGAGCGCCCTGATCGGCCATGGCGATCCGGCACGGCACGAGTCCACTGAAACCACCCATTTCTCCGTCGTCGACGCCGCGGGGAATGCAGTCTCGAATACTTACACGCTGCGCAATGGCTTCGGCGGAGGAGTCATGGTGAAGGGCGCCGGATTCCTGCTCAACGACGTGATGGATGACTTCGCCACCCAACCGGGCCAGCCCAACACCTTCGGGTTTGTCGCCGGGGAGGCCAATGCCATTGTGGCCGGCAAGCGGCCGGTTTCTTCCCAGACACCTACCATCGTGAATAAGGACGGCAAGTTGTGGCTGGTCCTCGGCACGCCCGGTGGACCCACTATCTCCAACACCGTGCTGCAGGTGATTCTGAACATGATCGACCACGGGATGGACGTACAGCAAGCCGTCGACGCGCCGCGCGTGCATCATCAATGGATGCCCGATGTGCTTGGATACGAAGGCGGCGGCATGGCCGTTGAAACGATCGCGGCGCTGGAAAAACTGGGGCACACCGTGGGCACGACGAGCCGGGATGGCAGCCTGCGTGGGGGCTTCGGTCAAGTGAACGCGGTGGCCGTCGATCCGCGGTCCGGCGCGCGCATCGGAGCCTCAGATCGGCGTAACCCCAGTGGCAAGGCGTTCGGATACTGATTCGACATAACCCGAAGTAACGATGAAGTGCCTCACTTGGTCCGCCGTGGCGGCTACGGCCGGGAAGGGCGGACCACATCCGGGCATCTGATAGGGATCGGACCGGAATCGTAGCTGCGACGAAGTGATTCACCACAATCACGCCCGGGTCCTGCTTCATTTCCACTTCCGCAATCATGGCCTAATAGCCGTGATTCGCCGTGGATCTGCCCTTGTCTAGGTTACAAACCTCTATTTCTGAAACGTTGCATTCAGCATCTCCGTAGCTGCCGGGCGGTAGCGCCGAAGGATTCTTAGGGACAAGTGTGACCACCGCTGCCGTGAACTCCCGCCGTGCCCGATTTGACTTTCACCCCACACTGCCATAACCTCACTCCCATGACCATCCGCAGCCGCATTCTCTTCTCCTGTCTTTCGCTCGCGCTCTCCTCCGCCGCTTTCGCCGCCGATATGCCAGCCGCTCCGGCGCTGCCGCACAAGCTGGTCGCCGACTGGGCCAAGCTCCCCGCTGGCTGGAATCTTGGCGAGGCCAGCGGCGTGTCCGTCGACAAGAATGACAACGTCTGGGTCTTCAACCGCGGTCCGCACGGCGTCATCCAGTTCGACAAAAACGGCCGCATGTTGCAGGCCTGGCCTGAAGTGCCGATCCTCTCGGCACACGGAATCAAAGTAGATCCGGACGGCAACGTCTGGCTGGTGGACGTAGTCGGCCACGCGCTGCTGAAGTTCAGTCCCGCCGGCCGTCTGCTGATGGTGATCGCCAACGCCGGCCGCTCGGTGGGCGACAACACCACGCAGTATGCCTTTAACCGGCCAACCGGACTTTCCTTCACTCCGCAAGGCGATTTCTTCGTCTCCGATGGCTACGGAAATTCGCGCGTCGCCCACTACAGTAAGGACGGTGAGTTTGTCCGCCAGTGGGGATCCAAAGGCGCAGCCGACGGCCAGTTTGACCTCGTGCATGATGTCGCGCTCGACAAAGAGGGGCGCGTGTATGTCGCCGATCGGGCCAATTCCCGCATCCAGGTTTTTGACCAGCAGGGCCATTTCCTCACCAAATGGACCAGCGTCGGCCAGCCCTGGGGCCTTGCCTATTCCGAAAAAGAGGAGGCTTTCTACGTTTGCGACGGCCTCAACAATCGCGTCGTGAAAGTGAACATGGAAGGCAAGATTCTTGGTACCCTGGGGGGATTCGGGAAAGCGCCGGGCAAGTTCGACTTTCCTCATCACATGGCCGTCGATTCGGAAGGATCACTGTACGTTGTGGAGATCAAGAATTGGCGTGTGCAGAAATTTGCCCGGTAACGGAAGAATTTCTCCATTTAGCCATCGATGTTTCGCTTCAGAGAACCGCTGACCGCCGACATTCGCGACTTCCTCAACGAACAAGCCCTGACTCCGTTTTCCTATGACGACCTCGGCTGCACACGCGGCCGCAACGTCCCGGGCTACAACACGGATCGCTTTCGCATGCCGCTCGGCGCCGGAGAAGTCACCTTCGAACGCGCCAAACGGGCGTTGCGGGATTGGCGCATGTTCTCCATCGACTGGGTCAAGCTCTGCTGGCCCTATAAGAAACTCATTCCCGGCACCGTGGTAGCGGTCCTGGCCCATCACTACGGCCTTTGTTCGCTCAGTGCTGCCCGGATCGTCTATTTGGTGGAGGAGCCTAAGCGCTTCGGCTTCGCCTGCGGCACCTTAACCAACAATGTGGTGAGAGGTGAGATGCTCTTCGTCATTTACCAAGAAGACGACGGCAAAGTTTACTACGAGCTTACCTCCATCTCCCGCCCCAATCATTGGCTCAGTTGGCTGGTCTACCCGCTCTCGCGCCAGCAACAGACTCGCTTTGCGCAAGATTCGCTCAACGCCTTGCTGGGGTCTATGCTCGGCCCGGACCTCCCGCGCCACACCACTTCTACCGAAGGGATTCAAGACCCGAAAGCTTGAAGGGCTGCGACGTGACCTGTCAGCCTGTTGGCCATGGCCGGTCCAATCAGTTGCTCGTCTTCCGATCCATACGAGAAAACCGCGGAACCAGGCAGCCCTGATTCCGGGGCTCATCGCCGGGGGGGCGCGCGCCGTGAACGATTCCGCCTGGTTAGCGCCGGCGGAAGTTTGCCGTGACGCACTTGTTGGCGTCCATGGTCAGAGTGCAGGTCGGGGAGGTGCCCGCGCAGGCTCCGGCCCAGCCGATCCAGGGTTAACCATTCCAAGGGCTTAATCCGAGGCGCGAGCGCCTTCGGCCATGCTACCAAGGAGAGCAAAAGGTCAGGCTGACGGCCTGGTGTTTCGTTGTTTGCGCGTGTTCGTTAATAGATGAACTTCAGGCCGGCCTGCATGATCCGTGGATCGCGGGCACTGGTGAGCCATCCGAACTGCGCGGATGACCAGTTGGAATTTGGTGCAAAGAAATTCGGGCGATTGAAGAGATTAAAAATCTCCCACCGGAACTCGAACCTTTTGCTTTCGTTGAGACGGAAATCCTTGAACGCGGAGAAATCCACGTTCGCCATTCCGGGTGCGGACAGAATGTTGCGGCCCGTATTGCCGTGGCTGCCCAAGGCCGGGAGCGCAAACTGGGCTTTGTCGAGATATCCGAACACCTTCTGACCACGCGGCTTGTCGTTGAATGCCGTGGCTGGTACCACTGAGTCCGCGCGAGTGCCGCCGCTCGAGAGCGATCGATCCTGTCCGGCGGCGACGCTGAAGGGCTGCCCGGTCTGGACCGTAACGATGCCATTCACCTGCCAGCCGCCTAGCAACTTCCGTTGGATCCCTGGTTTGTTGAACAGCGGCAGTTCATAGATGAAGGACGTAACAAAGCGATGGCGGATATCGAAGTCGCTCCGGCCTTTATCTTCCTTCCAGTTAAACGGATTGTTGGCGCCTGTGTCACTGGAGGCGAGGTCAATGAACTTCGACCAGGTGTAAGAGCCGAGTACGGAATACCCTTTCGAGAATCGCTTCTTCCAACTCAACTGCAACGAGTGGTAGGTGGAATTGGCGGTGGGCTGGAGGTTGTTGATATTGGCGAACGGCTGGTAGCGGCGGCGCGAATCCAAATTGCCAGGCGTCGATTGTCCAGGAATGAAAACCGCCGGATTAATGTTTTGGCCCACCCAGAAATGCGTGCCCTTGCTGGCCACGTACGCTCCAGTCACCACCATCTCCGCGGCCACTTCCCGCTGGACACTCATGTTCCACTGCTGCATATAGCCTGTGGTGAAGTTGGGGTCGACGGAATTGGCCACTACTTGTGGAACAAATGCGGTGCTCTTGCGGCTTTCTTTGGTGGCAGAGCCGTAGGCCACCAGGCGCCCCGGGATGGTGGGAGCGTTTCGGTACGGGTCCGTCAGGCTGAACGGGTCGAACGTGGTAATGCCGAGCGAAAAAGGTTGTGAGGTTGAGTAGCCGTTCACGCCCACGATACGCAGGGTGTCATAGAAAATACCGTAACCACCTCGAATACTCGTCTTGCCGTTTCCGAAGGGGTCGTAGGCAAAGCCGAAGCGAGGTGAGAACTTCTTGAACCCATGGCCGACGATCCCGCGGTTGATGCCTGTATCGCCGGGGAACAGCAGTCCTCTAGGCGCGAGCGGCAGTACCGTGGATTGCTGACCAGGCCGGAATGCGGCCAACTCATCACGCTCTTCCACCACCGGGAAAAAGGGTTCCCACCGGATGCCCAGGTTCAGCGTGAGCTTGCGGCTGATTTTCCAGTCATCCTGTACATACAAGAACGGCGTCCATTTGTGCGGGTTGCTGCGGAGGGGGCTGTTCTGAAACACCGAGCGTGGAGCGCCGAGGAAGAAATCGGCGTATCCGTAGGCCGCGCCACTGCGCAAGCCGTCAAAGACGAAGGTAGGAGAAACCTGGAAATACTCCCGGCCATTGCGACGGATCTTGGCAAGGTCACCGCCCAGAGTAATCAGGTGATTGCCCTTGGTGACGCTGAGATTGTCCACCAACTGGTAGTTCTGCATGTAGCTGAAGAACGCCGTGGACACGCGCACGCCGAAGCCGTTGGCGATCTGCACCTGCCAGTCCGGAGCTACGCTGGAAGGGGCCAGATAGGGGCAGGATACACAGCCGAGTGTGTCCCAGTTTGAGATTTTGTTGGCCAGTGGACCGCGGATGAACGTGTTGCGGTTCAAAGTGAAAGTGAAGTTGTTCACTACCGTCGGGCTGAATATATGAGTATCGTTCAGCGTGGCGTTATGGGTGGTCCAGTTGAACTCGGAGTTGAACGATTCCAACGCCTCGTTCTGTAGCCGTCGATTGTCATCATAGAACCACCGCAGGCTGGCCTTGTTGTTGTTGGTGAACGAATGGTCGAGCTTCATGGTGAACTGGTCATCGGTCAGCGGCACCGAAAAGTTATAACTATAAAAATTGCCCGGCAGGTTCGGCGACGGGAAGAAAGCCTGGCTGAATTTCTGGGCTACGCCATCCAAGCGGCTAGCGGGAATCGTGTTGTTCGGGAACGGAGCGCCCTGGGGATTGGCTGCCGTTACCGTAGCCGGATCGGCGACGGCGCGCCCCGCCGGCAAAATCGTGCGGGAGAAATCACCCTGTCGTTCGAGCGCGCTCGGCAGGCGGATATCGGAGCGGGTCGTGCCATTACGCTCGCGGTTGGCTTCGTAAGAAAAGAAGAAGAACGTCCGGTCTTTGCCGTTGTATCCCGGAAGCCTTACAGGCCCGCCCACTGTGCCTCCGAACTGATTCTTCTTGAGCGGTGGTTTACCGATGGAGAAGAAGTTGCGTGTGTTCAACTTCTCATTGCGCAGGAATTCGTAGAGCGTCCCATGGAGATTGTTAGTGCCGGACTTGGTTACCATGTTCACCACGACGCCGGCGTTCCGACCGTTCACGGCGCTGTAGCTGTTCTGTAGGATGCTGAACTCCTGGAGGGCGTCCGGGTTCGGAAACGCCGTGGCGAGGTTATTGTAGGTGTCCATGTTGATGCCGCCGTCGAGGAAGAAACTCGAAGCGTTCGGCCGCGCGCCGTTCACCGAAAAGCTCATATCCGTATTTTGGGCGATCAAGGAAGCGGCCTGAAACGGCCTGGTCTGGACGGCGCCGGCCAGCAGGTTCTGCAACTGTAGCGAGCGGCGGCCGTTTAAGGGGAGGTCCACCATGCGTTTGGGGTCCACCACTTCCTTGATGGTGGAGCTGAACGTGTCCACCGTAGAGACCTCGCCCTGTACCGAAATGGAATCCCGAACCTCGCCGACCTGCAGGCCGACGTCGACGCGTGCGCGCTGGTCCACTTCGAGAAGTACACCTTCGCGAACGAATTTCTTGAATCCCTGCTGCTCACAGGTGACGGTATAGGTCCCCGGACGCAACCCGGGGAGCACATAGTTTCCGCCGGCGTTCGTTAACACAGTCTGCGCCACCTGCGTGTCCGCTTTGGTTGCGACGACGTTGACGCCTGCCAGCACTGCTCCGGAGCTGTCAGTCACGGTGCCGAAAATCAGCGTGTTCGTGGTTTGAGACGTTGCGCACGCTGCGGTAAGAAGAAAGACGGCAAAGGTTTGTTTGGACATAGTTCACCCTGATCGCCTAGATTCTATCAAAAAAGCGGTCAATCGGTCCGCGAGGCTTAGGCGGCTCAAGGTGTTGATATTCAAAGGCGGCATCCTCTGGCCGCGGAACATCTGAGCGGCGACGTCAAAAGCCCAACTGGCAACAAGACGGATCCGTCCAACTTTGAGGCCTTCGCCGGTGCCTCGGGACAATTTCTCCGGCATCGGTACCGGACGCTGGCACCGAAAGCGCGCAGCATTTGACTTTCAGCTCGTAAGTCAATAGTATGGCCGGGTCGCCCCTTGCGTGTCACGCCGGAGGGCCATCTGCTTCGGGAGGTTTGAAACCATGTTGTTCGCAAGGCATTTTTGCGCGTTCGCGCTGGCCGTGACACCCATGCTGGCCCAAGGGACAGGTTCGGCCACGCTGATCGGCACCGTCACCGATTCGTCTAACGCCGCCGTGGCCGGCGCCAGGATCACGGTCATAAACATCGGGACGCAATTCACGTCCAACAGCACCACCAATGCCGAGGGCGCCTACTACGTTCCCTATCTGATTCCGGGCAACTATCGCCTCAAGGTGGAAGTGGCGGGCTTCAAGACTTATACGCGCGAGGGCATTGAACTCCGCATCAACGAGTCGCCACGCCTCAACGTGCAAATGGAAGTCGGCGCCGTGTCTGAAAGCGTCAACGTAAATTCCAGCACTCCGTTGCTTGAGACCGAAACGGCCGCAGCCGGGCAGGTGATGGACGGCGAAATGGTCGTCAAGCTGCCCGTGATGCAGAAGGGCATCAAGCGCATGACTCTGTACATGCCCGGCCTCAACGTAATCAACGGTCTGCACGGCAACGGACAGCGTGAACGCGCCATGGGCATGACACTCGATGGCGTCAGCGGCAAGGAGCCGGTGCGCGGCGCGGTGAATGATGACCAGCGCATCATGACCGGCACGCTCGACATGATTCAGGAATTCAAGATGTGGACCACCGGCTTGCCCGCCGAGTTCGGCCACTCCTCCGGCGGCGTGCTGGCGGCGGTCTACAAGAGCGGCACCAATTCCTTCCACGGGTCTCTTGAGGATCGCTACGTGAACGGGAAGCTGGTGCACCGCCAATACTTCGATCAATTGAAGCGCTGCGATGTGGGCTTGCCCTGCAATCCCTGGAGCTATCACGAAATGTCGGCCACCGCCGGCGGCCCCGTCTACATTCCCAAAATCTACAACGGCAAAGACAAGACATTCTGGTTTTACGGCTTCCAGCGTCATCATGAGAAAGTATCTGAAACCGCCATCACCAACGTGCCGACGCAGGATATGCTCGGCGGTGACTTCAGCTTCGGCGGCCGGGGCTTCCCGATCTACGATCCCGACACCACCCGCCAGGACGCGACCGGAAGATGGATTCGCGATCCCTTCGCCGGCAACCGGATCCCAGTCGCGCGCTTTGACCCGGTGGCGAAAAATCTGCTCTCCAACAACCCCTGGACTCCCTCCAATCGCCCCGGCGTCACGACCGCGAACGGCGTCACGCAGAACCTGGTGCTACCCACCAAAGGGCGCTATTACTTCACGCGCTTTGACACCAAGGTTGACCACCAGTTCAACACCAATCACCGGATCTTCGGCCGGTTCTCACGCATGCGTAATCGCGCTCCGGGCCGCTATTCCACTGACATCGCCTGGCAGCTTTACGACCCGGTGCTGGTGCAGCCGAATGATTTCACCAACATCGTCGCGTCTGATACCTACACCATCTCTCCCACGCTGATCAACGAAATGCGTTTGGGCCACAACCGGCGCCATGAGACCAAAGACCCCGAGAGTTACGGTCAAGGTTGGGCCCAGAAGCTCGGCATCCCGAACGCCGACGCCGCCACCTTCCCCCGTATCGTGACCGGCTTCAACGGCAATCCGGGCGGCCGCTTTCAGAATGTCGCCGACGATTTCACATTCCAGGAGAATCTGACCAAGGTCTCCGGCCGACACACCGTGAAGGTCGGTTATGAATTGCTGCGTACCCGCTATAACGCTCTCGTCGAAGCCTTGCCGGCCGGCACCTACAACATGGGCGGCACGGACCAACCATTCACCCCCAACACCGGCAACACCTTCGCCAGTTTCCTGCTCGGCAACGTGGCCAGCGCGCAGTTCACCCGCAACAATGCCACGTGGCTGCCGCGCTGGTGGAGCCACTCGCTCTATGCCCAGGATGACTTCCGCCCTGTCAGGAATGTCACGATTAACCTCGGCGTGCGCTGGTCTTATGAGTCGCCCTTCGCCACCAAGTACGGCCAGCAGTCGCAATTTAATCCAACCGCCATCGATCCCATCACCAAGCTCCCCGGCGCCATCGTACATGGCCCCGGCCAATTGGCGAAGAAGGATCTCAATAACTTCCAGCCTCGCCTTGGCTTGGCCTGGAATTTTCGGCCCAATATGGTCTTCCGCTCCAGCTTCACCGTCATCACCGCGGATCTACTCACCAACGGAATCAGCCAGAACTTTGAAGAGTATCTCGCCAGTGCCAACGTGCAGGCCAATCCGGGTGATCCGCGCACAGTGTTCAAGCTGTCTCAGGGACCGCCGCCCATCAACTTCGTCGCAAATCAGGACGGCAGCGTGCCCTACGTCGGCACAAACTTTGGCTCCCGCAACGCCACCTGGTATGACCCCAACATGCGTTCCCCCTACGTCATGAACTGGTCCGGCGGCCTGCAGTATCAATTCACCAATACGTGGCTTGTCGAAATGCTCTATCAAGGCTCGGCCGGCGTCAAGCTCATGAACACCTGGAACACCAACGTCCAGCCCATCAGCTTCTTCCCCGTTTCCGACACCGCGCGCACCGAGACCATCCGTCAACAATTCCAGAATTTCAAACCGTATCCGCAGTTTGGCAACGTGGACCTGGTCTCTAACTTCGGCCATAACACTTATCACGCCGGAACGCTTCGGTTCGAGAAGCGTTCCTCCAAGGGGCTGACCCTGAATGCGTTCTACACGTGGTCCAAGACCCTGAACAACGCCGACGACGATGGCACGGCGGGCGGCATCACTTACTACAACCGAAGCCTGGAGAAGGCGCGCGCAAACTACGATATTCACCATCGCATGGTGGCTACCGCGGTCTACGAACTCCCGTTTGGCAAAGGCCGTAAATGGATCAACAACAGCCGGGTAGCGAATGCGGTGCTGGGCGGCTGGGAGGTTGTCTGGATCCAAACGTTCCAGACTGGCCCGCCCTTCACGGTTGGTTTCGGCGGCAGCCCCTTCAACTATCTGCCTGGCGTGGGCAACCGTCCCAACCAGATCGCGCCAAACGATCAGGTCAAGCTCGCCCACGTCGACATCGGCCCCAATCGCTTCCCATTCGCCGCGCAGAAGCGCTATCTCGACATCAACGGTTTCGCCTATCCCGGCGCCTATCAGATCGGTTCGCTCGGCCGCAATACGCTGGAGGCCCCCGGCATTCTGTGGCCCCAAACGTCGGTGCAAAAATCCTGGCGCATCAAAGAAGTTGTTCGCTTCACGCTGCGCGGTGACATCAACAACCCCATCAAGTATCACAATTTCAATCCGCCGAACTCTACTTACAACAGGACGGACCCGTCCAACTTTGGAACCTTCACCGGCACCCGGGGCAGTTTCTCCGACATCGGTACCGGACGCTGGCATGCCATCGTCGTCGGCCGGCTGGAGTGGTAAACTCTTTGGCTGAATGAAGAAGCTCGTCGCCGCGTCATTCGTGGCCTGCCTGGGGTCTGCGGCTTTTGCCTACGGCCCCTTGCTCCCGTGGTCTCCCGTCAAGCCCGGCTACGCGATGGCGCCCTTCACGCGCGCGGAAGTATTCTTCGGCCAGACCGCCTCGCTCCTGGACGACTATCGCGAAATCGACGCCATCATGACCGAAGCAGAGGCCTTTCATCGTCTCCGCTTCCAACGCCGGGTTCGTGTCATCGCGTGCAAGAATTGGGGTGACTGCGAGCGTGGCCTGCCCTGGTTGCGCGTGCACTTCCTGGGCGGCG
>JAYTKJ010000759.1:0-17123 GCA_043730365.1 Acidobacteriota bacterium | reverse complement strand
CCGGCTGGTCCCGATGCAGCGAGGTGAGCATCGCCGCGACTTCATGAATTACCTCGGGGTCGTCCGAGAGAGAATGCAATTTCTCCCCGGCTCGATCCGGAGTGAGCCCGGCCGCGGCTTCATAGAGGTCGAAGGCGCGCTGCCACTGCGCATCGGTCATGGGGCAACCGCGCCCGCCAATTCTTTCTGCAACCAGTGTTTGGCGAAATTCCAATCGCGGGCTACCGTGGCAGGCCCGCACTCCAGGCGCTCGGCGATTTCCTCGGCCGTCAACCCCTCGAACACCCTTAGCTCGACCACGGCCCTGAGCCGCGGGCGAATCGCATTTAGGCGCGAGAGTGCGTGTTCCACTTCAGCCACGGACTCGGCCCCGGAACCCATGGACGCATTGTCATCCAGTTCCACCTTCACGGCCTTGGCGCTCAAGGGCCGGGAGTGATGGATGAGCAAGCGCCTCATCAAATGGCCAGCCAAGCCGAAGAATGCCGACTTCTCGTCGCCCCCATCGCTTTCAGGGCCCTTGAGAGCTTTGATTTTGACAAGTTCGAGGTAGAGTTCATTTACCAGGAGCGTGGCTTGCCAGGAATGGCCGGCGCCCTCTTTCCGCATGCGTGCGCCTGCCAGGCGCCGGAGCTGGGGATAAAACATCTCCACGAGTTCGCTGGCAGCCTGCTGGTCCCCCTGGCGGAACGCGCCCATGAGGCGGCTGACAGTTTGAGCACCCCGCGAATCCATGATCGCCCTATATTGTACTCGTAGTACGAATCTCGGGCTCGCCCTGCCGGCTGTAGGGCGTGACGCGCTTCCGATTCCGGCTTGGCACTCCCGCTGGTTCAGAGAAAGCAGGATCCTCTAAGACCGCTATTTTTTCAGATCTCCCATCATTCACGTACCGGATTCCGGTCATGCTCCATTTCCCTCAATTGATGGCATCGGCGCATCCCGCCAGTGCGCTAAATCTGTGTTGCTGTCGATTCTTTGACTCCGAACGCAACTTCCTGAACACCCCCGCTTCCCAGAGAGTTTGCCCGGCGGAAGGGGCGTACGGTACACCGGAATTTTTCCCGCTGGCGAATGATAAGATTCGCCGCCCGCCTCCCCCTTATCGCAGTGAGGGCCGACCCCATATCGACCCCACTTGAAAAGGAGAACAATCGATATGCCCGCTCATTATTCCTGCGCATTCGCCGCCTATCGCAGGCTTGGCAACCTCCGCCTTCGCCTGTCTTGCACTGCTGGCCACCAGTCCGGCGCAGCCCGTGGCGGAGGTCTGGAAAACCGCTCGCTCAGTAGAATCAGCAGTTGCCGAGCCGCGCCCGTTAGAAAGCGACTTACACCACGGGCTACGACCGAGTACCCGCGAATAACCGTAATCCGGGTCAAAGCGCCAGCTAAGGCTCTCCTGCACCCGCAACCAAATGATTCACCACGGTAGCCGGAGACCGGCGCCGGAGAAAGGTATATTTTCATGTTCAAGTACAATCATTCATTCAAAAAGCTGGCGCGGGCCGTGGCGGCTCTCGTCTCGCTCATCGCTTTTTCGCTCCCAGCCGCTGAGCAGACCTGGCAGCAGGTCAACGGGCCCAGAGTCACGTACCTCAGCATTGACAAGACTGGAAAGGGTTGGGGACTCACGGGATTCGAGCTTTACCGCTTCGATGGGGCTCAGTGGGCGCCGGCGCCGGGGCAAAATCTCTCCCAGGTTTCGGCTGCGGATTTGTTCACTTTCGGAGTTTACTATCCAGGCAAAGCCGACCCCAAAAACCCAGGCGGGGACGTGTACTACAAGGTCGGGACTGCCGCTTGGGAAAAAATGCCCGGGCTGTTGAAGCAGGTGGCGGGGGCCCTGAATGGCGGAGTATTCGGCGTCTCTCCCGATGGCATGCCGTGGACTTACGACACGCCGCGCCGCACATGGACTTCCATTGGCAATGCCGTCAAGAAGGTGGTCCCTATCGACGCCAATACCTGCCATGCCATCGGCGTCGATAACTTCGTGTGGACGTGGACCCGGGCATCCGGATATTGGACGAGGTGGTCCATTACGGCGCAAGATTTGTCTGTCGCGGCCGACGGGACCATGATGTATGTCGATCTGTCAGGGCAACTCTACCTCTGGGACGCCACGAAGCAAATCTGGAGCCCGAGAAAGGCTCCGCGCATCCGGCAGATCGTCGTTGCGTCCAAAAGCAACTGGTGGTACGTCAGGGACGACAACACGCTTTTCCACAGCGTGGGCGATCCGGGCCCGACCACCACGTCGTTTCTGATCCCCGTGTCGGGCCCGTTGTACAGCGGCACCATCACGCTCGATGTCGACACGTCCGCGGTGAACACAGCCGCGACCGACTTCGTGGTGGCAGGCGAGAAGGTCAGCACTAGCTTTGTGCCAGGCGTCGGTGTCTTTACTGTGAATCCCAACCCCGTCTTCTTATCCACACCTCCGCCGGACTCGGGCATCTCCGCCATTTCGGGCTCGTTGGTCTGTTCGGACGGAGGCCGCAACGGGAAGTGCGGCACCGACAAGGCCGACAAAGTGGGTAACTACGCCGTGAATATGAACTGCGCCGCCGGATTCTACGATCCGCTCTGGGGCGGCACCTGCTGGAAATGTCCGGACGACGATGGCAGCGGCGGCTGGATCCGGTCCACCACCAATATTCAAGGTTCGGACGCATGCTGGCGCGCGCCCAGGGAATCGCTGGCGTGGGCGGTGAGTGTGAAGAGCACGCCTTGGGCATGGGAATGCACGGACGGGAGCTTCTGGGATACGGGCGGTTGCTTCAAGTGCCCGGAAACGCACCCGCGGCGGACGGGGAATTCCGTGAGGAGCGGTGAAGCTTGCGCCACACCCGCGAACCAGACGCTGGCCGCATCGCTATTGAGTTTCAACGGCTGCCCCGCCGCCAACGCCACCACCATGGGCCTCCCCGGCAAGCGGCAGCCGGGCCGTCCTTTCCTGGATATCGCCGCCGGATGGACCCAGGGTCAACCGGGTGGCATGTGCTACTCTTGCCCGATCTCCGACAGCGATGGCAACTTCCTCATCACGGAACGTAATCTCACGGCGGTCACCGCCGCGGACTCGTGCGTCGTCCGGTTCAAGTGGCGGCCAGCCGGTTTCACCGAACCGGGGCTTTTCGGCCTTGGCGCGGCGGCTCTCACCGCCAACCGGAGTGTGCTGACCGCCGCCAGCTTCACGGCCGAACTATATACGCAGGCCGGCACTCTGAAGATTCCGGCCGCCAACACCAAGGACTGGGTGCGCCAGCAATGGCAACAGGTGGCCGTGAGACCCTACCAGAACAACGCCTTCCGCACCGCCATCTACGCGCGGCTGGTGGAGGCGGCCCTTACGGCGCCGGCGTCGCGGACAGCCGCCCAAGTGGCAACCGTTGCGGCCATGGAAAACTACATCCGCAACAAGAAGACGCACATTGCCAGAGAAGCTTTGGCCATGTACGACGCCTGGAAGCTGAGCGACACCGAGTACAAACAGTCGATCTCGCGCAGCCAGTTAATCCAAGTCTTCGACTACGGGACGTTGCCGCTGGACTTCAACGGCTTTGCCGCCACCATTCTCACTCCCGCGGCGGCGGCCACTACGACCGGCGGACTCACCGCGAGCCTGGTGGCCGTGAGCGCCTTCAAGGCCACCAATCCGGCCAGCGAAGCGGGCGTCGGCGTCAATAGCATCTACCAGTTGATGCACGATGGCCAGATCTTCGCGCAAGCGGCGCGAGGGGTTGGAACGGCCGTCTCGGCGCTGGCCGGGGCCACCGCCATCAGCGTGGCCGGGGCGGTGCTGGCTTCGGTGGCCATCGATCAATTCATCGCCATCGTCAGCGCCCGGCCCAAGCTGGAGACGGCGCTGGCCAACGCGCAAAAGACGGTGGACCTGCGGGTGATGCTGTCCGCCTCGGACGGGCAGGATCTGCTCAAGTACTTCTTCGCCAAGGCGGTGGAGGAGTATCCCTACACGAACGAAGACCCGGCTGTGGTTCAACTGGCGGTGCAGGGCAACGCGATCGCGGCGCAGACCGACTATAACAAGTAAGTCCGGTGCGACTAAGCGTTCGGATGTTACGCCCCGGGCCGTGCTCCTTGCGAGTGGGGCCCGGTTTCGTTGTCTATCGCCAATACCTACCCGCCTTGAACTCTCTCGACGAATTCGGTGCAGCCAACCAATGGCGTCTACACCCGTCCCGCACACAGGCACCCTGGTTTCGTCATGTCATTGACTCTTGGCCGTAATTACATAGCCATCTTCCCACGTTGCTTCATGCTCGGCAGTGGAACGGCGGCTCAAACCGTGTTGCCGATCATCTGAAAACGTACTTCTTTGAACTTTGGGCGGGAGAGAGGGCGGGCGACATCATCCGCGCCGAAGCGCGAATCTTCTGTCAATCGTCGCTTCCCACTGAAGCCGTAGCCTCCATGGTCATCCGGCCAACCACGTTGGGTTTATACCAATATAAGGGAAGAGCGGTAGCGGCGCAGGTCGCCCCAGGTGGCTACGCTCCCCGGCCTCGCGGACAGCCGCCCAAGTGGCAACCGTTGCGGCCATGGAAAACTACATCCGCAACAAGAAGACGCACATTGCCAGAGAAGCCTTGGCCATGTACGACGCCTAGAAGCTGAGCGACACCGAGTACAGACAGGCGATCTCGCGCAGCCAGTTGATCCAGGTCTTCGACTACGGGACGTTGCCGCTGGACTTCAACGGCTTTGCCCCCACCATTCTCACTCCCGCGGCGGCGGGCCACCACCACCGGCGGACTCACCGCGAGCTTGGTGGCCGTAGCGCCATCAAGGCCACCAATCCGGCGAGCGAGGCGGGGGTCGGCGTCAATAGCATCTACCAGTTGATGCACGATGGCCAGATCTTTGCGCAAGCGGCGCATTTTCTACCGCCACTTGCCTTCAATTCGTACTACCGGGTGAGTAATAGGGCGCTGTTCGATTCACGGGGTGCCCAAGCTGTCAACCGCCTTCTGGGTGCGTACCCAAGGGACAGACAAGCGGATCTACTCGTGCCCTCCAGATGCTTACTTGGTGCGCCACACGGATGGCGAGGTCATCCAACTGCATCACAGTCGCGGACCTTTGATTGGCCAGCAGCGGAGGATATCGGCACAACCTAAGCTCGTTTCGGATCACCAAGCGAGTTCCGCTCGTCGCAGGGAGTAACGAGGGGGGCCGCAGGAAGAGCATGTGCATCGCCGGCGGTGGAAGGCGACAAGCTCGCCGCGTCTCAGTCGTAGGCGTCCTTACGATTTCTGATGCGCATGATCTCGACAATGCTCTTCCGGTCATCGATTGTATAGATGACGCGATACTGACCGGCGCGAATTCGCCAATGGTTCACTCCGCCGTGTAACTTTCTGCACCCGGCGGGCCTCGGGTCAAGCGCCAGGGCTTGGATGCGCGGAAATATAAGCCGCACAATCTGGCGTGGCAAGCTTTCTAGCTCCCGCAGGGCGCTGTTCTTGAAGTGGATCTCGAACTCGTTCACTTCACCCAAGTTTGCCGCGCTTAATGAGCCGAGCCCGGGCTTCCTCGATCGGCGTACCCTTTTCCTTCTTGCGGGATTCGGCAATCAATACGTCCTGGAAGTCTTCCCACAACCGGCGATGAGTCCTCAGATTGATCTGCACCGCCACTTTTCGACCCTTTTCGTCACTCAAAAACTGGATTCCGGTCATCGTAAGAGGCTCCGTCGCTTGCAAAGTAGTTCTCTTGAATTGTATCGTCCCGCCCGGCACGAAGTGGTGTCCGTTTTCGGTCACAATAGATCAACGGTTCCCCATGACTTCGCTGCTCCATCGAATCCCGGCTTCCATTTCGCGAGAGGTGCTTGATGGACTGGTCGAGAACGGCGCGCACGAATCGCAGTTTCTCGACTACAAGTGGAACTTGATACTGTCCAACCGGGATGAGAAGAGAGATTTTCTCGCAGACGTCTCAGCCTTCGCCAACAGCGACGGTGGCGATATTCTCGTCGGCATTCGGTCCGAGGCGGGCGTTCCCGTGGAGATCACCGGGATTCCCAATACCTCGTTCGACACCCTACGCCTTACCATCGAGCAGATTTTGGAGCACGGGCTATCTCCTCGCCTGACCAGCGTCCAGGTGTTTCCGATCCCCATCGGCAACGATGCCATAGTGTTGCTGATTCGAGTTCCAAAGAGCTGGAACGCGCCACATCGGGTGGAAGCCGGCCACGAACGCTTCTACAAGCGAACGAGCGGCCGAAAGTATCTGATGGATGTGGATGAATTACGTGCCGCTTTCGGGTTTGGCGACAACTTTCGCAACCGGCTCAACGCGCTCCACCGGCAGATGTTCGCGGCCATTCCCGAGAGAATGCCGGACCTTTCCGGCCAGCCATTCGTATCACTTCATCTGATTCCCTATTCAGCCCTTGGGTCACCTCGGACGCTCGGTCAATCGTCAGGCGTGACCGGCGCCGACCTCCGCCCGCTGGGAGCCAAGGGCAACTTTGAAAATCGGTCTAATTTCGATGGACTACTGGCCACGTACCCGTCCCACGGGAAAATGGAGGCGTTCACGCAACTCTACCGAGACGCGACCGTGGAGTCTGCACACACGCTCAAGCATCTGCTGGTGGACCCCTCGGAGGGCCCCCAGGGCCTCCTTGCCACCAACGACATTGCCGCCCGCTTTATCCTGGCGACCGAAAGATTCCTTGGCGTACAGGCACGGCTTGGCGTCGCTGGTCCAATCGGAGTATTTGCCTCCCTGCTCGGCGTTCGTGGATTCACGATCCGCGATGACCGCCAGAACCGGTTTTCTATACGAGAGGACATCCTGATCGACAGAGACGTCCTGCACCTGCCCGAAATAGTCGTCGAACAGATTCCGCTTGATCGCGTCGCACTCAAATCGGCCTTTCGTGACCCGCTGGACCGCCTCTGGAACGCGGCGGGATGGCCGCGAAGCCTGCTGTACGATGAGCAGGGACAATGCCAGATTCATGATAGTTGGTTCGAGGAACGATAGAGCCCCCAAACCACCCGACTTGACATTGCCACCCCATATCACGTATCAAGGTCAGTCAACCCCATGTGGCAACAACACTACACGCCCATCGCCGATAGCGTCGGCCTTTCCGCCCTCGCCGCGGCCGCACCGATCTTCGTCCTGCTGTTTTTGCTCGGCGTAAAACGCAAGCCATCCTGGATGGCCGCCATCGCCGGACTGGTCACGGCCATCGTCGTAGCGCTCGGCGTCTACGGCATGCCCGTGGGCACCATGCTCTCGTCGGTCACCTTCGGCGCGGTCTTCGGATTGTTCCCCATCGGTTGGATTGTCTACTGGGCGATCGTGCTCTACCGGATCACGGTCGACACCGGCAACTTCGAGATCATCAAAGATTCGGTGGGCGGGCTCACCGATGACCGCCGCCTGCAGGCGCTGCTGATTGCCTTCGCTCTGGGCGCGTTCATCGAAGGCGCGGCCGGCTTCGGCACACCCGTCGCGGTGGCCGCCGCCATGCTGACTGGCCTGGGATTCTCTCCTTTCTACGCCGCCGGCATCTGCTTGATTGCCAACACCGCGCCGGTGGCGTTCGGCTCAATCGGCATTCCGATTGTGACGTTGGCCGCCGTAACCGGCTTCGATCAGATGCCGCTGAGTGCCTGGGTGGGCCGCATCTGCGCCCCGGTGTCGTTGTTCATTCCCGCCTACCTGATGATGGTGATGGGCGGATGGCGCGCGCTCCGCGGCGTATTGCCGGCCGCCACCCTCTGCGGCGTCGCCTTTGCGGGCACGCAGTTCTACGTTTCCAACTACATCGGCCCGGCGCTCACCGATATCCTGAGCGCACTGGCCGCCATCGGCACGCTGGTCGCGCTGTTCCAGGTCTGGAAACCGGCCGACACCTTTCATCTGGAAGGCGCCAAGGAAGCCAAGCGTCCGCAAAGCCACGGCGCGTCGCGCACGTTGCTCGCCTGGTCCCCGTATCTATTCCTGGTCCTGTTCGTGCTGTTGTGGGGCTATCCCCCGATCAAAGCTGAGCTCAACAAGTTCAGCGTGAAGATTCCCTGGCCCGCGCTCCACAACATGGTTACGCGGATGCCGCCGGTGCTTGCTAAGGAAACACCTTATGCCGCCATTTACGATTTCGCCTGGCTCAGCGCCGCCGGCACCGCATGCCTGCTGGCCAGCGTCTGCTCGATGGTGACGCTGAAGATTTCAATCTCGAAATACTTTGGCATTCTCCTGGCTTGCGCCAAGCAACTCAAGCTCAGCATGCTCACCATCGCCTGCGTCCTGGGCTTGGCGCAGCTGATGAATTACTCCGGCGCCACGGCCACCCTCGGACTCGCCTTTGCCGCCACCGGCGTCTTGTTCCCGTTCTTCAGCTCACTCCTCGGCTGGCTGGCCGTCTTCCTCACCGGCTCAGACACGTCGGCCAATGCGCTGTTCGGCAACCTGCAAGTGATCACCGCCAACCGGCTCGGCCTGGACCCGGTGTTGATGGCTTCGGCCAACTCAGCCGGCGGCGTGATGGGCAAGATGATCAGTCTGCAAAGCATCGCCGTCGCGGCCGCGGCCACGGAAATGAAGAGCGAGGACGAAGCCAAACTGTTCCGCTTCACCTTCCGCCATTCGGTGTTCCTGGCGGCGGTGCTCGGAGTCATCACCTTCATCTACTCGACTTTCAAGTAAACTCAGGTTGATGTTCGGACCTTCCCTGCTGCATTCGGTAAGTTACTCGGGTTCGTGGGGCCAGACAGCGCTTTCGCTCGACGCATTTGTCGACAAAGCGGCTGACCTCGGCTTCGGCGGTGTGATGCTCATGGCCAAGCGTCCTCACTTGAGCCCGCTGGATTTCGATGCGGCGGCACGCGCCAAACTACGAGCGCGGTTGGAGGCACGCAAACTCGGCACCGTCGTGCTGGCCGGCTACACCAACTTCACCGCGGACCTCGAGCACGGCGAAGTGCCGCATCGCGAGATCCAGATTCAGTACGTCACTGAACTGGCCCGGCTGGCGCGAGACGTCGGCGCGTCCATCGTCCGCATCTTCACCGGCTACGACCATCCGGCCTCGAGCTACACGGCGCAGTGGAACATGATCGTAGCCGCGCTCCAGGAATGCGCTCGCCGCGCGGCGCCGTTCGGCGTCACCATCGGCGTCCAGAACCACCACGACATGGCGGTGGGCTACCAATCACTGCTCGATCTGATGCTGGCGGTGAACGAACTCAATTGCAAACCGCTTTTCGACGCGTGGGCACCGGCGCTGCACGGCGACGAGCTGCATGCGGCGGCCAAGCGATTCGGCGCCATCACGCCGCACACCACCATCGCCGACTATCAACTCCGCCCCCGCTACAAATACAACCCCGCGCTGGTGAACTACGACGAGCAACTGGCCGCCACGCAAGCCGTGCCGATGGGCGAGGGCTTCATCGACTACCGAGCCTTCCTCTCGGGCCTGGCCGACTCCGGTTTTACCGGCAGCCTGGCCTACGAAATGTGCTCACCGCTCCTGCACGGAGGCTCGGTCGAAACGCTGGACCGGTACGCGCGCCGCTTCCTCGCGTATATTGAAGAATTCAAGTCTTCACGGTGATCTGTCTACTGTTCGGTCCTCCTGGTTGCGGGAAAGGCACGCAGGCGCGGCTGCTCAGCCATTGGCTGGGCATCCCAAGCGTTTCCACTGGGGAGCTCCTGCGCGCCTACTCCGAGCAATCAACTCCCGCCGGCCGGGCCCTCAAGCAGCATCTCGGCGCCGGCGGTTTTGCCACCGATGAGATGGTCAACGCCATTGTCCGGCATCGGCTAGTCTCGGCTCCGCCCCAGTTGATCTTGGACGGCTACCCGCGCACGTTGGCGCAGGCCAGCTACTTTGACCGGTTGATTGTGGAGCTTGGCCTCCAGGCGCCAGTAGCCATTCACCTGGACGTGGACGCCGAGTTGTTAGTGGATCGCCTCTCCGAGCGCCGCCACTGCCCGGACTGCCTGAGAGTTTACAACCTTCGCGTCGCCCCCCCCATCCGTGTCGGGTTATGTGACGAATGTCACACAAACTTGGGGCGTCGTGACGATGACACACCGGCCACCGCGCGTCGCCGGATTGAGATCTACGAACGCATTACAGCGCCGGTCCTGCGTCACTACAAGTCCGGCATCTTCTTTGATTTCAACGGTAATCAGCCCCCCTCGACGCTGTTCACCCAGATGCAACGGGCGCTCGGTTCGCAGGGCGCCGCCGGGGCGGGACTCTAAGGTAAAAGTTGTGGGACTTCAGGTCTCTAGCACTTTCTAAGGGATTTCCCGATACTGAACTTGTCATGAATCCAACCAGTGGTCTTCGCAGGCATCCGCGCGAGCCCATTGTCGCCAGGGTGCGCGTGTCGTGGGCCCCCAGCGGGGGCATCACGCAATACGTCATGTGCAACGCCGTGGACATCTCCGAGTCCGGGCTCCGCATCAACAGCAAGGAAGCTCTGCCGGTGGGCCAGTATGTCCACTTTCAGATTGACGGGATGGGTCTGCGCGGCCCGGCGTCGGTGCGATCATGCAGCCGTAACACCGCCAAGCATGAGATTGGCCTCGAGTTTTCCAACGGCGTTAAGTGGAAGAAACCGGATATGTCGCCGAAGCCGGCGGCCTGATCGGGTTTGATTTTACGAGCGACCAAGGCAATCGCAGATCGCCTGGGGGGGCGCAGTCACCACCCACGGTGGTGGGAGCTAATTCTCTCGATCGTGACGCGCATTGTGAACGAATCGGAAAGTGCAGAGCGGCGTTTATTGTGGTGCGTTATGTTGGTTGGTTTGTCGGCACCCCTGGCTTCGTAATTAGCAGGGTCTCCGGTTCGCTCCCTGCGGGTGGCTCCAGAATAAAATCAAAGTTTACGGGTTCACCACTGGGGGGCTTGGTGTTTCTGTCAGCAGTTTTGTGACCAAGAACACGGCGGACCCGCGAGGTGGGTGGTGGAATCAACCGCCACCCTGCGGGCCCTGATCGGCTACCTGCGTCGCCTGGAAGGCGCTTTTTCTTCGCGTTCCTCAAGGCGCTCTTGAAGCAGTCGAACCTGCAGCCGCATGTATAGGTTCGCCCAGTGCTTGCGGTTCTTGCCCACTTGATCGGGGTTGCGCACTCCCTCTTTAGTCAGTTGGAACGTTTCCTCAACCAGACTGGGACCCACTTCGCTCCAGATTTCAAGCACTCTGTCGAAGCCTCCGCGCCAGCGGGCTTCACCAGACTTGGGGTGTTTCTCTACATAAGTTCGAAACGCCGCGAGAATCGGGAAGGTAGCGCCCTTGGTGAGACGATACTTGTTTTGCTGCAGACCGGCAAAGGGGAAGTCAAAATCCCCGCGCCGATCGGAGGCCTCCTCGATGATGTTCATTTTCCCGGCGCTCCCGCCTGCCTCGTTGTGCAGCTCCCGGAAATCATGCCTGATGCGGTCGTACAGGCGTAAACCGTCTTTTAGCAAATGGCGGAGCCGGTAGTATTTGCTTTGGTCAAGCGAGTCCTTGTTTTCTTGGTAGTCGGTCGCAAACTTTGTCAGTGGAGTACTCCACTTCTCGTACGCGGAGATGGGGTGCTTGCTGACGTTAACCTCATTCGGGAAATCGAAGATGTTGAAGACCTCCAAGATGGCGATCAAGTCTCGAACATCGTATTCTTCATCGTCGCTCTCTTTCCAACAAATTCGATCGGCGTAGGATTCGGCCACAATCTCCGACTTTAGCCAATCAAGGACGCCGACTATATTGTAGATCGACTGCGGCGCAACCTGGATGCCAGTGTTCAGGCCCCTTGCGATGTCACTAACTAACTCGCTCGTCACGCCCGTGCGAAGGTAAACCTCGACGTACTGCAGGTCGGGCGTCGTAGCCTCTTCATTCGCCTCTTCGATGATCTTGGCCGTATGTGCTCCGTCAACGATTCCACCCTCCTCATTGTCGATGACGATCTCCAGGAGGCCCTTCTCCTTGTCGACCAATTTCACCGACTTGGCCAGAATCGTAATGCCCTTGTTCATCAGGTCGAACGACCCAATCGATGCGGTTTGACCATCGAGACTGCTGCGGACTTCTCTGTAGACCCGCCTGTTCAGGCCGATGGGATCGCGGGCGTTGGCCGAAGTACTAATGCCCGCCGGGAAATCCTTAGCGGCCACGGTTAGCCAGTACTTGTCGATGGTGCGGAAAACAGGATGGGTAATCTTGCGCAGTTCATGCACGCGAATGCGGTAAACGGACTTATCCATAAAGACGAACTCCTTCAATGCCGACGATGCGGCTTGGATTCGCTGAGCGCACGATGACGCCAGCCTTCTTATGATAACACCGCTTGGTCAGGCATTGTGTGCAAGTCCTGCTGAGCGTGATCAGCATCACCGGATAGATCGTACGCCAAAGGCCCGTTTCCACAACACTGGAGCGTCCTTCCCATGCACCTCCAACACCTGTTGTATTCTTGAATCGCTTTGGCGCAATTCGCCTGCCGGTAGTGTAGCCGCCCGCAACTCGTGCGAACCGGCGCGGCCAGGGGCTCAAGCTTAAGCGCAGCCTCGAGTGGCTCCGTACCTCTCTGAGGCCCGGCAGAGCGATTATACTGATAAGTGGATATACGACTATCCGCTGAGGAAACGCCATGCCAGAACCCGCAGTCACCCGCCTGACCATCAGTTGGTCCAAGGACACCGACCTGGCCCTACGCTCTCATCTTGGTTCTCAGGGCCTCAAAAAAGGAGCGCTCTCGAAGTTCATCGAAGACGTCGTCAAATGGCGTTTGTTCAACCAGACCGTGGGCGAGGTCCGCGAGGCTTTCGCCGGCGTGCCCGCTGACGAGCTCGACGACATGATCGGCGAGGCCATCAAGAGCGTCCGCAAAGAAATGAATCGGGAGCGCCAAGGCCGCACCCGGAAATGACGCGGCTGGTGCTCGATACCAATGTGCTCCTCAGTGCGCTGATGTCACCCGCTTCCCCATCCGCTGAGATCCTGTCTTATTGGCGCGACCGCAAGGTCACCGTCCTCACCGCCGCCGAGCAGATCGACGAGATTGCACGGGTGACGCGCTACCCAAGGATTCGCGTCCTCCTTCACCCGGCACTCGCCGGACGCCTGGTCAATCGTCTGCGCGACGTGGCAACCGTTGTAGAGAACCTGCCCATCGTTGATCGGTCTAACGATCCCGACGACAATTACCTCCTTGCCATCGCCGAGGCGGGCGGGGCTCAATTTCTGGTCACCGGCGACAAGCCGCTGCTCGGCCTGAAGCGCCACAAGTCCACCCGGATCGTTGCACCGGCCGCCTTGCTCGAATTGTTGACGGAGGGCCACAAATGATGGACTCGCGTCTCCCCCGGCCGTGAGCTGCCGTTGAGCGTGCGTAACCGGCCGAGGACAGTTGCCGAGATGGTGCGGCACAGTGCGGAACTTTGCGATCAGCCGCAGATTACAAGCGCTGATACTCCTGCTGCAATGGGTTCGGCATCCGCTAATTCTGGCATTTAGGACCTCTTCAATGTGTTATCATTGTGTACGCAATAGGAATGGCCATGCAAACGACCAAAGTTGGAATCCGGGAGTTTCGAGAGAATCTGGCCGACTACCTCGAGTCGAAGACGCCCGTCGCGATAACGCGTCACGGTGCGACGATTGGGATCTACGTCCCAACGAAGCCCAAGCCCAGCCAAGCGGATCTCGAAGCCCTTCGCGTCGCTGGTGAGAAAATGCAGGAGTTGATCGCGGCGGCAGGAACGAGCGAAGACGAGATTCTCTCGGACTTCAAGAAACTGCGGCGAGTGCGGCGGGTGAAGAAGGGCTGAAGATGCTGGTGCTCGACGCGAACATCTTAATTCGCGCGGTGCTCGGATCTCGCGGCTCTCTATGTTGCGCAAGTACGCGGGGCAGGTTGAGTTCCTTGCGCCGATAAAGCTTTCGAAGAAGCTCGCGCTGAGCTCCCAGCGATTCTCGAACGGCGCAAAGTGCCGCTGCCTCCTGCGATGGCAGTCTTGGATCAACTGGCTGGGCTGGTGCAGACCGTCGAAGCCGAGACCTACCGATGATTGGCCGGTCCTGGCCGCCGCGCTGGCCCTGGACTGCCCAATTTGGACCGAAGACACCGACTTCTTCGGCTACGGTGTTGCAACGTGGACCACGGATCGTGTGGGCTTAGCGAAGGCGGCGAAGCGGGAACAATGACGGATCAGGAATTCATCCGCCACGCGCTCGAAATATTAATGCGCGACCCGATCACGCTGAATCCTGGTCTGTCCAGGTCCACTCGAAACCCGCTAGCCAGTCGCTATCTTGAATACCGACCGAACACCCATCGTAAAGCTTGTGAATGAAGCCTTTGTTGAGGACGTTGATGACAGCGCGAAAGTCGTCAATGATTGGCCGTGCTGTGCCCCGGATGAGCACCGCACATTTCGTGGAATCTGCGGACCAAGCGAGTCGAACGTCTTCCTGCTTGGGCTGCAAAGACTCCGATCGATTGTAAGCAGGAGCGGCCACCAGAATCTCGCTCTCACCGCGTTCGGTCAGCAGCCTGTCTTGCAGATAGAACCAACCGGTTTCGTCGTCGTCTTCAAAGATGCAGACGAGGCCATCTCGCCCGGCTTCTGCAAGAATGAATCCAGGTTCGGCCACACAGTCAGTGTAGCGAGTCGGGCGATATCCTTTGTCAGCAAGTTGCCCGACTGGAAAACCAGTTGCGCTAAGACTTGACCCGTAATCAGCCGGTCGCCATTCGTAGCTCCCAACATACCAGCGCCTACCGGCCCGCCGCCGCGCGACGGCTCATCGGCAAAGCGGCGCCGAACTCCAGCGTCATCTGACGCTGCTGGATAAAATATTCCGCCGAGCGGCCTGACCGGCTGCGCATGTGGATCAAGATCTTTCCCTCATATCGCTCAGCCATCTCACGAGCCACCGAGCGTTCCTGATCGGCGTCGGAGAACGGCGGCCCGCCCGTTTGGCGGATCCAATTCGTGGTCGCCTCGTTAAGCGAAGTCTCCAACGCTACATCAGCCGAACGCCATCGGCCATCCCTCAAGAAAGCCTTGCGCTTGTCAAACCGTACGAGCAAAGGCATAGTACTGAGCATAGCGGCACCCCTATTCACGTCGCCACGACAAGAGAGAGGAATTTTGTTTCGGCCCGGCTTACACGTAAAATAGGTCCCTCATGTCCACTTCCGTTCCAAACCGCTGGGTCCTGGCCGGGGCCGCCGTCGCCATGCAGATGTGCCTGGGGATTTTCTACGCGTGGGCGGTCTTCCGGGGGCCACTCGAGCAAGCGTATGGCTGGAGCAAGACGATGTCGATCACGCCCTATCGGTGGTCGATCCTCTTTTTTACACTGGCGATGATTGTGGCAGGCTTCTGGCAGGATCGCAAGGGGCCGCGCCTGGTGGCGAGCGTGGGCGGCTTGCTCTTGGGCGGCGGTTGCCTGCTGGCGTCGTTCATCGGGTCAGACCTCAACGGTCTGGTGTTCAGCTATGGCGTGGTGGCGGGGCTCGGCGTGGGTTTCGCCTACGTGACGCCGATTGCCACCTGCGTGAAATGGTTCCCGGACAAGCGCGGCATGGTGGTGGGCCTCGCCGTGATGGGCTTTGGTTTGGGCTCACTGATTTTCGCGCCGCTCCTTGAATCCATGCTGGGCAAGGACCCCGCGCAGTTTGCCGCCACACTGCCCCACACGTTCATGATTTTGTCGGTGATCTTCTTTGTCGTCGTGATCGGCTGCGCGCAGTTGTTTGAAGTGCCGCCCCCGGGCTGGAAGCCCGATGGTTGGAATCCGTTGGCCGGGGGAGCCGTGGCGCGCGCCGAGTACGGACCGGCGGCCATGCTGAAGACCTGGCAGTTCTGGATGGTTTGGGCGGTCTACTTTTTGGCCAGCTCGGTGGGGCTGACGGCGATCGGCGAATCGGCGCCACTGGTGCGGGAACTGGCGGGGTCGTCCATGCTGATGACAGCGGGATCGGCACTGGGCGTGATGTCGCTCTTCAACGGCATCGGCCGGCTGGGCTGGGGGGCGTTCTCCGATCGCGCCGGCCATCGCGCGGCGATGCTGGGCACGGCGGTGATCGCCACGGCGACGTGCGCGCTGTTGCTCCCCGGCGCGCATACGTTTGGCCGAGTGCTGACTGGCATCTGCCTAGTGGGCTTCTGCTATGGCGGAGCTTTAGCGGTGATGCCTTCGGTGACGGCCGCGTTCTTCGGGCCTCGTCATATCGGCGCCAACTACGGATTGCTTTTCACCGCGTGGGGAGCGGCCGGATTCGTCGTGCCGCGCTATTGCGCGTCGGTGCTTCAAGAGGCGAAAGCGGCGGGGCACGTGGCGGCGGGATATGACCAGGTCTTCTACACCTTGGCTGGGCTGGCGGCGCTGGGGGTTGTGGCGGCTGCGCTGGTGCGGCGGCCGTAGGAACTGATTTCAGATAGAATTAAGACATGGCAAAGATCGTCGACCCGCATAATTTGCCCGATCGGAAACTCTCGATTCCGGGTCTCAAACCGCCAGTGTGCGCCGATCAACTGGTGACCGACGACGGCGATCCGCGCGAAGCGGATCAGTTCAATCGAATGCTCCGCGAGCTTCGCGATCAGGGCGCTGCCGGAGCGGCGCTCCGCCAGCATCGGACGCCGTGAACATCGTACTCGTTGATACGACGTCGCTTCGATACTCTTCAAACAAAAACACCCACTATGGCTTGAATGCCTTGACGTCGTCGCAGGACGACATCTAACGATTGCATTCATGACAAAGGCAGAACTACTGCTTTGGCCCACCGCAAATCACTGGGGCCAGTCCCGACGGGCGGCCCTGGACAAGCATTTGACAGCATACACAACACTGTTCCCCGACGAACATACCTGCGAATGTTGGGTCCGGGTGATGGACGGATGCCGCCGCGCGGGAAGGCCTATTCAAACCGCGGACGCCCGGATCGCCGCGACAGCCTTGCAGTGGGAGATCCCGCTCGCAACAGCCGATTTTGGAGACTACGCTGCGGTGGACGGACTAGTATAGCGTTTCATTAAAACATAAACTCATCAAGCGCCTCGAATTTGCCCCAGCGATGGACGACCGGGGCCGCATTGATTTCGGCGATCCCCAACA
>JAYTKJ010000758.1:0-4542 GCA_043730365.1 Acidobacteriota bacterium | reverse complement strand
GAACAGCTTGGCATGTTGGGCCAACGCATCCCGGCAGAACTGCTCCACCGCATTACTCTTGGTGAACTCGGCGATTCCCAGCAGGGTCCGTTTCAGATGAGCCCAACAGAACTGCGCGTTCCCTTGGTGGTACTTCAAGTAGGCGCTGAATCGATCGCTGCACAACACCCCCTGAAATACCGCGCCCAGCATGCGCACCAACACCTCGCTGCCGCGGGTCAACGCCACGGTGTACACCGCGTACTGCGCCGCCACGAAGGCCCAGAGGTAGCGCTTGTCGCCGTTGGTCCGCCAGCCCGTCTCGTCGATATTGAGAACCGGCTCCTGCCGCAACTGCCGCTCCAACTCCTGGCACGGGGCGGCCACCGCTTCGCTGGCTTCTTCCCAGCACTTCTGCGTGCTCCCCAAGCTCATCTCGATGCCCAGCACCTGCTCCAGCAGCGCTTCCACCACGCGCCGGGGCATTCGGCACACCACGGTCAGGTAGGCGATCAGCGCCGTCAGGTCCGGCCCAAACTGCCCTTGCGCTTCTTCCGGCAGTTCCGCGCGGGTGCCTTGTCCGCATTGCGGACAGGCCACCTGATGGCATTGATATTCGATGATCCTGGCTTGGATGGGCGGCAACTCGGTCACCTGATGGCAACGCGGCCCGGCTGTCCCCCTGCCTTGCGATGGCTCTTTTTCCGCCGCCCGCGGGGGCGCGGTTTGCCCGCCAATCCGTCCGACGAGGGTGGCTTGGAGGAGTTGGTGGAATTGCGTTGACTAGCCGCCAACTGCCGCTCCAACTCCTGGACCTGCTGCTGTTGCTTGTGGACCTGATCGGCCTTCTCGGCAAGCTGCTCGTGGAGCCGTTCCACCTCGCCCTGCAAACGCTCAATCTCGCGGTGCAGCGGCTCAGGCTTCGGCGCTGAGCGCCGGGAGGAGTGCGAAGCTCGAGGCGGGGGATTCAACGGCTTCAAAACATCCAGCCTGCCAAATGCTTCGGCTTTTGTCCAGTACTTTTTCCGCGTGCCAGCTCCTTGTTCCGGCTTCAGGAGGTTCAGACCACCTGAACTGTTACGACTGGAGGCATCTGATACGTTCGATCGTACAGTCGCGCACTTATCAGTTGTCGGCGGCGCCAAACGAGAACAACAAAGAGGTCCGCATCAATTACTCGCGCTCGCAGCCGCGGCTGCTCGAGGCTGCGGTGCTGCTGGACGCGATCTCGGCGGCTACTGGCATTGCCGAAAAGTTTGACTACCACGCGATGACCGGCGGCGGCGCGCCTGCGCCCGGTGCACGTGCGATGCAGACGCTTCCCGACCTCATGTACGTCGCAATTCATGGACGCTTACGGACGGTCCATGCGCAAGACTCCCGGGCCAGGCGCAAAGCAACCGAATTTGAGTCAGGCGCTGCATATGCTGGCTGGCTCCACTTACTAACATCCATTACCTCTTGATAACAACAGCTAAGTCGGAGGCTTCAAACGGGTTCCACCGGTTGGGAAGGCTGTTACACGAAAATGAGCAGTAGAGAGATCGAGGACGATCCTCTCGCTCTGCGAACGGTTCACAAGCCAGAGTTAGATTAGGGCGCGCGCGTACACGAAGTGCTCAGAGTAGATGGCGTGCTAGCTAGTTCGTGCAAAGCTTACGATTCCGAGCGGATGATGCTGCTGATGTCGGCTTCCCGTCTGAATCGTCGGCTACTCGGAAATTGGGTCTTACAGCTCGTCGGTGACGGGTTCTGTCCGGATACGCCGTGATCCAGTCTGCAGTACCGCGCACGCTTCGTCGTTGTCGGGTCAGCAACCTCTGATAAAGTCGCGGGAACGCCATTCGCCAGCCCGGGCCGCGCACACAACCCAACCCGCTTTCCGCTGATCGAGCCGGCATGCCTGGCCGAGAGGTCCACAGTTTCTTCGACGCCGCCGGGCGTTTCGGGATTCCCCGCGCGACGGCATCTCTCTAAGCCTTGATCTCCTCGAGCTGCTTCGTCGCGATTCCGACGGGGCGATCGATCGGAATGCCGGCGCAAGCGAGCACGGTGGTGAGCAGATCCCCCTGATTTCCCTTCAAATCCGGGAGGAAACGTCCCGTCTTGATCGAACCGCCGCCTTTGCCGGCAATCACGAAGGGAAGGTTGTCGCGGGTATGCTTGTTCCCATCTTCGAGGCCTGATCCCCACATCATGATGCAGTTGTCGAGCAAAGTGCCGCCGGCTTCCCGCAAGCCGTGCATCTTCTTCACCATGTAGGCGAACTGCGCGATGTTGAACTCCGTGATGCGGGCGATTTTGCGAACCTTCTCCGGGTCGTTGTTGTGATGGGTGTTCGAGTGGTGCTGGTCGTTGAAGCCCAGCTCCGGATACGACGCCCCGTTCGGGGTCGAGCCAATGTAGGTGCTGACCCGGGTGGTGTCGGTCTGAAACGCCAGGACGTTCAGGTCGCACATCACCTGCATGTACTCGCTCCGTTTTTCGCCTTCCGGACTCCTGATCTCGATCGGCGGCGAATCGGACGCGTGACGTTTGCTCGCGCGGACGCCGGTCTTCTCGAGCGCCGCGTCTTTCTGGCGCGCCTCGATGGCCGCGATGCGCCGTTCCACCGAGCGCACACTGTCCAGATATTCATCGAGCTTCCGTTGGTCCGAGACGGGCAACGTCCGCCGCAGGTCTCTGGCGCCGCCCAGCACGATGTCGAGCAAGCTCCGGTCCAATGCGCTCAGCGGCGATGCTTCACGTACTCCGCCGGCCTGCTCCTGCTTGTTGAATAGGCGATAGAGCACGTTCCGCGGATTGACCTCGGCCGGAACCGCCTGCGTCGGGGAACGAAAGCTGCAGTGCGAGTAGTAGCCCTCGTTCAGACCTTCCTGGTTCTCCTTCCAGGTTTGTGGCATGGTGGCCAACTCAAGCGACGGCAGGGCGGTGAAGGCCCCCACGTGGTTGGCGGCGATCTGATCGGCGGAGATGGCGATATTGATCTCGTTCCGCTTGTCGGCGGCCGGCAATGTCGCCGTGAGCCAAGTGGATAGTTCGAGCGCGTGCGGCGCTCCGTTGAAAGGAGCGATCGGGACGCCCGAGATCCCCTTCATCGTTAGACACTGGTCGAGCACGGGTCGCAACGATTCCAGAGCCGGCGGCGGCGACGAGAGAAAACTCTCCGCAGTGGCCGGCCAGAACTGATCCATGATCACGCCGTGGGGCATGTACATGAAGCCAAGACGCACGGGCGGCTTGGCCTTCACAGTGTCTGCCCAACCCATGGAATCCAGGAGCGGCAGGGCGAGGGAGACCCCCAACCCTTTCAGGCAAGCTCGCCGGTCAATTGTTGCGCGTTTGCTCATTGAATGCCTCCGTTATCTGCCACTCGCCCTTCCACTCGACGATGCGTAAAGGGATAACTCGTCACGACCCCGTAGAGGAGCGACCGCATGCGGTATCCGTCCGCGGCGATCCCCTCCATCAGGTCGTCCACCACGATTTCATCATAGCCTTCCAACCTTCGCCCCAGAGCGTAGGCCAGCAGTCTCTCCAAGAGGTTGCGGGAAACGTTGCCGGTTCGGGCGGCGATGATGGCTTTCAGATCCTGCGGACCCGCAAAACGATGTCCACCGGGAAGCTCGCCGGTCGCGTCAATCGGCTGGCCGTTGCTGTCCCGGTCGCGCCATCGCCCGATGGCATCGAACTTTTCCAAACCGAACCCGATCGGGTCGAGGATCTGATGGCAGTTGGCGCAGACGGCATTCGTGCGGTGCAACTCGGTGCGCTGACGAACCGTCAGAGTCGCAACCGTCGCCGGGTCCTGCTTGTCCAGGGCCGGAACGTCAGGTGGGGCGGCTGGCACATGTTCGCCGAGCACCTGTGCCAGCACCCACACGCCACGCTTTACGGGGCTTGTGCGGTTTGGGAAAGAGGTGGCGGCGAGAACAGCCGGCACTCCGAGGACGCCGCCACGATTGCCATCACTCAGCCGGACCCGCCGCATCGGGGATCCCTTGACGCTGTTCTGCAAGCCGTAAATCGGAGCCAGGGTTTCATTGAGATAGGTGTAATCACTGTCGACGAAACGGATGACGCTTTGGTCCTCTCGGACGATGCTCTCAAAGAACAGGCGGACTTCGTCATACATCGCCTGGCGCATCGCACCGGTCATTTGCGGAAACAGCGCGGGGTCGAATACTTGGCGCTTCAACCCACCGACGCTCAACCACTGCGCGCCGAAGCCGTCGAACAAGGCCCGCGAACGGCGGTCGTCCAGCAAGCGCTTGGCCTGCGCCTTCAGAACCGCCGGCTCATGCAGCCTCCCGCTGCCGGCCAGCGCCATCAGCTCGTCGTCGGGCATCGTGGCCCATAACATATACGACAAACGCGAAGCGAAGTCGCCCTCAAGTACAAACAACTGTGGATGGTCGAGGATGTTTTCCGGTCCATGAAATCGCTGCTCGCCACCCGGCCCATTTACCACAAGTGCGACGAAACAATTCGCGGCCATGTCTTCTGCTCGTTCCTGGCGTTGTTGTTGCGGCGAGAATTGGAGCAGCGCCTGACGTCCAAGCA
>JAYTKJ010000757.1:0-6169 GCA_043730365.1 Acidobacteriota bacterium | reverse complement strand
TGACCAGTGGATCGATCTGAGTATCGAGCACTCACGGCTCACCATGTCGATGGCGGAATCGAAGGCTGACTGATCGGTGGGAACTCGGTACTCTCAAGTTCCACAAAGATGGGATTATTATTGATACGCGCTCCTCGACTGACAATTGCGAACTTGTTCTGGCCGACTTTTTTACATTTGCAAAGAGGGCATTCGATGTCAACATACAGAGCCCTCGCAAGATGTTCCTGAGCCAAATAATTTTCCACTCAGACTTTCGCCTAGACCTGGTGCATCCTGCCCTCAGGGCCCTCGCAGCCAAGGTTTCTGCTAGTACGAGCGACGCCCTAAAACAGGCATTCAAGTATGAGACTACGGCAATATTGATGGGACACGACGAGACGCAGACAAGGCTTGTACCGCCGATCTTCTCGATCGAGCGCCGGTCTAATCTCCCCTTCGGCGAGAATGTCTACTTCTCGAGCGCTCCACTTTCAACCAGTGAGCACCTGGAAATGCTTGATGAAGTTGAGCTAGCTTTTTCCAATCCTTAGAGGGCCTCCCTGAACCACCCTGAACCGGATCACGGAAGTCTTCCCAAAGGCGGAAGCTAGGCTCCCGGCGATCAAGAGTTGCCCAGGCTGACTGTCACGCGCCTAGTTAGCCCGGGGACCCGATGAACGGGTCATTGCAGGCAAGGAACAGGCACGAGCGAGGATGATTGAGCGGTCGCAGACGACGGCAGCCAAAACCGGCCTCGGAAGCTATCGCGCCGCCGAAGCCGCGATGCACACGTTTACCTTGGCAACTCCAGCGGTAGCGACAACCGGGTATATCGAGTGCGAGTTGGACGCCTTCGTCCGGTGACGCGCGTGAGCTTGGCATCGTCGTGACTGAAGTCGACTGCCACTAGCGCCTGTTCAGTTTGTCGTCTTACGGACAAAATAGCTGGGGAACCGGACAAACTGTCTGGCAACGGCTGCGCCTTCATCGAGCCAAGCCAATTCAAATCAATCGGTTACATGCCAACCGTATTTGGAACCCGCAGTGCATCGGAAAGCGCATGCAACTGATTCTGGAAAAGACAAAGCGGAGAATAACCCGCTCCGGCACGCTGGTCGCCTTGACACTCGCCTTGACCGCCGCTGGCCAAGCCGGCAAGCTATCCAAGGACCTACAGGGACTGTCGGCCACGGCCACCACGGAAGTGATCGTTCAATTCGCAGCCAATCCAACCTCGACCGCCGTCAACAAGGTGAAGGCCAAGGGTGGAACCTTGAAGAAGCAATTCACCAAGGTGCCCTTCGCTCTCTACTCGCTACCCACCGCGTCGGTCAACGACATCGTTGCCAACACCGACGTCGTGTACGCATCCGCGAACCGGTCCGTCAAGGGAGCACTCGACTATGCCAACCCCGCGGTGAACGCACCGCTCGCGCTCGCGCAGGGCTGGAACGGCGGCAACATCGGCATTGCGGTGATCGACAGTGGCGTGAACGGCACTCACCCTGACCTGACAGGCCGAGTCGCTTACAGCCAAAACTTCGTGCCCTACGAGAGCACCACCGCCGACACCTTTGGCCATGGTACGCACGTCGCGGTGATCGCCGCGGGCGATGCCAGCGCGTCTTCGGGTGCGAACATGACCCGCTCCTTCCGCGGCGCCGCCCCGGGCGCCAAGATCATCAATCTGCGGGTACTGAACTCGCTCGGCGTCGGCACCGACGCCGACGTCATCGCCGCCATCGAGCGCGCCATCGAGCTCAAGACCACTTACAACATCCGCGTCATCAACCTGTCGCTGGGGCGCGGCATCTTCGAATCGTACACAACGGATCCGCTCTGCCGCACAGTAGAAGCGGCCTGGAATGCGGGCATCTTCGTGGCGGTGGCAGCTGGCAACGGCGGGCGCAACAACACGATGGGCACCAACGGGTACGGGACGATCGCCTCGCCGGGCAACGATCCGTACGTCCTCACCGTTGGCGCAGTCAAGGATGTGAAGACAGCCACTCGCGCCGATGATGTGATTGCCTCATACAGCTCCAAGGGCCCGACCCTCCTGGACCGGATCGCCAAGCCGGATGTCGTGGCCCCGGGCAACCTGATTATCGCCGCGAAAGTTACCGGCAGCGGCCTGTTGTCCCTGTACCCGGGCAACACGGTTTCTCTGAGCTACTACACCACCAACAAGACCAAGACCTCGTCTGACTATTTCACGCTCAGCGGCACCAGCATGGCTACCCCGATGGTGAGCGGGATGGCCGCGCTCATGCTGCAGAAAGACCCCACCTTGACGCCCAACGTGATCAAGGCGCGGCTGATGCGGACGGCCACCAAAACTTTCCCGTGGCAGGTATCGGTTACGGACCCGGTCACTGGCGTGACGTACACCAGTCAACACGATCTGTTCACCGTAGGCGCGGGCTACGTGGACGCCTTCGCGGCACTCAACGACGTCTCGACGAGCTCACGCGTGGCCCTGTCTCCCAAGGTCATCTTCAACTCCACCACGCAAGCGGCTACGTTGAGCCTGCAGTACATCGCCGGCGTCAACGTGATCTGGGGTGAGAACGTGATTTGGGGTGAAAACGTGATCTGGGGCGACAACGTCATCTGGGGCACGGCCAACACGGTGACCGGCGGCGCCAACGTCATCTGGGGAGATTCGACCAGCACGGGCTTCAACGTCATCTGGGGTGACAACGTGATCTGGGGCGACGCGACTCTCTTTGATACGGCCATGGCGGTCAAGGGAGAAAACTAGGGCCGTCCGCGAGTATACGAGTCGGCGATTCGCCGGCGATGCGACGAGGGGAGAACACAGGCCTGGACTCCCCTTGCTTCTTTTGATGCACCGCCAAGCGTTCTGCGGGGAGACGTTGACACTGTCAAACTTGCGGCCCCGCAGGTGAGGGAGTAAGAGTGGTGGTGGGCCCTCCCGGTTTCGAACCGGGGACCAACGGATTATGAGTCCCCTGCACTAACGCTGTGCTAAGGGCCCGCGTTCTTACTGTTCTATTTGATCTCCCCCGCCCGAAGAGTGCGTGAATCGGCGCGCCGCCGCCACTGCCCGGCGACCATTTCGAAGCGGGGATTGGTGGCCTCATTTCGGTGGCCAAGTAGCAGCCTCCCGGTGCCATTCCGTTCTTCGCTGCCGGGGCTACCCGCGCTGCGCTTGGGAGCGTCGACTGCGAGTTGGACGGCTGCCTGCCGCCTTCGTTGGACGATGATCGCGAGCTTGGGATAGTCGTGACTGAACGTCGACTGCCACTAGCCCAATTGATCTCCCGCTCGGAAGGGAGTCCAAAGCCCCCCGATTCGCGCTTCTCTCAGGTACCAACTACTCAGTACCGGGAACAAAATCGAGTAGGCAGGAAGGTTAAAGACAATTAACCAAAACTGGCATATCATAGAAAAGATTAGAGGATTGTGAGCCCTGCTATTGGCTCGCCTACAACATGACTCGTTCCATATCGTCCGGAAGGTCCTTTTCTTGCTTCATCATCGGGGAAACCTCGCTGCCAATTCGTTGCGCAGAGTTCCTGCTTGAAGAAGGGCATCAGATCAAAGGCATCATCACGCCAGATGCCACGTTGTCGAAGTGGGGGTTGAGCAAGGGCATCCCCGTGCACGACTCATCAGCGGGTTTGGCGGAGATCCTAACCAGGGAAGGGCAGTTTGACTACCTGTTCAGCATCTTCAATTCGCTGATTATTCCGGAGGCGGTGCTCAGTCTGCCGGCGCGGTTCGCCGTCAACTGCCATGACGGACCGCTGCCGCGTTACGCCGGGATGAACGCCGCCAGTTGGGCTTTGTTGCGAGGCGAGCACTCGCATGCCGTTACCTGGCACGTGATGACGAAGGGTATAGACGACGGCGACGTCCTGGTGCAGCGCCACTTCGAGATGGCCGATGACGCCACCTCCTTCAGCATGAACATAAAGTGTTATGAAGCAGCGGCCGTCTCGTTCCGGGAGTTGGTGGACGGGCTCAGCACAGGCCAGATCATCCCGGCGCCGCAGGATCTGTCGAAGCGGACGCTGACGGCGCGCAGTGACAGGCCGGAGAACGGCGCGATTGTTTCCTGGAACCGTCCGGCGGCGGAATTGCACCGGCGGTTCCGCGGGCTCAACTTTGGATCGTATCCAAATCCGTTGGGTTTACCTTTGATGCTGGCCAAGGGCGAATTGTTTGTTCTGGCGGGCTGTTCGGTCGAGGAGCGGAAGGGGGCGACAGCAACCCCCGCGGCGTCGCCCGGCACGATCCGATTCGTGGGCGATTGCCTCAAGGTGGCTACCGCGGACGGGGATTTGGTGGTGGAACAAGTAGCGACGTTACGCGGTGAGCCATTGGCGATCGGCGATTGGGCGGCGCGGTGCCATTTGCGGCCAGGCGGAAAGATGGAGAGCCTCGAAGATGGCGCCGGCGCCGTCTTGTCCCAGACTCATCGCCAGGTGGCGCGGCATGAGGAATTCTGGGTGACGAGGCTGGCCCAAACCGGCCTGACGATATTGCCTTGGCCAGCGCCGGCTAGCGCGCCCGGCCAAGCGGCAGACTGGGAAAACGTACCACTGGCCATGACGCTGCCGTCCGGTTTGGCGGACATGGATCCGGCCGTGGCGGCGGTGTCGGCACTGGTTTGCTACCTGGGGCGTTTCCAGGCTGGCGGGGCCGTGGATCTGGCAGTCTCATTGCCCGAAGTTCGTCAGATCGGTGAGCGCTTGGGGCCGGTGGCGGGACAGTTCTTTGCCAGCCACACTCCCCTCCGCATTGCGGCCGGGCGCGATTGGACATTTGAGCAAACGGCGGCGGCTGTGGCCACCGAGCTTGCAACCTGCCGGAAGCGGCTTACGCATACTGCCGACATTTTCCTGCGGTATCCGGAGTTGCGTGACGAACGGTGCGAGCCAAGCCTGATCGTTCATTGCGAAGCCGGGCGTTTCCCTTCGCTGTGCTATGACCGGCGCCGGGTTGATGGCGAGCACCTCAGGCGCGCGATGGGGCACTGGCAAACGCTGCTCGAGTGGGCCGCTGAGGCGCAGCCTGGGACGCCGGCGAACTCGCTGGAGATCCTGTCCGGGCAAGAGCACCGGCGCGTCGTGAAGGAGTGGAGCGGATCGGAGAAGGACCTCGGTGAACTGCGGCCGCTGCACTGCCTGTTTGAGGGACAGGCCGCCCGTGGGCCAGACCGCCCGGCCCTTTTGTTTGAGCAGCGCCAGGTGAGCTATGGCGAACTCAACGAGCGAGCCAACCGGCTGGCGCGCTGCTTGCAGGATCACGGCATCGGGCTTGAGTCGCCGGTGGCGCTGGTGATGGACCGGTCGATCGATTTCATCGTGACGCTCCTGGCGGTCCTCAAGGCAGGCGGAGCGTTCGTTCCCATCAACAAGTCTCATCCGCCGGCCCGCGTGGCCTACATGCTGGAGAATTCCGGCGCCACCGTCGTAATCACGCAGCGGAGCCTGCTTGAAAAGCTGCCGCCGTTTGCGGGTGCGCAGTTGGTGGTGGAGGACCTCGAAACCGGCAGTTATCCCGCGCATAACCTCGACGTGGCGGTGACAGCTCGCAACCTGCTGTGTATCCTCTACACTTCGGGATCGAGCGGAAAACCCAAAGGCGTGCTGCTTGAACACGGCCCCATACTGACGCACTTCCTGGTGCGGCCGGCCGAGCTATTTCCCATCACCGAAGCCGATACCTGCATGCACTTTTCATCCATCGGTTTCGACATGATGGTTGACGAAGTCTTCAGCGCGTTGATGATCGGTGCGCGGCTGGTGATTGTTCCGCCGGGATACGAAGTAGACGCGCGGTACCTGTGGAGCCTGATTGCGCGCGAAGGCATTGCGTGGATTCAAACGACGCCTTCGGTCTTGTCGCTGCTGCTGCACGCCGCGCCGGCTCAGCCGCCCACGTGCGTGCGGTTGGCATCGGTGGGCGGAGAAGCGCTCACGCGCGAGTTGCGGCGGAAGCATGCGGCGCTGCTCCCGGGCGCGAGCCTGGTGAATGGGTATGGGCCTACGGAGACCAGCATTGAGGTCAGTTTTGAGCCTGCGCCGGCGGAAATGGAAAAGGTGACGATCGGCAAGCCCGTCGCCAATACGCGCCTTTATCTGCTCGATGCGGCGGGAAAACCCGTTCCCGAAGGCGTGACGGGCATGCTGCATATTGGAGGGGCGCAGTTGGC
>JAYTKJ010000756.1:0-15720 GCA_043730365.1 Acidobacteriota bacterium | reverse complement strand
CCGGCCGCAGTGATTCGCCCCACCCCCGCAAACCCGATGTTGGCGTTCGGGTTGTTGAACTGCGGCGTGTTGGTGAGGTTGAAAGCCTCGCTGCGGAATTCCAGCCGCCGCGCCTCGCTGAAATGGAAGCTCTTGAACAACGACATATCCAGTTGATGAGTCCCCGGCCCGTAGAGTATGTTGCGGCCGGAGTTTCCAAAGACGTACTGGCCCGGTGATACGAAAGCCGCTGCGTCAAACCATCGGTCGATTGTGCGTTGGCCCTTCGGCAACGCCCCCGAGCCAATCCGGTTCGGAAACTGCGAGCCCGTGCCCGTGTTGAGATTGTTGGTTTGCATGACCGGCGTGAAAGGAAGGCCGGAAAGGAGCGACAAGATCTGATTCACTTGCCATCCGCCCAGCACGGATTGACTTAGCCCGTGCGCCGAACTCAGCCAACGGTGGCCCTTCCCGAAAGGCAGTTCATACGTACCGCTGAGTGTCAGTTTTTGACGGACATCGAAAGTGGAATTCCCTCGCTGTAAGGCGATGTTGCGGGAGTTCTGAATCGGGCTATTACTCGATTCGCCGCTGCTGTTATCGATTGAATGCGCCCAGGTCCACGCGGCGGACATGCGTACGCTGCCGATACGCCGATCCAGCGTTGTCTGCATCGAATTGTAGGAAGAATTGGCCCAGGGCGTCACACCAATCGAGTCGCTCAGATTGGGATAGGGCCGCCGCGATGCTACTGCACCCGGTCCGGGAATGGCCTGATTGATGTTCAGCCCAACGAGGTCCACATAGGTGCCCTTGCCGCCCACATAGGCCACTGAAAGGACAGTGTTCGCCGCCAGCTCCCGCTGTATGTTGACGTTCCATTCGTACATCGTGGAGGTCTTGCTGTCTTCCGGCCAATAGTAAAAGGCTGTGCCCGCGATCGGCCATAGTTGCGGCCGCTCCGCCGGGAAGCCCGCTGAAATCGGCTTGGCGGCCGCGTAGTTGTTGGCGTCGTTCGCCGTAATAAATGTGCCGCTGAAAGGAGCGTTCTTGGCCAGCGAGTTACCTGACGTCACAGACTTAAAGCTGTAGAAAATGCCGCCGCCCGCGCGGATCACCGTCTTGGGAGTCAGCGTATAGGCGAGGCCGAACCTCGGGCCCAGTTGCCACGGTCGCCCTTGGAGCACCGAATCGCCGGAAAAGGGCGCCGTGCCCACCGGGACCAACGTGCCGCCGCCGGTCGGCACAAAGCCGGAGAGCCGGTTGTGCCGCTCCTTCCATGCCGTGATTGAGTCGTTGCGTAGGCCCATGTTCAGGGTCAACTTAGAGCTCACTCGCCAGTTGTCCTGGACAAACCAGCTGAAGTAGTAGCGCTTCAGGCTGAAGAACTTGGTGGAGTCAAACCGGGAGCTGATGGGCCGTCCCAATAGGAAATCGGCGAACCCCATGCCCGTGTAATTGCCGCCAAAAGTGAACTGACCCGAGGGGGCGCCCGGAGAGTGGAAGGCAAAGCGGCGCGACATGTAGTCGAAGCCAAACTTCAGCTCATGCCGGCCATGGACCCAGCTCAGCGTCTGATCGATCTCCCAGTTATTGTTCACCTTCTGCAGGCTCCCCGCGCCGTCGCCAAGGCCCGTCATGCCCGTGATATTGGTGGTGCTCAGCCCTGGAGCCGCGCCGCCCGCATTCGCGTTCGCGATACCCAGCTTCTCCGCGATTGCGCCGTACTTAGTGCCGGAATCGTAGATCCCTTGAATCATCCGTGAGTAACCGACGCGCAAATCGTAGTATGTGGTTGGCCCGAAGGATCGCCCATAGCCGAGCACCGCTTGCTTACTCGGCACCACCACCCGCCCAGGCCGGCCGGGGCCTGCGCCAATCGCCGGCTCCGGAAGGTTCCCTGGATTAAACGTGTCCGAGTCCTCCCAGCTATAGCGGCCGAAGATGGCCCCCTTACTGGTTCGGTAGTCCACTCGCACATTTACCTGATCCACCGCGCTGGTTTGCACGGGATTGTAGAGAAAGTTGTTGATCTGCAGGCCAGGCAGGTTCGCCTGCGGATAGAGTTCCGTCATCCGCGCCGAGACCGGTTCGATCGCCGACACGGGCAAAGTGTTACCAGGCAGCGGCACCCGCGGTGTGGCACGGGGATCCATGAGCACCATGCGCAGAGCTGAAAAGTCGCCCGTGCGGAAAGCGGGAATCGGTACGCTACTGAGGAACGTTTGAGCCTGTCGCACCCGCTTGCCCTCGTAGTCGGCAAAGAAGAACAGCTTGTCACGCCCGTTGAACAGTCCGGGAAGCACCACGGGCCCGCCAACATTGCCGCCAAATTGGTTGAGCTTGAAGGGAGGAATCTTGCTGGCCCCACCGTCGAAGAAATTCTTGGCATCCAGCCGCGAGTTACGCAGGAACTCATAGCCGACGCCGTGAAACTGGTTCGAGCCAGTCTTGTAGATCACGTTGATGATCCCCTGCCCACCCCCGAAATTGGCTGGGGCCGAGCTCGTCTGTACTTTGAATTCCTGGATCGAGTCCACCGGCGGGAAGAAGATCAACACTCCGGCATCGGTATCCACGCTATTGATTCCGTCGATGATGTAAGTAACATCCTCCACCGGTGCGCCATTGATGACGGCGCCATTGGTTCCTCGTCCGCTGGTGTAACCTAAGAGCCCTGAAGCACCGCCCACTCCTGTGAGGACGCCGGGAGCCAATTGCACGAGTTGGGTAAAGTTGCGAGTATTGAGCGGCAGGTCCGCGATCTCTTTAGAGCCGCGCACTTGGCCTATCTCGGACGAAGCGGTTTCCACGGTGGCCGCGTTCGCTGTCACGTTGACCTGCTCGTTCACTTGGCCGATCTCCAGCGCCAAGTCCAGTTGCAGTCGTTGGCTCACGCCCAGCACGACTTCGACGGCTTTTTCACGGAACCCGGCCTGCTTCACCGAGATCACATACCGGCCTGGCTGCAACGGCAGCGAGTTGAATTCGCCATTAGCCGACGTGGTTACTTGGCGCTTGACGTTAGTAGCCAGACTGCGGAACTCTACGGCGGCGCCCGCCACCGGCGCCTTCTGCGGGTCGGTCACCATGCCCACCAGCGAGCCCAGTTCCACCTGCGCCCAGACCGGCGCGGCCAGCCAGAGTCCGAGCAGTACAACAGCACGATTCATGGCGCCTCCCTCTCTTGTTATCTGCGGCCGGCCTTCACCGGCTTGCCGTCGCGGAAATCGATCTCGATCAGTTTCTCGCTCGTCGGAATCCGGGCCACCACTTTCTTCGTCTTAGTGTCGATCACCGCGCCGCCATCCGGATAGGCATAGGCGCCGTCGATGCTAAACGAGATCCAACCCGGGTGCGGTTGCTCAGCCGGGTCCTTGAACAGCGGAACATCGGCGACATGCCTGGGAGGCATCTTAGTTACGTCAAAGACATACACATATCCATAGACGCCGTCCACCATCCAGACCTCTTTTTGGTCAGGGCGGATATTGATGCCGTGGCTCGGCGTGCTGTGCGGCTTGCGGGCCGGCGGGTTTGGTATCTGAGCCAACCGCGAAGCGGGCGTATGCGCTTCCACCCGATGCACCATCTTGCCGCCGGTAGCCACCTCGAATCCCAAGAGCCAGTCCACATTGGCGTAGATATACTTCTCGTCTTCACTGACCGCAAACGGCCGGATGCCCTTGCTGAAGGGGCCAATTTTCTCGATCACTCTGTTGGTCTTAGTGTCAGCCACGTAGATCCACGGCATCGTCAGCACTTCGAAGTAGACGCGCGTGCCGTCGCGATTCATCCAGGTGTTATGCGGACCCACCCCGCCAATCGGATGATTGTCGGCCTCGTAGGGCTTCCCGTGTTCCACCTGGATCCGCTCTTTCTCATTGCCGGTGGCGGCGTCAAGGATGTACCAACTGTCGCCCGCCCGCATGGGCACATAGAGAGTCTTGCCGTCAGGAGAAATGGCTTGGCTATCGGGATACTGGCCGGCGTAGGACTTGCGCCACACGATGGCATCGGTAGCCAGATCGATAGCCACGACATCGTCCTTCAGATTGGAGGTCAGGTGCAAGTGCCCCAGCGGCACACTCGCCGAGATGCCCTTGTACACACCGGTATCGGGGACGGCGATTTGCCGAAGCAGCTTATGCGAGTCGTTAATGTCGTAGACACTTAGGCCGGACTTGTTAGTGACATAGAGCAGTCGCTCCAGCCCGTTGACGGTCTTGCCTCGTGGGCCCGCGCCAAAGGCGATACTCGCGCACAAAGCAAGCGCTAGAAAGAGAACCATGCGCGCGAGTCTATCACAACCGGCTAGAACTGGAAGCGTAGGGCGAACTGCACCAGCCGGGGATTGTTGTACTGGCCGCTCACGATGCCGAACTGCGGGTTGCCCAGAGCCGTACCTGGATAGCCGAATTGCACCCGGTTGAACAGATTGAAGACCTCGGCGCGGAACTGCACGCCGAAGCGCTCGGTTAGCTTGGTGTTCTTGAAGAGCGTGAAGTCAAAGTTATTGACTCCGTGTGACCGCACGTCCGTAAGACTGCGAGCCACGTTGCCAAAGGTGAAGGCCGGCGCTGGCGTGAAGGCCGAGGTATCGAACCAGCGAGTAAGCCGCGACTGAGCCGTACCGTCGACGTTGGCGCTCTTACCGGTGGAGTTGGGGCGCTGTCCGCCCCCCTGCGAGTTAGAGGTGTTGACGGCCATGCTCATGTTGAGCGGGTTACCGCTCTGAAGCGACGTCACGCCGTTGATGCCCCATCCGGCGAGGATCTTACCGGCCGCGCCGTTCGCGCCGGTCATGAACTTCTGGCCCTTGCCGAACGGCAGATCGTAGATGAAGCTGATGACCGCGCGATGCGGCGCGTCGTAGAGGGTGACGGACCGCTCGGATCTTAAGTCGTACCAGTTCTGCACCCCGAGCCCGCCGCCCGGTTCGAGCCACGCCGTCAGCGTGTCGGTATCGCTGATCAACTTGGCAAACGTATAGGAGGTGAGGATCGAAGCGCCGTTGCCAAACCGCTTTTCCAGCTTGACCTGCGCCGAATGGTAGATCGAATTGCGGTTCATCGGAGCAACCTGGTTGAATGCGGTGTATTGCGGATAGGGACGCAGCAATTGCCCGCGGGCAACGTTGGGCTGCGCCAGCGTGCCCAGTTGTACCGCGCCCACGAAAGGATTCGGCACTTGCGTCAGCAGGCTCTGACCTTGCGCCAGGAAATCCACCGGCAATTGGTTGAGCGCCTGATTGGGGCCCGGCAGGTGCGTGCCTTTGGAACCGGCATAGGCTATGTCGAGCGCCAAACCGCCGGCGATCTCGCGCTGGACGTCTACGTTCCATTGCTGAGCGTAGGCGCGGGGATCTTTGTAGAGCGGCGCGTTAATACCTTGGCCATAGAATAACCTCTGGATGTTGGCGTTACGCCCGGGAGCCTTCACGATACCGCTCGGGAAGGGATTGGACAGCCTGTCCGCCGGAGTGATGGAGCTATCTAACGTGCCTAGGAAAGGCGTGGTGTAGGCGTTCGAAATATCGATGTTAGGCGCGGTGTTGAAGGCAACGTCGTTGGGCAGGAAGAACATGCCGTAGCCGCTGCGCAGTACGGTCTTGTTGTTCAGGCGATAGGCCACGCCGAGGCGCGGCGAGAAGACGTTGCGAAGTTCGTTGTTGTTGCGGCTGGGGCTGTCGGGAGAATTGACCAGGCCCAGGCGGCCCTTGAAGTTGAGTCCTCCGCGGCCGCTGAGTTCGTTCTCAGCGTTGGGCAGCAGCACCACCATGCGGTCAAAGCGTTCTGACCACGGCCCCATCTGCTCAAACCGCAGGCCGTAGTTGAACGTCAATCGCGAGCCGATCTGCCATTGATCGCCTGCGTACAGGGCACGATAGAGCATCTGGCCGGCTACGAAGTTATTGTGCGTCAGGCCGCCGCCGGATCCCATGCCGAGGAGGAACGAGGCGAACCCGTTGCCGGTGCCCGCTGCCGCCAACGGATTGACAGCCGTCATGAGCGCGTCGAAATTGAATGAGCCGGAAGGATTGTTCTGCTGGTAGTAGTTGTGCGTCAGCCGGCGAAACTCGCCGCCGAACTTGAGCGTGTGCTTGCCTCGGATCTTGGTCATACTCGGCATGATCGAGTAGATGTCGTTGCGGGCCACGATCGTGCTGCCGGTGCCGTTGGTGCCGAAGACGCCGTTGTATCCGGTGACGATCGGAATAGGCTGCACGCGTACGGCTACGTCGCTATTGAGGCCGGCCGGCCAGCCGAGCTGAGTAAGATCGTAGCCGGCCGTTAAGGAAGAGCGGTCATAGTTAAAGCGCGTGTAAGAGAGGCGCAGATCGAGGAAGGTGGTTGGGCTCAACGTGTACGTGTCGCCGACCACCGCCTGATTGGTGTTCATTGTTTCCGTGCAGCGATCCACGCACGTCTTGGTTCTATAAGGATCAATTGGCAGGTTCAAGTTCTTCCAGAACGTATAGCGCACAAAGACCCGCTGGTTCTCGGAGACCGTATGATCGACACGGCCGTTGACCTGCTCCTGATCGCCGCCCACGCTGGCGTTGGACACGAAGTTATTCACGGCGGTGAAAGGCAGGCCGGGACCGGTGGAGCGGCCCCATAGGTTGGTCATCACGCTAGCGGCTTTGTCGATACGATTGGCAGGGATCGTGTTGCCCGGGAACGGCGTGCGCGAAATCGTGCCGCCGGGGCAGTCGGCGTTGCCAAGCCGGCCGCACGTGGTAAGCGGATCGTAGACCGGAATCATCGCGCCGGAGCCGTTGCGGAAATCGGCGAAGTTACCCGCGCGCATCGGGTCCGTGGGCACGGAGAATACGTATGACTGGCCCTGGCGCAGACGGAACCCTTCGTAGGATCCAAAGAAAAACGTCTTGTCGCGCTTGATCGGTCCGCCCAACGTAGCGCCGTACTGGTTCTGCGAGAACGCCGGCCGGGTTACTCCGGCGCGGTTGTTGAAAAAGGTATTGGCGTTGAGAGACCGATTGCGGAAGTACTCATAGACCGCGCCGTGATAGCTATTAGTGCCTGACTTAGTGGCCATGTTGATCACGCCACCGGCGAAGCGCCCGAACTCAGGTCCCAGGCTGTTGGTCTGTACCCGGAACTCCTGCACGGCATCTTGCGTGGGAACCAGCGTGGTGTGGTTGACGTAGGAGGAGTTCACCGGGGCGCCGTCAATATACGATGCGCTCTGGTTGGCCTGTCCACCGCCAATCTGGAAATTCGCCCAGGCGAACGGGTTGGTGCCAGTCGGCGTGCCGCTGGACTGCCCGCCGGGAACGACGCCTGGAACCAGCGCCACCAAGCTAAATACGTTGCGGCCGTTGAGCGGCATCTCTAGTACCTTGCGCGCCTCCACCACCTGGCCGAGCGCCGCGTTCTCGGTTTGCAGGAGCGGAGTCTGCTCGGAGACTTCGAGGATCTGGGTCACATCGCCCACTTGCATGGCGACGTCAATGCGGACTGTGCTCTGGACTTCCACCAGCACGTTTTCACGAACGAACTTGCGGAAGCCTTGCTTCTCAATCTCAACGCGATACTGACCGGGCGTGAGATTGACAAACTGATAGGCACCGGACTGATCGGTCTGCGAGGTACGCCGATCCGCGGTACCTGCGTTGATCAACGTAACGCTGGACTGCGGTACGGCCGCGCCGGTGGCATCATTGACGGTGCCGACGACAGAACCAAAAAAGGTTTGGCAGAAGGCCGGAACAGCCAGAGCCAAGGAAGCAAGACAGAGCTTTAGAATTCGCATCAAGGCGAACCTCCCACGCAATTTGATCGACCCGCGTCGCTCCACAAACTATATGTCAGATTGGCGCGAGGCGCAACCGGGGCTCTCAGCGCCGCTGGAAGGCATAAAGAGACGAGGCGGTTCGCACGTAGAGAGTCTTTCCCAGCGGTGCGGGCGTGGCGTAGCACTCCTCGCCCAGATCGTTGGTGGCGACGACGTCCCATTCGCCGTCCGTCTTGAGCACGCTGATGCGCCCAGCTTGACTGACGGCATAGACGCGGCCTGCGGCGGCGATCGGCGAAGCATAGTAGTCGCCCAGCGCGTTCGCCAACCGTCCCTGCTTCTTCACTGCGCCGGTGGCCGCGTCGAGCGTCGTCATCATGCCGCCGCTCTGCACCAGATACATCACGCCGCGATACACCAGCGGCGTCGGGACATCGGGGATGTTGCGCTCGTAGCGCCATTGAACGGCGCCGTTCGAAGTAAGATCGCCATGGCCGGAAGGGCGGATGGCGGCGGCCGTGCTCTTGGCGGCGAAGAAATCTTTCACGCGGCCCCACTCGGACTCATCCAGCGACCCATCGCCTGATGAGTCCAGATGGCGGAAGAGACCTTTCAAGAGCGCCACCGGCATCTCGGCCTGAGTGAGGCGGCCGTCGCCGTCCTTGTCGTACTCACTGCGTGCCTGCGCGTAGGGCACGATGGTGAGGTTATTCTCCACGCCACCTTTCGCCGCCATGTAGATAACGCCATCCACGGCGAAGGCGCTTGATTTGGGCTGCCCCGGCAGACCATTCACCCACCATAGTTTTTCGCCGGTGGCCGGTTGGTAGGCGATCAAATCGAAGACACCTTGCACCAGGAGTTGCTCCTCGCCATTGCGGACGAAGCGGCTGGGCGACGAGTAGACGCCGGTGGGCGCCGGTGGCCGGTCCTGGCGCCAGAGGGTGCGGCCGGTGGGCGCATCTATGGCCTCGATGAAGCTGTCGCGGGTTTGATCGCAGACGACAAAGAGTCGCTTGCCGATCAGCGCGGGCGAGGCGGAGACACCCTGAAGACTCACGAACGGCCCCATCGGTTTGCGCCACAGTTCGCGCCCGGCGGCGGAGTAAGCCACCAGGCCATAGTCGGCGAAAAACGAGTAGACATTGCGGCCGTCCGTGACGGGTGTGGGCGCGGCGGGGTCATTCAGCTTGTGACGCGCCTCTTTGCGAGGTCGCGGGATCGCGCGGCGCCACAGCTCTTTCCCGGTACGGCGATTCAGGCAGATCGTGAGAAGTTCTTCGCCTTGGTGAGCGGTGAGAAAGATGCGGTCTCCGGCAAAGACGGGCGACGACTTTCCCGGAGGCAGAGCAGTCTTCCAAAGCACATTACTCTGTGGACCGAATTCAATGGGCGGATCGGCGCGCTCGGCCGCCAGTCCAGTGGCATCGGGTCCGCGGAACTGGTTCCAGTCCGAGATCGACAAGAGGAGAATGAATCGCACGACCTTGCAATCATACCCGAAGCATAGGATCATCAAACGCATGAAGGCGAGATTGTTGGCAGGAGCGATTTTCGGCGCGTTGATGGCAGTGGCGTATCAGCAAAGCTTGATGGACCGGTTCAAGCAGCGATCCATTGAGTCTGAAAAGACCGGGCTGGCCGAGCCGTTCAAAGGCGTCACCACCAATGGAACCGTCGAGCCTGGACTCTTTGCAGTCAAGCCGAGCGGTGTGTCCACCGAGCCGGTGCGCAAGACCGCTACGGCGTTTCTAGCGGCGCTCACCGAAGAGCAGCGCAAGAAGACGATGTTCGCCGTGGACGATCCGGAGTGGCGCAAGTGGATGAACCAGCACTTTTACGTGCGGCAGGGCGTGTCGATGCTGGAGATGTCAGATGCCCAGAAGGATGCTGCCTTCAGCCTGCTCGGCGCCTCGCTTAGCCCGCGCGGCCTGCAACTGGCGCGTGACATCATGAAGCTCAACACGACGCTGGCTGAACTCAACAACAATGATTTTGACCAGTACGGCGAGGGCCGCTACTACCTCACCATGATGGGGACGCCGTCCAAGCGCGACCCGTGGGGCTGGCAGATCGACGGGCATCACCTCATCATCAATTACTTCGTGCTGGGTGACCAGGTGGTGATGACGCCGCTGTTTGTTGGCTCAGAGCCGGTGATTGCGCGGACCGGCAGATACGCGGGCACCAAGATCCTACAGTCTGAGCAGGGCAAGGGGCTGGAGATGATCCGGTCGCTCAACGAGACCCAACGGGCCAAGGGGATCGTCAAGACCGGCAAGACCACGAACGACAATGTGGGCGAGGCGTTCAAGGACAATGTGGTGCTGGACTACGCCGGCATCGCGGCGTCCGAATTGAACACCGAACAGAAGGAGCGGCTAGTTGGGCTGGCCGCCGAGTACATCAACAATATGGATGCCGGACATGCCAAGGTGAAGATCGAAGAGATCCGGCGGCATCTGGACCGCACGTACTTTGCCTGGATCGGCGGCACTACGGATGACGCGGTTTTCTATTACCGCATTCACAGCCCGGTGATCCTGATTGAGTTCGACCATCAGTTGCCGGTTGGCATCCGTCATATGTCCGCGAATCCGAAGTTGCCAGACCGTGAGCACGTGCACGTGGTGGTGCGCACGCCGAACGGCAATGATTACGGCAAAGATCTGTTGCGGCAGCACTACGCCCGCGTCGCGCACGCGCGATGAGGCAAGGTCTAATCGTCGTCGTTTGAATTCGACTGGTTCACTTTGAGCACGGCCAGGAAGGCTTCCTGCGGAATATCCACGTTGCCGACGCGCTTCATGCGGCGCTTGCCTTCCTTCTGCTTTTCCAGCAGCTTGCGTTTGCGCGAGATGTCGCCGCCGTAGCATTTGGCGAGCACGTTCTTGCGAATGGCCGCAATGGTTTCGCGGGCGATGATCTTGCCGCCGATCGCAGCCTGAATGGCAACCTCAAACATCTGCCGAGGGATCAGTTTGCGGAGCCGCTCAATGAGCGCCTTGCCGCGTTCGTAGGCGATATCGCGATGGACGATCATGGACAGCGCGTCCACCGGTTCGCCGGCCACGAGCACGTCGAGTTTGGCCATGGGCGAAACGCGATAACCGGCTAGATGGTAGTCCAGCGAGGCGTAGCCTTTTGATGCCGATTTCAAGCGGTCATAGAAATCGAGCACCACTTCGTTGAGCGGCAGTTCATAGTTGAGCAGCACGCGGCCGGTGCCGATGTACTCGAACTTCTTCTGGGTGCCGCGCTTCTCCTGCAGGAGTGCCAGGATATCGCCGACGAACTCCTCGCGCGTGATGACGGAGGCGTCGATGATCGGCTCCTCGACCTTTTCAATCTCGGCGGGGTCCGGGTACCGGGTGGGGTTCTCGACCTCGATGATCGCCCCACCGCGCACGGTGACACGGTACCGCACTCCGGGCGCCGTGGTGATGAGGTCAATCTTAAACTCGCGCTCCAGCCGTTCCTGCACGATTTCCAAATGGAGGAGACCGAGAAAGCCGCAGCGAAAACCGAAGCCGAGCGCCACGGAATTTTCCGGTTCGAAGCTGAGCGCGGAATCGTTGAGGCGAAGCTTCTCCAGAGCGTCGCGCAGCAGGCCATGCTCATGCGATTCGATCGGGTAGAGCCCGGCGAACACCATGGGCTTGACTGGCTCAAAACCTGGTAGCGGCGCTTCGGCGGGCCGGCGATCGTCAACGATGGTGTCGCCCACCGGCGCATCGGCGACGTCCTTGAAGTTGGCAAAGACGTAGCCCACTTCGCCCGCTGTCAGTTCGGTCAACGGCACAGCTTTGGGCGATTGGTACCCGGCGCCTTCCACCTCAAACGCTTTGCTGTTGGACCAGAGCTTGACCCTTTGGCCCACTGCGATCTTACCGTCCACGACGCGAATCAGGACGATGACGCCGCGATAAGGGTCATACCAGGAATCGAAGATCAGTGCGCGGAGCGGCGCATTGGGGTCACCCTTGGGCGGTGGGATGCGCGCTACGACGGCTTCGAGAATTTCGACGATGCCGATGCCCTGTTTGGCGCTGGTCAGCACGGCGTCGGTAGCGTCTAGCCCGATGAGCGATTCAATCTGTTCGGCGACGCGATCGACCTCGGCCGAAGGCAGATCGATCTTGTTGATCACGGGGATGAGTTCGTGATTCAGGTTGAGCGCCAGGTAGGTGTTGGCCAGCGTCTGCGCTTCCACTCCCTGGGATGCGTCCACCACCAGCAACGCGCCTTCGCAAGCCTGCAGACTGCGCGAGACTTCATAGGAAAAGTCGACGTGACCGGGCGTGTCAATGAGATTGAGCTGATACCAGCGCCCGTCCTTGGCCTTGTAGTCCAGACGGACGGCATGGGCCTTGATGGTGATGCCGCGCTCGCGCTCCAGGTCCATGGAATCGAGCACCTGCGCCATCATTTCACGTTGGCTGAGCGCGCCGGTGACCTCCAGCAGACGGTCGGCCAGCGTCGACTTGCCGTGGTCGATATGCGCAATGATAGAGAAGTTACGGATGAAGGCTGGATCCATGAGTTAGAATTGGGAATGGCCCAAACCGGGCGGATTCTCCTTATTATCTCTCAGTCGCGCCGAATCCCGCGCTGTTGCTTTGCTCCATGGAATACAAAACTCACGAAGGTCATCTTGACGCCCGCGGCTTGAGGTTCGTAATCGTCGTCGCGCGCTTCAACAGCTTTATCACCGAACGGCTGCTTTCAGGCGCGCTGGACGCGCTGCAACGGAGCGGCGCCAAGGCGGACGATATTGAAATCGTGCGCGTGCCGGGCTCCTGGGAAATGCCCGTCGTGGCCCGGGCGCTGGCGGAAAAGAAAAAGCATCACGGCATCATTTGCCTGGGGTGCGTCATCCGCGGCGAGACGGCCCACTTCGATTTCGTGGCGGGCGAGGCGGCCAAGGGCTTGGGTCAAGTGGCGGCGCAGACCGGGGTGCCGGTGGCGTTTGGCGTGCTGACCACCAATACGGTGGACCAAGCGGTTGACCGCGCTGGAGCCAAGGCCGGCAACAAGGGTTTCGATGCGGCGATGACCGCCATCGAAATGGCGAATCTCATGAAGAAGCTGAGCGCCTAGAGCGTTCCCGCATCATGCCTTCAAGATTTAAGTCGCGTCAACAGGCCCTGCAGATGCTCTATCTGTGGGATGTGCGGCGGCAGCCCGTTGAGGACGTCGTGCGCGATTACTATGGATCGCTGAGCATCGACGAAGACGAAGGCCCCGAGAGCAGGGACGGTTTCGGCGAGGACCTCGCTTTGGGCGCCATTAAAAGGGTCGCCGAACTTGATGAGTTGATCGGCAAACATTCCGAGCATTGGCGAATCGAGCGTATGCCGGTGGTGGACCGCAACATTCTCCGGCTGGCGATCCACGAGATGTCGACGATGGCCACGCCCTCGGCGGTAGTGATCGATCAGGCGCTGGAATTGGCGCGGCGCTTTGCCGGGGAAGAATCGATCGCATTCCTCAACGGCGTGCTGGATGCCGTCAACCACACGATTCGCCCGCTGCCGGCAGCGCTACCGGATGAGAAGTAGCCGGACGTCATTCACGTTCGTGCGCGTGGGGCCGGTGCGGATCAAGTCACCCAACGCTTCAAAAAAGTGATAGGAATCGTTGTCGGCCAACATGCCGTTGGGCGAGAGTTTCCGGACATGGGCGCGCACGACCGTAGCACCATCGGCAATGGCTCCAGCGGCGTCGGTGGGCCCGTCGGTTCCGTCCGTGCCCGCCGAGAGAACGGTCACTCCACCAACGCCGGCCAGGTCAATGGCGGCGGCGAGAACAAACTCCTGATTGCGTCCGCCCAGGCCCTGGCCGCGGATAGTCACCGTGGTCTCGCCGCCTGAAATCAGGCACGCGGGCGCGCGGACGGGCCGGGAGGCGGCCAGCACTTCCCGGGCGATGGCTACATGCATGCGAGCAATTTCTCGCGTTTCGCCTTCGACAAAAGTGGAAAGAACCAGGGGGCGATAGCCGAGTTGGCGCGCCTTGGCAGCGGCGGCGTCCACGGCGAGGCGATTGCTGCCGACGATCAGATTTTGTGCGCGGCGAAAAGCGGCGTCACCGGGCTTCGGCGTTTCGTCCACTTGGCCGGCTACGCCCTGCTGGAGCCGCGCCAACACGGAGGCGGGCACGCGGCGCGTCAATCCGTACTTGCCGAGAATCGAGACGCCAGCGTCAAAGGTGGTGGGATCGGGCACGGTGGGGCCGGAGCCGATCACGTCCATCGGATCGCCAATCACGTCGCTCAGCATCAGCGTGATCAGAGTGGCCGGCGCCGCGCGGCGTGCGAGTTGCCCGCCCTTGATGCCGGACAGATGCTTGCGCACGGTATTAATCTCGTGAATATTGGCGCCGCAAGCGAGGAGCAGTTTGGTGGTCTCCTGCTTTTCGGCCAGCGTAATGGGCGGCACCGGATACGGCGTCAAGGCGGAAGCGCCGCCCGACATCAACATGATGATGAGGTCTCGCTCGCCCGCCTGATCAGCCATTTCGCCCAATTGCCGCGCGGCTTCGACGCCCGCTTCATCGGGTACTGGATGGGCGCTCTCGGCCAGGCGGACCCGCTTCAACGGAAGGCCGTGATCGTATTTGGTAACGACGAGGCCGCCGGTGATGCGTGCGCCGAGCACCGTTTCAACGGCACCGGCCATGCTCGCCGACGCCTTGCCGGCGCCTAGCACGAAGATGCGCTCGAAGCGCTGCAGCGGATAGCGTTTGGCTCCGGCGATGAGCAGATTGCCATCACGCCGCAGGAAGCGCCGCACGGCCAGCACGGGATCGGCCGCTTTCAGTGCGGCTCGGAAAATGGCGAGGGCGTCCTGGCGCGGCGAGGGCATCGGCGGTCTCTCTTACGTGAGCTTGATGATGCGGGCGGCGTTATCCCAGAAGAGCTTTTTCTGAATCGCCGGTGAAGCCAGCTTCTTCACTTCGGCAATCTGCTGAGCCCCGGAGCACTTGGGGCCGGCGCCGGCGTGATCGCTGCAATCGCTGCCGTAGAGCAGTTTATCCTGGTGGCGCTTGATGAACTCGCGCGCGTGGTCTTCGTCGCGCTGCAGAGCGTTGAGGCCGGAGCCAGCCGACAGATCGGCAAACATGTTGGGGTAGTCACGCAGATAGCGGTCTGTCCAGCCGCCCGCGGTCACTTTCCATTTTGGGTACATCACCGCTTGCTCATGCTTGGCGTCGATGTTGGCCCACCAGGTCTGCGCATGGCCGATGAAGTTCACCTTCGGGTACTGGGCGAGTACGCGATAGAACTGATCGAAGTTGACGTTGTAGCGTTCGTGCTGGAAGTGCAGCAGGATGGGCACGGTATAGTCCTGGGCGATGTCGCAGACCAGCGACATCGTCTTGCCGGTGACGTCGGTGAAGAACTTCTGCTCCCCGATGCCGCGCGCGCCCATCTTCAAGTACTTCTCGATCACCGGGCGGGCCTCAGGCTCGGACGGAACTTCGTTGGCAAAGCAGATGTACTTGCCGGGGAACTTGCGCACGATCTCCCAGACGCGATCGTTGCCGGAGGCGGCGGCCTCCAGGCCGTACCATTTGCCGGCCGGCAGCAGGATGGTCTTGGCGATCCCCATCGTGTCCTGATGCTTGAGCATCACGTCGTCGGGGCGGCCCGAGTAGTCAGTGTGCTGGTGGATATCGAGAATGGGCTGCGCGGTTTGCGCGGGCAGTGCCGTGGCCGCCGCTGCTGCTGTGACGCCGAGAAAGTTACGCCGGTTCATGCTCGCTCGATGATACTGCACCCGGCATGCGCGCGAGGTCCAGGGTGAGTGCGATCTCCTCCTGCATGCGCCCCGCGGTCCACCCGAGGCGGCGCTGCATTTCTCGCGCGAGGGGCTCAAGCTTTTCGGCGGTCCAGTGGTCTTCGTGCCCCCAGTACGTGGAGACAAACATCACGTCGGCCAGCCGCATCGCCATTTCGTGCTGAACGGCCCAGGCCAC
>JAYTKJ010000755.1:0-14357 GCA_043730365.1 Acidobacteriota bacterium | reverse complement strand
AGGCTGCCATGGCGCGGCGCAGCAGGTGAACGGGCTGCGTCTTGATGACGGCGTGGCTGCTTTGAAGGGCGGTTATTCAGGCCCGGCCATCGCCAAAGGCAGGAGCGCCGAGAGCAAGCTGATTGAGCGCGTCACCAGTTCCAAAGAAGGCTTCCAGATGCCGCCCGTCGGGCCAAGGCTCAGTGAAGCCGAAGTGGCTCTGCTGCGCGGGTGGATCGACGCCGGGGCCGTGTGGCCCGCCTCCCCGGCGATGGCTGCATCGAAGGCCGCGGATCTGTGGTCTTTCAAACCCGTGAAGCGGCCGGCCTCGCCAGCATTGACGAAAAACGCGGCGTGGGTGCGGAATCCGGTGGATGCCTTCGTGGCTGCGCGGCTCGAGTCCGAGGGCTTGGCTCCGTCGCCTGAAGCCGATCGCGCCACGCTCCTTCGCCGTGCGAGCCTCGATCTCACCGGTCTGCCGCCCACGCCATCCGAGATGGCGGATTTCCTGGCCGATGCGTCCCAAGATGCCTACGAACATCAGGTGGATCGCTTGCTTCGCTCACCGCATTACGGCGAGCGCTGGGCGCGCCACTGGCTGGACCTCGCCCACTATGCCGATAGCGATGGTTACGAAAAGGATCAGTCTCGCGCGTGGGCGTGGCGCTATCGTCATTGGGTGATTCAGGCGTTTAATCGAGACCTGCCTTTTGACCGTTTCACCATCGAGCAACTGGCCGGAGACTTTCTGCCTGCTTCGACGATTGACAATCAGGTAGCCACCGGCTTCCTGCGCAACACACTGACCAACCGCGAAGCGGGCGTGGACCGCGACGAAGCGCGCTTTGAGCAACTGGTCAATCGCACCAACACCGTTTCCACCGTCTGGCTGGGCCTGACCATGGGTTGCTCCCAGTGTCATGACCATAAGTACGATCCCATCAAGCAGAGTGATTACTACCGAATGCTTTCCTTTTTCGAGCGCACCGAAGAGGGCGAGATCAACGCTCCGCTCCCCGGCGAAGTGGGCCCGTATCTGGCGGCGCTGCCCGAGTACGACAAGAAGCGCGCTGCCTTGCTCGCCGAGTATGAGGTTCCTACGTTGCAGCCGATGTGGGAAGCCAAGATCATGCAGGCGATCGACGACGCCGGCCGCACGCCGGAGTGGGACTTCGCACTCACTTCCATGAAGGCGATGTTTGACCGGACCGTGCGCGTGATGAAGACCCCTCCGGCTGAGCGCTCCATTCGCGATCAACGGCGGCTGACTGATTATTTCGTCTTCTCGAACAGTACGACCGTGGGTCTGGACAAAGCTAAAATCGACAAGCTGAAAGAGCTGCGCAAAAGGCTCACCGAGCTGAACGCCACGCTCCCCCCACTCTCGCAGGCGCCGGTGATGACGGATGATCCTTCGACGCCGCCCACACAGATCCGGGTGCGTGGCGATTGGAAGGCCAAGGGCGTCGCGGTTGACTCCGGCGTGCCCGTGTCGCTGCCGCAGATTGAGGCGCCGCGAGCCAATCGGCTCGATCTGGCGCGCTGGTTGACCTCGCCCGCCAATCCGCTCACGGCGCGCGTGTGGGTGAACCGCGCCTGGTACGAGTTCTTCGGCCGGGGCCTCGTGAAAACCGCCGAGGATTTCGGCAAGCAAGGCGACAAACCTTCGCATTCGGAACTGCTGGACTGGCTTGCTTCTGAGTTTGTGGAAAAGGGCTGGAGCCAGAAGCAACTCCACAAGACGATTGTGCTGTCGGCCACCTACCGGCAGTCCTCCAAAGTGCGGCCGGAGCTTTCGACGAAAGATCCCGAAAATGTTCTACTCGCCCGGCAATCCCGTGTGCGGCTTCCGGCCGAAACGCTGCGCGATCAAGCGCTGGCGGTGAGTGGGCTCTTGAATGACGACATTGGCGGGCGCAGCGTGAAGCCGCCGCAACCGGCGGGAGTGGCCGAACTTGGCTACGGCGGGCGGAAGTGGGAAGTGAGCCCCGGACGTGAGCGGTATCGGCGCGGCCTCTACATCCACTTCCAGCGGACCACGCCGTATCCGATGCTCATGAATTTCGACGCGCCCGATATGAGCGTGGCGTGTGTGCGCCGCGGCCGGTCTAACACGCCGCTCCAGGCCTTGAACCTGCTCAACGACGAAGTGTTCTTTGAGGCGGCCAAGGCGCTGGCCTGGCGCATTGCCGAAGAGACGTCCGGCGCGTCGCTGGCGGGCAAGATTGACTACGGCTTCCGCCTCTGTGTGGGGCGCGCGCCCACGGCGAAGGAACGCGCGAGGCTCGAGCGATACCACGATGAACAGTCCACGCTATTTGCCAACGAGAGCAAAGAGCGACAGCAGCCCTTGCCCGCCCTGATGGGCGTGAGCCGCGTGCTGCTGAATTTGGACGAGTTCATTACCAGGGAGTAGAAACATGACGCATCAGAACCGCCGCCGCTTTTTAACCGAGGTTGCTTCCGGTATCGGGGCCATGGCGCTGGGCGACCTGCTCCAGGCTGGTGACAAGACCAATCCGCTGGCTCCGCGCCAGGGCCATTTTCCTGGCAAGGCCAAGAGCATCATCTACCTGTTTATGGAGGGCGGCCCGAGCCAGATGGATCTCTACGATCCCAAGCCCGAGTTGCAGAAGTGGAATGGCAAGCCTGCGCCCGAGTCGATTGTCAAGCAGTTCCAACTCGCCTTTACCAAGAAGAATGCGGCCGTGCTGGCCAGTCCGCGGATATTCAAGCCGCACGGCCAATGCGGCATGGAGATTTCAGACTGGCTGCCGAACATCGCCAGTTGCGCCGACGATATTTGTCTGGTGCGCTCGGTCACGACGGACGCCTTCAATCATCACCCGGCGCAGTGCCTCATGTTCAGCGGTTCGCAAGTGGTGGGCCGGCCGACCATGGGCGCTTGGAGCGTCTACGGGTTGGGGAGCGAATCGCGCGACTTGCCGGCGTTTTGCGTGATGGCCACCGGCGCGGGCACCAGCGGCGGCGCGTCGAATTTCTCAAGCGGTTTCCTGCCGTCCACCTATCAGGGCACGCTGCTGCGCACCACAGGCGACCCGATCTTGTATCTCTCGAATCCGCCCGGCATCAGCGCGGCCTCGCAACGGGCGGGCCTCGATGCGCTGCGCGATCTCAACGAAGAGCATCATGCGGCGACGGCTGACGCCGAAGTAGCGGCGCGTATTGCGTCGTACGAACTGGCGTATCGCATGCAGACCGCCGGGCCGGAGTTGACTGACTTCGGCAAGGAATCGCCGGAGACGCTGGAAATGTACGGCATCAATAACGAGGCCACCAAGCAGTACGGAACCAGTTGCCTGATGGCCCGCCGGCTGGTGGAGCGTGGTGTCCGTTTCACGTTGGTGATGAACGCCAGTTGGGACAGCCACACGCAACTCAACAAGTCGCTGAAGAAGAACTGCGATGCGACGGACAAGCCGGTAGGCGCCTTGATCAAGGATCTGAAGCGTCGCGGGTTGCTCGATTCGACGCTCGTCGTGTGGGGCGGTGAGTTCGGCCGCACGCCGGTTTGCGAGATCCGCAACACCACCGAAGAGGGCAACGCGGGCCGCGACCATCATCCGCAGGGCTACAGCATGTGGTTTGCCGGCGGCGGTATCAAGGGCGGGCAGGTGATCGGCAAAACGGACGACATGGGTTTTTTCGTCACCGAGGATAAGGTGCATATTCATGACCTGCAGGCGACGATCATGCATACGCTGGGGTTTGACCACACCAAGCTGACTTATCGCTTCATGGGCCGCGATTTTCGCCTTACGGACGTGCATGGGGACGTGGTGCGGAAGATGCTAGCCTAAGCGGATGCGGCCCGACGCCGAACTCGAGCGGCTGATGGCGGACCTGGAATCCGACTTGGTCGAGCGCAAGGCATCACTGCCGTCGAACAAGGACAAAATCTATCAGGCGATCTGCGCATTCATGAACGACATGCCCGGGCACAGCCGTCCTGGCGTCCTCTTCATTGGCGCGAACGACGACGGAACACCGGCAAATCTGACGGTGACCGACGAGCTGCTCAACACGCTGGCGCAGATGCGAAGCGACGGGACCGTGCAGCCGATTCCCGACCTCGAAGTACAGCGACGCACCCTAGCTGGTCAGCAGGTCGCGGTGATGGAGGTTCATCCGGTGGCTCATCCGCCGGCCCGATTCAAGGGGCAGACGTGGATCAGGGTGGGTCCCACGCGGGCCCTGGCGTCAATCGATCAGGAACGGCGGTTGATGGAGCGGCGGGTCTCCGGCGCCCAGACGTTCGACCAGCGCCCGTGCGTGGATGCGTCGCTCGACGATCTGTATCTGCCGCCCTTCCGCGACGAGTATCTCCCGCGGGTGGTCAGCCCCGAAGTGCTCGCCGAGAACGGCCGTTCGTTGCCGGAGCAACTGGCATCGTTGCGGCTGTTCGATTTGAAGCGGAGCGTGCCGACCTACGCCGGAGTGATCCTTTTCGGCGTGGATCCTCTAAGCTTCGTCCCGGGTTGCTATACGCAAATGGTCAGGTACGATGGCCCGAGCGTTACGGACGCAGTGGCCGACCAGAAGGAAATTGGCGGCAACCTGAGCACTCAACTGCGCAAGCTCGATGAGTATCTGCCGTTGCTGATCGAGGAGCCGATGCGGGCGGCGGGCTCCATGCGCCAGGAGGGAATTCCGAGCTATCCTCGACTTGCTTTGCGGGAGCTAACCTGGAATGCCCTGCTCCATCGAAGCTACGAGAGTACGGCTCCGGTCCGGCTTACGATATTCACGGATCGCATCGAAATCCAGAGCCCCGGCGGACTGTATGGAGAAGTTACGAAGCAGAGCTTCGGGCGTGTAAGTGCCTACCGGAATCCGGTGATTGCCGAGGCGATGAAAGCGCTCGGGTATGTGGAGCGCTTCGGGACTGGAGTGCAGCGGGCGCGCGAGGCGATGGTGCGCAACGGAAATCCTCCGCTGGAGTTCGAGTTTGACGATGGATACGTGCTGGCGACATTGCGGAGGCGCCCTTGATCACGATCGCCTTGTTCAACAACAAGGGTGGAGTCGGCAAGACCACGCTGGCCTACCATCTGGCGCATATGTTCCCGCGTTTAGGTTATCGAGTCTTGGCCGTGGACTTGGACCCACAAGCGAACCTGACGTCGATGTTTTTCGATGAGTATACGCTGGAAGCGTTATGGGATCAAGAAGTGTTCGGCGAGACGGTGCTTAAGTGCGTGCAGCCAATCCTCGATGGCATCGGGGACATCGAGCCTTTAGTTTCGGTCGACGTCGGTTCTATGCTCCACGTCCTCTGCGGGGACCTAGGTCTCTCGCGCTTCGAAGACAAGCTATCGGAAAGTTGGCCGAAAGGCTTTGCCGACGATCAAGCCGCGTTGCGAGCAACATCGGCTTTTTATCGGATGATCCAGACTGCGGGCCGGGGTTGGGCCGATCTCGCGCTGGTCGATGTCGGGCCGAATTTAGGCGCAATCAATCGGGCGGCCCTCCTGGCGGCGGACTACCTGCTAGTGCCTCTGGCTGCGGATCTATTCTCGCTTCAAGGCCTCAAGAATCTTGGGCCCACCGTTCGAGAGTGGCGCGCACGTTGGCGTGATATGCGAGCCATGGCGAAGACGAATTTCGAACTGCCCCCCGGCGAAATGCGGTCGTTGGGATACGTGATGCTCCAACACACCATGCGGGCTGACCGTCCTGCGAAATCGTACGAGAAGTGGCTGCGCCGCGTGCCAGAGGTGTATCGCACGGCCGTCCTAGGCGAAGGGGATCAAGGCGTGCTGTCCAGCCAGAATCACTGCCTCGCTACCCTGCGGAACTACCGCAGCCTGATGCCGATGGCGCAAGAGGCACGCAAACCTATCTTCGACCTCACTCCCGCCGACGGCGCAATCGGAAGCCACGCTCAGCTGGTGCGTGTCTGCGAGCAGGACTTCCGCAACCTGGCTGAGAAGGTCGCCGAGGCGGCTGGGTTGTCTAAGCCGTGAAAGATCTCACAGCTAAACAGCTGGCGGTTTCCCCGGATGCCCTAACCTATACTCCCGCCCCCGCCAGATGATCCGCCTCGAAAAGGCTGACGCCAGGAACGAGTACAACCACACCCAAGTAACTAGCGGGCCGGCCCAAAAGTACACCCAGCCATGACGCCGGAACCAAGCGGCATCTTCCGGAAAACAGCACCGCGCAATCGCCGCCCGGTTTCGCCCTTTGATCATCCCGAGTGCCATCTGCACCAGCAGCGCCACCGGAGCCAGCTTGATCGACGCCACCATCGCCACGCAGTAAACAAAGTGCGCGAACAGCCCCAGCCACCAGAGCCGCGGACGGTAGGCGCGCGTGATCTTCATCTGGCGGCCAATCCACTCGAAGAACTCGGCTCGCCCGGTGTGGTCACGCGACGCCACCATCGCGCCCGGTGCAAACGCGATCCGCAAGCAGGCGTCCAACACAGCTTCGGCCAGCCGGAAGTCATCCGACACCGCGCCACGCCAATAGTCCGCCACTCGGGCAGCCTCGAACGTCTCGCGCCGCAACGCCATGGCCCCGCCCCAGACAAAAGTGTTCCGGCCCGGCCCAAACCCTCCGGCGATCACCGCATTCCAGGCACTCCGCAGCATCGGCCAAAACGCGGGCCGCGCCGGAATATGCCACCGATAACCCGTGGACGCGCCCACTTGCTTGTCCCGCAGCGGCGCGGCCAAGGCCCGCAGCCAACCCCTCCGAATCCGTCCATCGCTATCGGCAAAGGCGAATATTCGCGACTCGGGCCGGGCCGCCCGCACTGCCGCCAGGAGGTTGTTCACCTTCTCGCCGGTCCCGGGATCGCCCGGGCCGGCCACCACGAGCCTGGCAGAGGGCGGCACCACTGTCGGCGCGATATCGCCCGGCTGCCTGACCACGACGATCAGCTCAAAATCCGGATAGTCCAAAGCCGCCAGCGCCGCCAAATTATCGGCCAAACCTTCGTCAGCGCCCTTGACCGGCACGATCACGGTGGCCGCCGGACACTCCTCATCCGGCAAGCGAAAAGCGAGTTTAGTGGTGGTATGGCGCGCGCGCGCCGCATCTCCTGCCAACGCCAGCAGACCCAGCAGCAAAGCCAGACCAATGGGAATCCAAAGCAGCAGCAAGGTTAAAGTATAGGAGATGCGAGCCGTCGTCCTGTTTACCGCGCTGCTGGCCCAGGCCGTCGCCGGGCCCGTCGGAGATATTGCCCTGAGCGAGCATGCTTCGCGCCGCGCGGCCTTGCGCAAGGCCCTGCCTGACGCTGTCATCGCACTAGCCGGAGACACCGAGCCGGATCGGGGCGGATTGCGCATGCCGTTCTTTCAGGAAGCCAACTTTCTCTACCTCACGGGCTGGCGCGAACCGGGCGCAATGCTGTTGCTGGCGCCGGAGGGCGAGTTCCTGTTTGTCCCGAAGCGCAATGAAATTCGCGATCGATACACCGGCCGCAAAGCCGCGCCGGACGATGCCAACATCGCGGCCCACAGCGGCTTTGAGCATGTGCTCGAAGCCGCCGAGTTCGCCGCCAAGCTCAAGCTGCTCGCCCCCGCCGGCCGAGCTGTTTATTGGTTGCCGGGTCTTGGCTCCGCTCAGGCGATTCAGGAAGCGCTGCCGGGCCGCGAACTGCAGTCCGCCGAAAAGGCAGTGGCGCGATTGCGCATGATCAAGTCGCCGGCCGAAATTGCACACCTGCAGCGCTCGGTCGATGCCACCGTGGCCGCCCATCTGGCCTCCTGGCAGCGTGTGAAAGCGGGCCTCTATGAATTTCAAGTGGCCGCTACGATGGGCGGCGTCTACTTTGAGCAGGGCTGCGAACGCCACGCCTACATGCCGATCGTCGCCAGCGGGCCGATGTCGATCTCTCTCCACTATGCCGCCAACAAGCGCCGCATGGATTCAGGCGAGCTGCTGTTGATGGACGTAGGTGCCGAATGCGGAGACTATGCTGCCGACATCACGCGCACCGTGCCGGTCAACGGCAAGTTCACCCCTCGCCAGCGCGAGATCTACGAGATCGTGCTCGGCGCGCAGAACGCCGCTATCGCCGCGGCCAAGCCGGGCATGAAGCTACTCGGCCTCGGTGAGGATTCGCTGAACGGGATCGCCCGTAAGTATGTCGAGACGCATGGCAAGGATCTGCATGGCGAGTCGCTCGTCAAGTACTATCTCCATGGGCTCGGGCATCATGTCGGGCTCGACGTCCACGACGCGACAGACCCGGACCTCGAACTGCAGCCAGGCATGGTGATCACCATTGAGCCCGGCATCTACATCGCCGAAGAGTCGATCGGCGTCCGAATTGAGGATATGATTCTGATCACCTCAAACGGCGCCCGGCTGATGTCGTCGGCGTTGCCGCGCTCGCCCGGCGAAATCGAAAAGAGCATCCGGCAACCGCGAACGCGATGAAACAACGGGCGGGCCTGTTCTATGCGGCGCTGATGGCCGGCTGCTTCCTGGTTGCCGTCGCGCTCGGATGGACTTCGCCAGGCGCGCAGTTTGACAACGGACTCTACGATTTCCTCTTCCGCCTCACTGCCGTTGAGCGGCAAAGGCCCACCGCCATCCTGATGGGCATCGACGAGCGCAGCTACAGCCGGTTTGGTGGCGTGTCCGCTATCCGCCGAATTCTGGCCGACGGGCTCCCACGCATTGCCGCCGCCAAACCAAAGGCAGTAGTGCTGGACGTGATCCTGGCCGACGAAGGTACGGACCCCGAGATCAACCGCCGCCTCGCCGCTGCCTTCGCCGCCACGCCGAATCTGGTGCTGGCTACCTCACTCACGCGCCAGGGCGAATGGGAGCTGCCTATTCCGGACTTCCGCCGGGCAGCCGCTGGACTCGGGCACGTGCACTCGGACCCGGACGGACTCGATCAGGTGGTGCGCCGCGTGGCGCTCGAAAAGGCCGCCGGCCGCACGCGCTACTGGGCGCTCTCGCTCGAAGCATTCCGGTTGGTCAATGGCGGCGCTGAAGTGCGAGAGGAATTGGATTCGATCGAAGTGGCTGGGCGGCGGATCCGGGGCCGACGCGAAGATGCGCGGCCGTTGTGGGTGAACTATGCGCGTGGCGGAGTGCCGGAGGTGACGTTTGCCGACCTGGTGGAAAAACCTGCGGAGACGGCGGCGCGCCTGGCCGGCCGGGTGGTGTTTGTAGGGATCACCGCGGAATCGGCTTCGCCCGATCGGCACATGACTCCGATGTCGAACGGCGTCTCGATGGCCGGTGTCGAGATTCACGCGAGCGCGTTTGAAACGCTGATGGAGAACCGCATTCTGCGCACCGCGAGCCATATCTCCTCCATCCTCTTTGCGCTCCTGCTGTGCGCGGCGGCGGGCGCGGCGTTCTGGTTCCTGCCGCCTGTGCAGGCTTACCTGGCGGCCGCGGGGCTGCTGGCTATTTCTCTGCTCGCGCCGTTTCTGGCGTTTCGCGCCGGCCTCGTCTTCCCGTATGTGCAGCCGCTGGTGGCCGCCGGCTTGGCCGTGGGTGCGGGCGCTACGGCGCAATTCTTTATCCAGCGCAGCCGGATGTTGCGCGCCGAAGCCGACAAAGAGCGGTATCAGCAGGCCATCCATTTCGTGGTGCATGAGATGCGCACACCGCTCTCCACCATTCAAGGCCAGAGTGAGCTAATGGGCCGCTACAAGCTCACCGACGAAAAGCGCACCGAGATGACGCGCACCATCAATAATGAGTCCAAGCGCCTGGCTAGTATGATTCAGGCGTTCCTCAGCGTGGAGCGATTGAGCGAAGGCCAGATGCAACTCAAGCGTGAGCCGTTTGCGTTGGCCGGGCTCCTGACGCCGTGCCTTGACCGTGTGCGCCCATTGGCTGAGCGCAAACAAATCACGGTTACCGCGCCACCGGCGGCTTCGCTCGACGTCCAACTTGCCGGTGATCGCGAGCTCATGGAGTACGCCGTCTATAATCTTCTGACTAACGCCATCAAGTACTCCGCCGCGGGCACGCACGTCACCGTGGGTTCGGAATTCGACGGCAAACTGCTGCGCCTCTCGGTGCGCGATCAAGGCATGGGTATGGATGAACAGGAGCTCGCCAGTATCTTCCGCAAGTTCTATCGCACGCGCAAAGCCGAGGCGAGTGGCGAAGTGGGGACAGGCATCGGGCTCTCCATCGTGGACCAGATTGTTACTACCCACGGAGGCCGCATGGAAGTAACCAGCTCTCCGGGGGCCGGATCTTGTTTTACCATGGTGGTACCGGCCACCGTTCAGGCTGGTGCGTAGAAGTTTCCGGACCGAATCTAGTTTCCTTAACGCACGCACCCGCGTCCTGTGCCGCCAAGGTGAAGGTGTATGGACATGAACTCGTTGCTGGTAGTGGAAGACGATAGCGCGTGGCGCGGCACGCTGGTAGATTTTTTCGAGCTGGAAGGCTTTGCGGTGGAATCCGCCTCGTCCACGCGTGAAGCGATGGCGCGGCTTGATCAAAAGCCTTTCCCGATCGTGGTCTCTGACATTTATCTGGATGAGCGCACTGGCATTGACGTGCTGCGCGCGGCCCGCAAAGCCTACGACGGCTGCGCGGTAATCCTGATGACCGGCCGCGGCTCCATGGAGACCGTGATGGCGGCCACCGAAGGCAACGTCTTCGAGTACCTGGCCAAGCCGGTGGAACTCGAGCGGCTACTGCAAACCGTCAAGCGCGCCCAGTCCACCCTGGTCAGCTCCGATCTGGCCATCAAGGACGACGAAGAAGATCTGCCTGAGACCGAGATGATCGGGTTCTCCTCCAAGATGGTGGAGCTTTACAAGGAAGTGGCGCGCGTGGCCAAGACTGACGCCACCGTGCTGCTGCAAGGCGAGACCGGCACGGGCAAGGAACTCGTGGCGCGCATGCTGCATCGCATGAGCCTGCGTTCAGCCGCCCCGTTCCAGCCCGTGGATTGCGGGTCCATTGCGCCTTCGCTGCTTGAGAGCGAATTGTTCGGCGCGATGCGCGGAGCCTATACGGGCGCCGACCGCGACCGCGTCGGCGTGTTCGAGGCCGCCAACCAGGGCACCGTCTTTCTCGACGAGATCGGCGATATCGATTTCCCGTTTCAGTTGAAGCTCCTGCGCTTTCTGCAAGAGCGTCAGGTGCGGCCGCTCGGCTCCAACAAAGTCCATCCGGTTGACGTGCGCATCATCGCGGCAACGCACCGCGACGTCGCCAAGATGGTGGAAGAGGACAAGTTCCGCGAGGACCTGTGGTTCCGCCTCAACGTCGTGCCCATCTACATCCCGCCATTGCGCGAACGCGCGGGAGACGTGGAGCATCTGGCGCGTTTCTATCTACGCCGCTACAACGAGCGCTGCCGCCTCTCGACACGGCTCACCGAGTCTGGCTTGAAGGAACTGGAAAGCTACACTTGGCCCGGCAACGTTCGCCAGTTGCAGCATCTGATGGAGCGCCTGACGATCCTTGCGCCGAACGCGCGTATTGACTCCGATGCCGTGAGGACCGCCATTGAAGCCGCCGAGCCGCGCGACTCATCCAGCGAGTCTTTGGCGGACGCCGAGGCCGAGCAGATCCGCCGCGTCATGGCAGCGACGAACGGCAACAAGAGCCGCGCCGCGCGGATATTGGGGATTGAACGGAAGACGTTGTATCGGAAGCTGGAGAAGATGGGGCTAGCGTAATCGCGTATCATCAGGATGAAATGACCGCAGGCAGTCCAGCATACCTTGAGATTATCGATTTCATAGCCGGCCAAAACCCGGAAGCAGTCGTTCAGTTTCGCCCGTCTCCACAAGCCCAAGAGCGACTAGCCGATCTGGTGGAGCGGGAAAAGGAAGGTGCCCTTTCCGTTGACGACAAGGCGGAGTTAGATCACTTCATGGAGCTCGAGCACATCATTCGGATGGCCAAGGCGCGGGCGCGCCAGATGCTGGCCCGTGGCGGGTGAGATTGGCAAGAGGCTCCGCGAGCAGATTGCCGACGGGACGAAAGGGAGCTTATGACACACGATCTGTCCTACGGGAGATGAGGGATGGGATTCGAACTTCACGCCATCCCGATTATGTGTAAAGCTGCCGAGGGCAAACTGTCAAGGCTGCCACCATCGACATGGATGCCTCCACAACCTTTGCCTCCGAAGGCATCTGAGCGACCGGCTCTCCCGCTCACGGCTCTTGAGTCAGGCGAGACGCTCCGGATACCGTTACAATAATGCGTGCACCCATGGACCGCAATACTCTCAAGGACACCCTCCAGCACCTAAGTGCCTCCCGCTTTCTTGAAGAGCACGTATTTGATCGCGTTCCCCATGTCTTTGCCGGGGATAGGGCCGGGTATGTTGAGTGGAGGCGCGCGCTCGGAACGGCGATTGACGTGGACCCCGCCTGCCTGACCGTCGTCGGAAGCGCTGCCGTGGGGTGCAGCTTAAACCCATCGAAAAACTTCAAGCCTTTCGATGCCGGTTCCGATGTGGATGTCGCGGTGGTCTCCCACTACCACTTCACGGTGGGCTGGCGATACCTCCGCCTCAACGGTACGCGCCGGCTTTCACTCGACGCAAAAACGCGCATCGCGGGCGACGATCATGTGAAGCGATACATCTACTGGGGAGCCATCGCCACAGACAAGTTGTTGGGCTTACTGCCGTTCGGGCTGGTCTGGCTTAAGGCGACAAGCGCAATGTCCCAGGTGGAACCGACTAAAGGAAGAGATGTGAATCTCCGAATATACGCGGACTACGAAGCGTTGCGTGCCTACCAAACTGTATCCGTCAAAACTGTCCGAGACTCCCTCTATAGCTGAACCATGCAGCGCTATCTCAACACCACCCACCGAACGGCAGTTTGGTTCAAAAAGACTTTTGAAGCGGACGATCTGATTATCAAGCCACCCTTCCAGCGGAACCCTGTTTGGTCCACGCGTCAGAAAAGCTCGCTGATCGACACCATACTCCTCGAGTACCCGATACCCGAGCTCTACATGCAGGAGGTCACGGATGCCGACGGAAACCAGAAGCACATTTTGGTTGACGGCCAGCAGCGGATTCGAGCCGTTCTCTCCTACCTCGCCGGGGAATTCGAACTCGAGGAGTTCTACCAGCAATACGAGACTAGTTTCGAGGACAAGGAAGAACTGCGAGGCATTTTCGTCCGCGTCCTCGGGGAGATCGATCAACTCTTGCCGGACATAGCCAAGACGCGATGGCGAAAGAAATCCGATTTCTATACGCTGTTCGTAAAGCTTGCGAAGCATTCTGCCCAACTGCCGCTAACAGGGGACAAACGCGACATTTTGGCGCAATTGGTGATGGAACTCGCGAATCGAGTGGACCATCTGATCGCAAACGGCCCACCCAGCCTCGGTCCCGGTGCTCTCGGCATCACAAGCGAGGAAGAAGACAGATTTACCGGGCAAGCAAGCGAGTACCTGAGAAACGTTGAGCGGGCCGCTTCTGATTTGGGCAGCCGTAAGGAGCGAGAACGGGTGCTCGACGAGTTGCTCGCTCCGGTGCTCGCTTGAAGTTTGTGGCTTTGAATGCGCGAGGGTCCCTGTCCGCTGACTCCGCCCAATGTCTTTCCCCGCTTTCGACACGTATCGCTCGGACAACGCCAAGAAGGTAAGGCGACGACGAGATCCTTCGACTTGGGGCTATCCGATCGTGACAGTCAGGCTCTCACACCCGTTTGATTCTCCTAGACTGGGCCGAGCGCGAGGCGGTCCCTGTTGGACGAGAAACGCCCGTTCCAACCAACTGGCGTCCTCAGTTGGCAACAAGGCACTTGGCCGCGACCCTAATCTAATCTAAGCCAAATATCGGCACTGAACGCCTTACCTCAGGAGCGCCCCAATTATCCGGGCCCAACTGAGCCACTACCCGGCCCACAGCCCTAAACTAACCCGATATCGGCGGGCAATTGGGCCGGGTCGGTCTCCTCGGTCATGAACACGGCTGGCAACCTCGGCGGTGCCTTCTCCAGCCTCGCCGTTGGCTACTTGGTGCGCGACTATGGCTGGAACGTGCCCTTTCTCGTGGCTGCCGCCCTCTGTGTTCTCGGCGCGATTCTCTTTGCGCGGCTTGACGCCTCGCGCCGCATTGTGTTTTGAAAGAGAGACATGCCGGTCTCGTGTATCCTGACGAGTAACCACTCATCACATGGTCGAGGTCAACTTAGAACTCAAGCTTTGGAAGCGGCTGGACTCGGACCTGCAAGCCACGCTGAAGGGCATCCCCGATCCGGCCCAGGCGCTGCTCAAGACCGTCACCGCGCACATGCCGCTCTGCGTCAGGCGCAATCTCTGACTGTGGCCTATTACTTCGGCACTCGCGAGAAATTACCCTACTTTGCTCGGCAAAAGTGACCCAGCACCACACCAGGGGGGTGCGCTTTTGCCGCCGGGCAAGGCCGTTTGCT
>JAYTKJ010000754.1:0-9062 GCA_043730365.1 Acidobacteriota bacterium | reverse complement strand
GGCCGAGACCGATTGGCTGGCGGCTCGCCCTGCGCGCGGCAAACTGTTTCTGGTCGGCGATCCGAAGCAGTCTATCTACAAGTTCCGCCGCGCCGACGTCGTGCTCTACCGCAGTCTGCGAGACCGGTTAGCTGAGCGCGGCGTCGGCGTAGTGCGCCTGACGCGGAGCTTTCGGTCTCTGCGCCCAATCCAACAATTCGTCAACGCGGCGTTCGAGCCGGAGATGACGGGCGACGCCGAATCGGGCCAGGCTGAATACTCGCCACTCGAACAGCAGCGGCCCGGGCGTGACGATCAACCGGCCATCGTCGCGCTGCCAGCACCCAGCCCATACGGCTATCGCATGATCTCGCGCAAGGAGATCGAAAAGTGCCTGCCCGATACCATCGCCGCCTTTGTCGACTGGCTGGTGAATGACAGCGCCTGGACCGTGGAGGATCCTGAGACGCACCAGATGACGCCGGTCTCAGCGCGCCACATCTGCATCCTCTACCGGCGCTTCACCAGCTTCGGCGTGGACCTCACGCGAGACTACACGCGCAGCCTGGAAGCCCGCGGCATTCCGCATCTGCTCGTCGGCTCGCGCTCTTTCCATGCGCGCGAAGAAGTTGAGACCCTGCGGTCCGCGCTCGCCGCCGTGGAATGGCCGGGCGATGAGTTATCCGTCTTTGCCGCATTGAAAGGCTCGCTGTTTGCCATCCCCGATACCACGCTCCTCAAGTTCCGCCTCGCCCACCAGCGCTTGTCGCCATTCCTGCCCGATCTCGACGCAATAGTAGCGCCGGAGTTTGACGCCGTGAAGGCCGCCCTGCAACTGCTCAAGGATCTGCACAACCAGCGCAACTGGAGGCCCGTGGCTACCACTGTGCAATCGCTGCTCGAGTTCACGCGCGCGCACGCAGGCTTTGCGCTACGCCCTGGCGGACAGCAGTCGCTGGCCAATGTTTACCGCGTGGCTGACGTCGCGCGCAGCTACGAGACCGAAGGCGGCATTTCGTTCCGCGGCTTCGTCGACATGCTGGAGGCCCAGGTGGAGCGCGCTGAATCGTCGGAGGCGCCGGTGCTGGAAGAAGGCTCGGAAGGCGTGCGGCTCATGACCGTGCATGCCGCCAAGGGCCTCGAGTTCCCCGTGGTGATCCTGGCCGACATCACCGCCAATCAAGCTTCGCGTGAGCCGGACCGCTATGTCGATTCCGAGCACCAGTTGTGTGCCATGCGCCTGCTGCAATGTACGCCGTGGCCGTTGCTGGAACATCGCGATCGGGAGCATGCGCGCGAACTCGCCGAGGGAATCCGCCTCGCCTATGTCGCGGCGACGCGAGCGCGCGACCTGCTGGTGGTGCCGGTCGTGGGCGACAGCGAAATTGATAGCTGGCTCAACCCGCTCTGGAAGGCAATCTATCCCGCCAAGGGCGAGTTCCGCCGTTCGGAGCCGGCGCCGGAAGGCTGCCCGCCGTTTGGAGACACCACCGTCTTCAACCGTCCTCAGGAGATTGACCGCGGCCCGGATCCTTCCGTGCGCCCGGGATTAGTCACTCCTTTTGCCGGCGCACACAGAGTAGTTTGGTGGGATCCGCGCGCGCTGCGTCTCGGCGTGGAAGCCAACTACGGGTTTCGGCAAGAGGAGGTGCTGGCCGGCGATTCAGCCGCGGGCCTCGCTGCCTATGAACAATGGCGCAGCGGCCGCGCCGACGAGATCGCCAAGGGGAGCCGCCTCGCCTTCGATATTTTCTCGCCCAGTGAAACTACGCAGCCGCCGCAGGGCTCCACCGAAGAGATCGGCATCGCGGAAATTGCGCGGCCCGCCGGCCGCTCCTTCGGCTCGCACTTCGGCACGTTGGTACACGCGGTGTTGCGCGATATCGACTTTGGCGCCAGCCGCGAGGCCGTTGAAGCGCAAGTGGAATTGCAGAGCCGCATCATGGGTGCGCGGGACGACGAACGCCAGGCCGCCGTGGAGGCTGTGGTTGCGGCACTGGCCCATCCGCTGTTGCAGGCGGCTCACCAGGCGCCGCGCCAACATCGCGAGTGGCCGATGCACTTCCGCACCGGCGAGCGGCTCCTGGAGGGCATCATAGACCTCGCCTACTTCGACGGCGCCACGTGGCACGTCGTCGACTACAAGACAGACGCGGACTTCGCTGCCAAGCGCCGTCATTACGAAACTCAACTCCGCTGGTACGTCCACGGGGCCGCTCACCTCACCAAACAGCCCGCTCGCGGCTGGTTGCTTCGCCTTTGACCTGCGCTGCGAGAGAATGAAAGGTTAGCTCGTAAGGAAGACCCCCATCCGTACCACCGCTGAATTTCGCGTTCATGGACTCGACTGCGCCGAGGAGATCCTGATCATCCGCCGGCAGCTCAGCCGTGAGCAGGGGATTCACGAACTTAACTTCGATGTTGTCCGCGGCAAGATGGTGGTGGATTTTGACTCGGCGCGCGTGCAGCCCGAGCAAATTCAGAAATCCGTGTCCGGCACCGGACTGAAGTGCGAACCCTGGCAGGATACGGCGAGCCGGGAGGAGACGCCGTTTGAGCGCCATGGCAAAGTCGCCCTGGCCTCGCTGAGTGGTCTGGCGTTGCTCGCGGCGATGATCTGGCGCGGCATCACGTCGGGCGATTTTCTCACCGCGCTGCTGGCGCATGAGCACGGCGGGCATCATATGGATAAGCCCGCGGTCGTGCTTTGCCTCATCGCCATCGCCGCCGGCGCGTGGTTCATCCTGCCCAAAGCCTGGTACTCGTTCCGCCGCTACGAGCCTGACATGAATGCGCTGGTGGTGGTCTCGCTCATCGGCGCGGCGTACCTGGGCGAGTGGATCGAAGGCGCCACGCTGTCGTTTCTCTTTGCCTTGGCGGCGCTGCTGGAGACCTATAGTCTCGCTCGCGCGCGCAACGCCGTCACCGCGTTGATGCAGTTCGCTCCTGGTGAAGCCAGCGTTGTGCACGGCGACCACGAGCACAAGGTTCCGGTGGCGCACCTCAAGGTGGGAAGTGTCGCGCGCGTGCGGCCTGGTGAGCGCGTCCCCTGCGATGGCGAGGTGATCTCCGGCGCATCGGACGTCAATCAGGCCATGATCACCGGCGAGGCGATGCCGGCCCACAAGTCCCTGGGCGACGCCGTGTACGCCGGCACCATGAATGGCGACGGCGTGCTGGACGTGCGCGCCTCCCGAGCCGCCTCTGACACCACGCTGGCCCGCATCGTCCGCATGGTGGAAGGCGTGCAGCACCGCCGCGCGCCATCCGAACAGTTCGTAGAAAAATTTTCGAGGGTCTACACGCCTTTGATGATGTTGCTGGCGCTGCTGGTGGCCATCACGCCTCCGTTGCTGATGGGCAAGGATTGGGGCCACTGGTTCTATCAAGGCATGGTGATCCTCTTGATCTCGTGCCCGTGCGCGCTGGTTATCTCCACGCCCGTTAGCATCGTCGCCGCGCTCGCCTCAGCCGCGCGCCAGGGCGTGCTCGTCAAGGGCGGCGCGTTTCTGGAAGTAGCGGCAGGACTCAAGGCGATCGCCTTTGACAAGACCGGCGTGCTGACGACCGGTGAACCAGAGGTGCGGTCCTTGATCCCGATGAACGGTTTCACGCGTGAGCAGGTGCTGCCGCGCCTCGCCGCGCTGGAGTCCCACAGTTCTCACCCCATGGCCCGCGCCATCACCCGCTACGCCAAGGAGCAAGGTTTTGGAGCCGCGGCGGTGGAACACTTCCAGACCATTCAGGGCAAGGGCGCGCAGGCTGAAGTGGATGGGGAAAAGTTCTGGGTCGGGAGTCTGAGGCTCATGGGCGAGAAGGGTCTGGATACCAAGGATCTGGTGGCGCGCTTGGGTGTGCACGATCAGTCGAGTGTGGTGGCGTGCGGGACAGACCGGCAAGCGTGGGCCGTGATTGCCGTGACCGACACCGCGCGCCCGGACGCTCGCGAAGCCATTGCGGAGTTGCGCCGGCTGGGTATCGCCAGCGTCACGATGCTCACCGGCGACAACCGTGCCGCCGCGCGGCAGATCGCCGCCGAAGTGGGAGTCGACGAAGTTCTCGCCGAGTTGCTTCCCGAAGACAAGGCAACGGCCGTAGCGGGGCTCAAGCAAACCCACGGCCAGGTGGCGATGGTTGGCGACGGCATTAATGACGCTCAGGCGATGGCCGCCTCGTCATTGGGCGTGGCGGTAGCGCAGGCTGGCATGGATGTGGTGATCGAAGCTGCCGATGTCGTGCTGATCTCCGGTGGCCTCCGCAAACTCGCCTTTCTGCTTCGCCACGCGCGCCGCACCGCCGCCGTCATCAAGCAGAACATCGCAATCGCCCTGGCGTTGAAGGTGGTCTTCCTGGTGCTTGCCTTCCTCGGCCTCGCGACGCTATGGATGGCGGTGGCGGCCGACATGGGTGCGACGCTACTGGTTACTTTCAACGGCCTGCGCCTGCTGCGCGCGCGCACTTGAGATTCGAACCTGTGCGGCCTCCTGATCCCGAACCAGGATTCGGGGGATAAGGAGTAGTTGCGCTGGTTTGCTCGCGGTTGCGAGGGGGTTGTGTTTTCTAGCTTTTCCGGCGGGTGGGCGGTTGGGGCGTCGTAGCCGGTCGTAACGGGTGGATGCAGGGGGTGGGCATAGTATTGGGCATAGTCAAGACTCTTCACCATCGGTGGCTTTCGGCCGTGATTTCGAAGGTCTCATCGGTCGACCCTCACGCAGCACATGGCGTGCTACGCGACCTAGTTCATGGACGGCCATGTCAACTTCAGGGCCATCAATCATCAATTCGGCCATTGGGCCGCGCCGGGCAACCGCCAGAGTCTTTTCAAACCTGTCAATCGCTCTAGAAATCTCTCGATCATCGTCCTTCTGAAGGGCGCGGTAGACATCAAGCCCAAGTTCGTAGAGCCAGGGGGCGTCATCTCTAAAGACACTAATCACCATCAACCAGCCTAGCGCCCTGCCGCCTTCTTCCTCCATGCCAGGGTGATGAAGCATTTCCATCAGCATCATTGGGTGAAACTTACGGCGACGACGCATTCGCGAGCCTAGGCCTTCGTTCAGCTGCCCTTGAAGCCCGTCGGGCAGGTCCCTGAACACCACTTTGATCTCCTCGAATAGTTTGGCGACCGAACTGGCCTCACCGTCTGCCGCCGGGCTTCCACTGGCGGGTGGCTTCTGGGTCGAGAACTTTGAAATGAGGCCATGGAACACACCAACCTGCAGTTTGACGGCCTCCTCACGCGGCTCCGCGTCAGAATTCCGCTTGATCAACTGCAGGACCAATTTGGTCAGCGACGCTTCGTCATCGCCACAGTTCTGGAACTGGGCGAACGGCCCCTTGGTCGCCTGGTCCAAAGTCACGCCGACGACAACTCCGAACACGGGCTTGTCGAGTTTTCCCTTGGCGACACCAGCCTCGTAGAGGATCCAAGGGCGATCAACGCTGTTGAGGGTCAGAAGCGCCACAACATCGGTAGCATCATTGATCTTGCCCATGATCTCCGAATACCACTCAGCCCCGAAATCGATTCCAGATGTCCCCTTACGATCCGACGAACGAAAGGACTTTAGGAACCCACCGCTGGCATCCGTCAAGAGATTCGAAAAGGCTTCCGCGAGCTCTGCATCGCGGTGATCGTGGCTAACGAAGATAAGCGGCCTACTCGGCTTTTGACCACTCGCAGCCACAACCGCAGTTTGGTTAGATTCAGCGGCTTTCGAAGATTCTGTTCGTTTTGCCGCTAGCTAGTTGCACTTCGTAGCCCTGCGCGAGTTGGGCGGCGAACGCAAGAGCTTCGAGAATATCAGCTTCCTCAAGGTAGGGGAAATCCGCCAAAAGTTCAGCGATGGATCGACCGGCCCCCAACTCGCCAACGATCATCCCAACGGTGACACGCATACCGCGGATGCAGGGCTTCCCGCCCATCACATTCGGATTCATGGTAATGCGTTCGAGCCGCTTCATGATTTCAGTCTAGCTCGAACTACTGATTCAACCCCGGCCCCGCCATGCCCCGATATCCCGATGGCGCGGCCTTGGCCGCATTGAGCCTCGCCTGTGCCCGCTTTATCGCATTCAACGCACGTGCCACGTCGACTCCCGGGAGCGGATTGGGCACGCGCTCGGTCGCCCGCCTTAACGCCGTTTCAAGGGATCGGCGGTTGAATCGACCGGCCCGCCAGAAGGCGTTGGTAATCATAGGAAATCGGGCTACGTTTGAAAATCACCGAGACGACGTCGATACCGACGATCGCAGCGTTCATCGGCGCGGTTTCTGCGTGGATCCTTCACTGCGCCATTCACGCAACATCGCCGCGAACTCCTCTTCGGTCTCGTCGTTCGGGGACGGATGTCCGAGGAAGGAATCAAAGTCAATAACGGGTGACACGCCTTGCAGCGTTGCCAATTCCTCAATGGTGCTGGGTTCGTCGGCGGGGCGGCGGTTCCCTAAGTTGCCTGCGGAGGTCTCCACGTTTTCAGGATACAGCTCAGGAAGGGCAGCTTATTGATTCAACCCCGGCCCCGCCATGCCCCGATATCCCGACGGTGCGGCCTTGGCCGCATGGAGCCTCGCCTGCGCGCGCTTCATCGCATTCAACGCCCTTGCGACGTCGACTCCCGGGAGCGGATTCGTCACGCGCTCAGTCGCCCGCTTCAACGCCGTCTCGGCGCGCGCGATGTCGATCTCGTTGGCGTACTCGGCGCTATGGGCCGCCACGCGCACGTGATTGCCGCTGATCTCGATGTACCCGCCTTGGACGGCCATGAAGTGGCGCTGGCCGTTCAGCATCGTGTAACTCAACTCGCCCGTGCCTAATTCGCTCAGCAGCGGCGCGTGACCGGGCAGTATACCCAACACGCCCTGCTCGCCGGGGATTGAGGCCTCGGTAACTGCCTCATTCACCAGCATGCGCTCTGGCGCGGCGATCTCGAGCCGGAAAGTCTCCGCTGCCATGATTTACGCCTTCTTCATCTGCTCGGCCCGCTCGAGGACGTCCTCGATGGAGCCTTGCATGTAGAAAGCCTGTTCGGGGATCGAGTCATGCTTGCCTTCGCAGACTTCCTTGAAGCCCTTGATGGTATCGGCCAGCTTGACATACTTACCCTTGAAACCGGTGAACTGTTCAGCCACGTGGAAGGGCTGCGAGAGGAAATTCTGAATCTTGCGCGCGCGGTTGACGGCCATACGGTCGTCTTCCGAAAGCTCGTCAATACCCAGAATCGCGATGATATCCTGCAGATCCTTATATCGCTGCAACGTGCCCTTGACCATCTGCGCCGTGTTGTAATGCTCGGCGCCGAGAATCTCGGGCGAAAGAATTCGGGAGGTCGACGCGAGCGGATCGACGGCGGGATAGATGCCGAGCGCCGAGATTTCTCGCGAGAGGTTCGTGGTCGCGTCCAAGTGCGCAAAGGTGGTGGCAGGCGCCGGATCGGTATAGTCGTCAGCAGGCACGTAGATCGCCTGCACCGACGTGATGGACCCCTTCTTGGTGGACGTGATGCGTTCCTGCATAGCGCCCATTTCGCTCGCCAGGTTGGGCTGGTAACCCACGGCGGACGGCATGCGGCCGAGCAGCGCCGATACTTCCGAACCCGCCTGCGTGAAGCGGAACACGTTGTCGACGAAGAGCAGCACGTCCTGGCCTTCTTCGTCGCGGAAGTATTCGGCGACGGTCAGACCGGTGAGACCCACGCGCAATCGCGCACCGGGCGGCTCGGTCATCTGGCCGTAGATCAGCGCCACTTTGGATTTCGTATAGTCGGATGGGTCGAGAATGCCGGACTCCTGCATTTCGAGCCAAAGATCGTTGCCCTCACGCGTGCGCTCACCCACGCCGGCAAACACCGAAACGCCGCCGTGCGCCTTGGCGATGTTGTTGATGAGCTCCATGATGACGACGGTCTTGCCGACACCGGCTCCGCCGAAGAGGCCGATCTTTCCGCCCTTGAGGTACGGCTCAATCAGATCGACAACCTTGATGCCGGTCTCAAGCATCGTCTGCGAAGTGGACTGTTCATCAAACGCCGGCGCGGGGCGGTGAATGGGATAGTGCAGCTTGGTCTTGACCTCGCCCATGCGATCCACCGGCTCACCCAGCACGTTGAGCACGCGGCCCAGTGTCTCGGGGCCGACAGGCACGGTGACCGGCTTGCCGAGGCTGAAGGCGGGCATGCCGCGGACGAGGCCTTCGGTGGGCTTGAGGGCGATGGTGCGCACGCGGCCTTCGCCGATGTGCTGCGCCACTTCGCAGACGATATCGACGGGCGTCTCCACCTTAAAGCCTTCGCTGGTGATGCGAATGGCGGTGTAGATGAGAGGCACCTGGCCTTCGGCGAACTGCACGTCGACGGCGGGGCCTGCGACCTGAATGACTTTCCCGACGGGAAGCGCGGTGGGTGCTGCTGACATGGTAGTAACTTACTCCAAAGCGGCTGCGCCGCTGACAACTTCGATGATTTCCTTGGTGATACTGGCTTGGCGGACGCGATTCATATAGAGCGTCAACCGTTCAATCACGTCGGCCGCATTGCTGGAAGCGGCGTCCATGGCGGTCATGCGGGCGGCGTGTTCACTCGACACCGATTCCAGCATGGCTGTGAAGATGGCGTTCTCGACGTATTTGGGGAGCAGGCCGCCGAGTAACTGGGCCGGCGGCTCTTCAAAAATGTAGTCGACCGTCGCGGCCTTCACATCGGGCAGCGACATGGGCAACAGTTGCTTGAGCGTGATTTTCTGCGAGACCACGCTCTTGAATTCGTTATAGATCAGGTAGACCGAGTCAGTCTCACCCTTGGCGAAACGCTCGGCGGCAGTCTGCGCGATGGCCGTGGCGCTGGCGAGCTGCACCTTGTTGAACACGCCGATATGTTCGCCGGTGACGCTGGCATTGCGGCGGCGGAAAAAGTCACGCCCCTTGCGGCCCACCAGCTCAAAGCTGATCTCGGCGCCCGGGTGCTCGGCGATAAAAGTCTGCGCGCCTTTGATCAGATTGGAATTGAACGCGCCCGCCAAGCCGCGATCGGACGTCATCAGGATCAACTGCACATGCTTCTCGGGGCGGCGCGCCAGCAGCGGATGC
>JAYTKJ010000753.1:0-17638 GCA_043730365.1 Acidobacteriota bacterium | reverse complement strand
TCAGGCGACTTCGATCTCTATTGGAACTTCCACATCGAGCAGGACCAGCGACGCCTCTACCCTGCCGTCTGGAGCGTCGTTCTAAAGTAGCCACACCCTTTTGATATGCCTCGCCATAGTTGCTATAAGCGGCCGGCGTGCCGTTGCTGGTTACGGCCCCGACAGGCAAGACTCCGGGCAACAATGCCGGTACGTGCGAACAGTCGCAACCATCATTACCGGCTGCGGCGACGACCAGCACCCCTTGCTCCTCGCATTTACGAACTGCTTCGGCGAGCGAACGGTCCACCTGTCCCCGGTTGGACAGCTGACCTCCGCTCACATTGACGATGTCGGCCCCGTATTGCCGGGCAGCATCTATCCCTTTGGCCAGATCGGCTTGACTCGCGGACAAAATTCGTCCCCGGGCGTTGGGGTCGTCTCGAAATATGGGGACTATTACTCCGCGGCATTGAGGCGCAATACCGTACAGCCCTCTTACCCTACCGTGCTGGGCAAACAGAATGCTGGCAACGTGGGTGCCGTGTGAACAAGACTCGGGCCCTGCGATATTGCAAGAAGACGGACTGCCCACGCGAATCTGCTCAAGCGAGGCACCAGCAAAGCATGGATGGTGTATGTCTGCTGGGCCGTCTACGACCGCAATAGTCACATTACGGTCACCAACGGTCCTGGCCCAGGCTTCCCGGATCCCAGAAATAAACATGACGGAATTTCTCCGACTGACTGCTCTCGGAAAGAGTAGCCGCATTGTTGGTCCGCGTCAAGTCCTAATTACGCATTTATGCGTTTTAATTTCGAAACGGGTAGCTAGTTAATTCGCCTGCGACGCATGCTATCTAAACTGTGACCGTGCTTTCACCGCTGCGATACGGGTGGAAGGCGGTAAGACTCAGGCGGAAGTTTGTATTTGCTCGTTGGCTGACAGCCGCCATCATCGGGCTCCAATCCTCGTTTCTGTCTGGTGGAGCATCCCCGTCAAAGCAGCATTCGGGGGTGAGATCGCGTTACTGATCGTAGAGGTGTGATTTAAATGGCCGAAGGAGTGCTGCGGCGGGATCATGGGGACAGATTTGACGTCGAGAGCGCGGGCGCCAAGGCGACCTCGGTGCGGCCCGAAGCCATCCAGGCGATGAACGAGATTGGCATCGATATCTCTGGTCACCGTTCGAAAGTGGTGGATGAGTTTGCGGGCGAGAGCGTCGACCATGTGATCACGGTCTGCGACCACGCCAGCGAAAGCTGTCCCGTCTACCCAGGGCATACCAATCGGATTCATCACGGCTTTGACGATCCCGCCGCCGTCCAAGGCTCAGAGGAAGAGCGCCTGGCTTCGTTTCGGCGTGTGAGGGACCAGATCCGATCTTACCTGCGGGAGTTCGCCGCCGAGCCTGCCTGAGGCCGCCTCTTGGATTTGTGCTGTACTGAAAACGTGATTGCCTTGGGTCTGATTGTTGGATGTTTCGGTATGCTGAGTATCGTGGAAAGTGAGACGTCTCCGCCTCCCGGTCTGGCCGCCGGTGACGTTCTACCCGTGCTCAAGGGTGAGTTTTTGACGGGACGCACGGCAATACTTCCCGGTGCCGCTTCGGGCCGCGTGGCGTTGTTACTACTCGGCTTCTCCTATGATTCGCGGCTGGCCGTGGAAGCCTGGGCCAAGCGGTTTCGCGCCCGTTTCGGCAAGGAGCCGAAGGTCGCTTTCTACGAGATTCCCATGATCGGCGGGATGGCCCGGATGGGCAAATGGTTCATCGACAGCGGCATGCGACGAGGCACGCCGAAGGCCGATCACGAGAACGTGATCACAGTCTACGGCGGTACCGATCCCTGGAAAGAGCGTTTGCGATTCAAGGACCCAAAAGCGGCCCACCTGATTCTGCTGGATCAAAGCGGGCGGGTGGTTTTTCTCTGGGCAGGCAGATTCGACGAGCAGGCATTCGAGGAACTATCGGGCCACGTCGCCCGCCTGGTAAAGTAGCCCATTACTTCGCTGCTGATTGAGCGGTCAGGATGTCGATTGACCGGACGATATCGGGATCCGATGGCTTAATCTGCCTGGCCAACTTCAGTTCCTGAATGCCCTTCGCCGGGTCGCCGGAGCGCGCGTAGGTGAGTCCGAGATTTTTGTGGAGATCGCCCTTGGCTGGGCAAGTTCCACAGGACTCCAACGCCTCCTGAAGCTGAGCAATTGCGCGAGGCCAATCTCGCGCCGCCGCCGCCGACAGGGCAAAGTTGCCCAGGGTCTGAGCGCGGTCAGTCATCTGCCGTGTGCGTTGGATCTCGGTGAAGCGCTTAGAATATTCGGCGGATTGCTCGGGGTTGATGTCGCGCAGCGCGCGCGACAGATTGTAGAGAGTCTCGCCGTTCATGGGGTCCGCTTCGACAGCCTTGCCCCAGGCTGCCAGCGCCGCGGACTTGTCGCCCAACTGCATCAGGTTGCGCCCTAACAGATAGAGCGCCTCGGCGTTCTTGGGCTCGATCGCCAGCATCTGTTTCAGGTGTTCGACCGATTCGGCTGGTTGATCCAATTGCTTTTCGGCGAGGGCCAGCAGGTAGAGAGCCGGAGCCGATTTCGGATCGAGGCGGCAGGCTTCGGCCAACGCGGTTCTCGCCTGAAGATAGTCCCGCAAATCGAAACTGGCGCGGCCTTTGTTGTAGTGCGCCACCGGAGATTGCGGCGCTAACGTGACCGCGCTGGAAAACGCTTCGAGCGCGGCGGGCAGATTCGGCTGATCGGCGAGGGCGATGCCGAGGTTCAACTGCGCCTCGACCGATTTCGGCTGCAGTTCGACTACCTTGCGAAACAACGCTTCCGCCTCTTTCCAGCGATTGCGTTTGGCGGTGGCCATGGCGAGCACAGTAATCGCGCGCGGATCCTCCGGCGTCTGCCTCACGGCCGCCTCCATCTCCGCGCACGCCTCTTCGAGCCGGCCCAGCGTGGCGAGCGCGATGCCCAGATTCAGCCGCGCTTGCGTGTAAGATGGATCCGCTTCCACGGCGCGGCGGAAGGCCTCTTCCGCTTCGCCGGGCTTCGACTGCTGGCTCAGCAGAACACCCAGGTTGTTCCAAGCCTCCCCGTATTGCGGCTCAATGTCGACAGCCCGGCGAAGCTCTACGCCAGCCGTCTCGAGTTGGCCCTGCCGGAGATATATCAAGCCCAGCTGATTGTAGGCTTTGGCGAAACGGGCATCGAGTTTTACAGCCTGCTCGAGCGCGGCTTTTTCGTTCGCTGTGTCGCCTTGACGGCTGTAGGAAAGTGAGAGGTTGTACCAGGTCTTCGCATTGCCCGGTTCCAGTTTCAGGGCTTGGCGATACAACTCCACGGCCCCGGCCGGGTTGCCCTTGAGAAGTTGTTCGTTGGCGAGCGCGCCGGCCGTACCAGCAGCGGTGGCATCGGCGGTAACCTGCTTGGATCGGTGGACGGCTGCGAACTCGGTTTTCGATTTGTCCTCTTCGTTGAGATCGCGCAGGACGCGCGCCAGCTGGAACCGGGCATCGGCGGCGCCGGGATTCAAGTCCCGCGCCCTTTCCAGGTGCACGCGCGCTTCCTTAGGACTGCCGTTGCGGGCCAACACAAAGCCAAGCTGATACTGCGCATCGTAATGACTTGGATTCAGAGCCACCGCCTGCTGCAGCTCCGGCACCGCTTCGGCGTTGCGTCCGAGCCCCCGCAGCGAGACCCCAAGCAAGTAGTGCTTCTGAAACTGCGACTCCCCCTTGTAGCGTTGGATGTGGGGAATCGCCGCGGCATACTCGCGGTTGGCCACCATTGCGCTCGCAAGGCCGATTCGTGCATCTTCGTTGGCAGGGTCAAGACGCAGCGCTTCGGTATACTCGCGCGCGGCGTCAGGATAGAGCTCCTGCCGGGCGTAGGCATTGGCGAGATTGAAGCGGAAGGCGGGCAGAGCGGGCGCGAGTGCCGTGCCTCGCTTGAGGATGGCAATCGCTTCGGCTCCATTGCCGCTCTCGGCATAGGCCACGCCGAGCGCCAGGAAGTGCCCCAGCTCTTTGGGCTCGACCGCCAAGGCCTGCTTGAGGAACGGAATCGCCGCCGCGAAATGCCGCTGCAGGATCAGGACTCGCGCCATGCCGCGGAGTGCGGCGCTGTCGCCCGCTTGCAGCCGGAGCGCTTCGCGAAACTGTTCTTCGGCCCCCGGCAATTCGTTCAGCTCAATGAGTGCGGTTCCCAAGGCTGCTCGGGCCGGGACCAGATCAGGTCTGAGGGCCAGGGTCTGGCGAAACGTTTCCACGGAAGTGCGGGTGTCGCCGCTTTGCATCTGCGCGAGTGCCAGATTGAAGTGAGCTTCCACCGAACGCGGCTCGAGTTCCAGCGCCTTGCGGAAGGCTGGGATCGCGCAAGGGAACTGCTGCCGCTGCGCAAAGTAACTGCCGAGCGCGGCGTACGCTCCAGGAGGCGCGTTACCTGCCTTGATCTGTTGCTCCAGCGCCACCGGTCCGCGGCAAACCGGCTGCCCAAAAAGCGAAGAGGCGGCGAGGAGTGCCCCCGCCGCCTTTCCAAACTGACTCATACTTTCTGAGACTAGCAGCCTCAGAATATAAGCTTGAGGCCGAACTGCAACTGGCGAGCCTGGTTGGCCGTGCCCGTCACTCTGCCGAACGTGCTCAGCGTGCTGAGGTTGGCGCCAGGCGTTCCATAAACAGCATGGTTGGCCAGATTGAACGACTCCATCTTGAACTCCAAACGACGTCCTTCTCCCGGCATCTTGAATTGCCGGAAAACGGAGAAGTCGAAGTTTTCAAAGCCATCGGTGCGCAGGATATTGCGACCCGAGTTTCCGAACGTGAACGGCGCGGGAGCCGCCACGGCGGAGGTGTCAAACCAGCGACCGGTGGTCGGGTTGCTGAGCTTGGGATCGCCAAGCAGGTTGAGGCGGAGGTAGGTGCCGGCGTTGCCGGTATTGGCCAGGTCACCGCTGATTTGCAGGCTGTACGGTGTGCCGGAGCGAAGTAACATAATGCCGTTCACCTGCCACGGACCGATCACGTAATCCAACACCTTGCTACCCGTCTGGAACTTCTGGCCGGTGCCGAAAGGCAGGGTGTAGTTGAAGTTGGTAGTGAAAACGTGAGTGAGATCAAAGCCGGATACGCTGCGATCGTTGTTGAACTTGTACGGGTTCTGGATGGAGCAGCCTTCCACTCCGTACCAGCCCGAACAACCGATGTCGATCGCCTTCGAGTAGGTGTAGTTCACCATGTAAGCGAACCCGTTCCGGAACTTCTTGTCGAGCAGGAACTGCAGTGAATTGTAATTGCCGCGGCCCCAGCTACGGTCATAGTAAGAAGGCCGGATGTAGGAGAACGGTTGACGCGAGGCGACATCGCCCGGGGCCGGCGTCGTGGCCACGTTATAGAAGCCACCGATGTCCAGGCGTCGCGAACCGGAGCCGACGTAGTTGACGGTCACGATCGTATCGTTGCTGATCTGATGTTGAACGCCGAGGTTCCATTGCATCGAGTAGGGATTCTGCGCGTAGGGGTCCATGTACCACTGGACCTGATTGAACGGCGTGGCGGCCGGCAACGCTCCCGTTCCAAACGGGCTCTTGCCGGTAACACTGGGCGTGGGCCGCGCCGCTGTCGGATTGTTCAGATTCTCCTGAAGCTGCTCGCCGACGCTGGGCCATTGCGCCGAGTAGTTTTGGGCCGTCTGTACCACGGCGGCATAGTTGTCAAAGAACATGCCGAACGAAGCACGGATCGCGGTCTTGGGTCCCATGCGATAGGCAATCCCGAAGCGCGGCTGCCAATTGTCGCCGGAATTGCGATAGATCTTCCCGTTGGGAGAGACCTCCACGTTGGCAGGCAGACGACCGCCCGGGATGCAGGGCGCCTTCTTCAGTTCGTCGCAGGAGCCCGGTTGCTTTTGAATGATATAGACGCCGCGCTGCATATCATAAGCGCCGGTGAAGATATTCTCGTTCCCTTCCTGGCCCAGCGGCGGGATAAAGGTCTTGTCGTAGCGAAGGCCGAAGTTGACCGTCAGATTCTGGCTGACCTTCCATTGATCTTGCACATAGAAACCCATCACGCCACCGCGGCGAACGGTAGTGGCGCGGTTGCGGAAGCCGGCGGCATCCGGCACGTCCAGAAGGAAGGAAGCCAACTGGCTGCCCGTCGTTCCGGGGGTCTGAGGATTGGAAGTCTGGAACGCGCGGTAGGTGGCGCTGCCGTTGCGGGGAGAGCCGTAGAAATCCATGTTGTTCCACTCGCCGCCGAACTTGAAGGAGTGATTGCCGACGATCTTGGACAGCCCCGATTTGAACTGCCAGATATCGGAAGGACGGTTCAGCGAAACGTTCTCACCACCGCCGGTCCAGGAATCGATGACCTGTCCGGGGACCAGCGTCTGTGAATCCAGGTACTGAGTGAAAGTGGGCGTGTAGCCGACGCCGGAGATGAAGTTAGCGGGCAATCCTTTGAACCGCGTGCCGCTGTTGTCAACGTTGGTGATGCGGCCGAACATGACCTGCAGCACCGTGGCAGGGTTAAACGTATGAACCCACGACGTGCCGATGTTCAAAGCATCGAAAGTGCGGAAGCTGGGTAGAATCGGACGACCGCCGGACGAAGTCTGGTCCAGGTTTGAGATGTTAATGCGGAAGAACATATTGTCCTTGGGGCTCAACACGCGATCGATGCGCGCGCTATATTCTTCGCTGTTCTGCGAAAGCGGCGTCGGGTCGATCGCATTGCGGTCCGCCGTGATGATGGGGCCGGCGGCCGGGAACGTCGTCTTGGCATACAGCAGGTTGCCGGGAATAATGCGGCTGGTGGGGATGCGGTTGCCGGCGAACGGATCGCGAATGAAACCGGTGCCATTCGGGTTGGCGCGCGTCGTCCCCGGATCGAAGATCTGCCGTGGTTCGTCGCTCAGATCGCCGTTGTAGTTGGCCTCGGTGGGAACGCGGAAGAAGGAGTTGTTCGCACGCCGGAAGCGCCATCCCTGATAGCTGGCGTGCCAGAACGTATTGTTCTTGCCGTTGATCAGTTTCGGAATCCAGACGGGGCCGCCCGCGGAGATGCCGAACTGATTTTGCCGGAACGGCGTCACGCCGGGCTGGAAGGTGTTGCGGGCATCGGCCTTGTCATTGCGCAGATACTCCCAAGCCGAGCCGTGGACCTCGTTGGTGCCGCCACGCGTGGCCACGTTGATCACGCCCCCGAGCGAGCCACCGAATTCGGCCTGATCGTTGTGCGACTGCACCTTGAACTCTTCCACGTCGTCGATGATCGGGTTCACCGCAGGCGTGCTGAGCATCAAGCCCTGGTTGGTGATACCGTCCAGCGTCCAGAAATTGCTGCGATTGGTTTGCCCGTTGATCGAGGGGAAGATGAAAGCCCCGATGCCAGGATGCGCGAAGCCCGAGCCGCTGTTCTGCGAAACGCTCACGGGCGCGACGCCCGGGGTCAACGATAGCAACTGTGTGAAGTTGCGTCCGTTCAAAGGCAGGTCGACAACCTGAGTCCGCGAAACCACCGCTCCCAACTCAGACGTCGATGCCTGCACTTCGGCGCCGATCGCCTCAACGTTGACAGACTGTTCTACCGAGCCGACTTCGAGCACCTGATCGAGCGTGGCGGTTTGATTCACGGCCAGGGAGAACTGCGAGAGCTTGCTGGTGCGGAAACCTGTTTTGGAAATCTCCAGTGTAAAGGCGCCGGGGTTAATGTTGAGAAAGTTGAAAACGCCTGCGTCATTGCTGGCGGTTCGAAGTTCGACGTTGGTTCCAACGTTTCGCAGCACCAGGGCCGCACCGGGAATGGAACTGCCGGATGCATCCTTGACCGTGCCGTTGATGCTGGCGCTGGACGTTTGGGCAAGGCCGAAGCCGGCGAGGCCCGTTCCTAAAACTGCGACCGCTGCGAGGCGATGAAATAGCGACATGACTAAATGCTCCCTTGCGGATCGACAACTGATTCGATCCGACGACACGAGAATCTAAAAATACCCGAAGGCGAATTGCTCCACTGTATTACAATCTGGCATTGAGGTCAAGGTTCGTTGGCGGCGCAGCGTGGCCGATTCTTCCGTTCTTGCTCATCCCAGGTACGGCATTGGAAGCGCAGCAGGCGTGCGTTTCTTGTCATCCCAAACAAAGTGCCGCCTTTGTTCGTTCGCCCATGGGAAGATCCCTTTCCCGGAAAGTTCCCTCGGGCTCGGCAGCGTTCACACATGCACCGTCCGGCAGTGTGTTTTCGGCCGGCGCTGGCTCGCGTCACACTGTTCGCCGGTCCGGTCTTGAGGCCGATTACCCGGTGGCGTTTGCCATCGGCTCGGGAAGCCATGCTCAAGGCTATGCCGTCGAGATAGGCGGTACCCTCTTTCAATCCCCGATCGCTGCCTATCGCAACGGCACTTCATGGAACGTGGCGCCGGGATATGAGGAGATGCCTGCGCCGGATTTTAATCGGCCGATCACGGCGGAATGCCTGCTGTGTCACGCAGGCGGGGTAGCGGCGACAGGCCGCGAGGCGATTTCCTGTGACCGCTGCCATGGCGATGCCTCGGCCCATCTCCGGCAGCCGAAGCGCCACACGATCGTCAACCCGACGCGCTTGCCTCGCGCCGAGCGGGACAGCGTCTGTGAGCAATGCCATCTGAACGGGGAAGCGCGGGTGACGAATCCAGGCAAAGCGTTCGGCGCATTCCAGCCCGGGCAGAAGTTGGAGGAGACTTTCTCGGTCTTCGTTTTCGAACAGGCCCGTCCCGGTTTAAAAGTGGTGAGCCACGTCGAACAATTGGAACTGAGCAAGTGCCAGCAAGTGACGGGGAAACTATGGTGTGGCGCCTGCCACCAGCCCCACGGCGAGCCGATTTCCGTCTCCACCGAATGCCGGCGCTGTCACTCGGCGCTGCCGGCGAAACATCTTGCCGCCGCTGCCTCGACCGTGGTGTGTGAGAGCTGCCATATGCCGAAGCGGCCGGCCCGCGATGGAAGCCACTCCCCGTTCACCGATCACCGCATTCAACGAAGGGCGGCGGGCCAGGTGACGGAAGCGAATCAACTTGCAATCCGTGCATGGCGCCCGGCTGCTGACCCCGGCGTGGCCAAGCGAAATTTGGGACTCGCTTACGTGATGGCAGGGGAGCGGGAGGGCGCGGCAGTGCTGCTCAATCGCGGCTATCAACTGCTGGCCGAAGCCTTTCCGAGTTTCCCGAAAGACGCCGACGTGCTGGCGAGTCTGGGCATGGTGCTCTTCCTGAAGGACCAGCATGCCGATGCCGGAAAGCTGCTGCGGGCCGCGATCGCCGCGCGTCCAACCGACTCGAGCCTGCGGGAGAAACTGGCGGTGATCTTGAAGGCATCGGGCGACGCGGCAGGCGCGCGCGTGGCACTGGAGAAGGCCATCGCGCTCGATCCTTCCCGCGAGACAGCCTATCATCTGCTCGCCGAACTCGAGCAGGATCCAGCCAAGCGGCGAGCAGCGCTCGAGCGCTATCTGCGTTTCAACCCGAAGAGCCTGATTGCGCGCGAGGCGCTGGCAAAGTTACCGGCCCCCTGATACCTGTTTCAACAGACGGCGCACGAAATCATCTTCCGGAAACAGCTCCACATAGCGCTCCAGCGCCTGCCTGGCCTCGTCGAATTTCTTCAGTTTGATGTATCGCAACGCGAGTGATTTATGGAGAACGGGCGTGTAGGGGGCGAGTTCGATACCGCGTTTCAACGCTTTCACGGCCCCTTCGAGCTGGCCGGATTGGGACAGCGCTTCGCTCAGATCTTCGAAGGTGGTTGAGGATTCCGATCCCCGCTCAACGGCCTTCGTCAAATATTGAATCGCCTCGGCCGGCGCCTGCGAGCGCAGCGCCCGCCGTCCCAGCGCGGCCGCGACGAGCGTGTGAGCCGGAGTCTCTTTCGCCGCCTGATTGAGCAAGGCCTGGAACTTCTCCGAGTACGGCGCATGGCGTTCCATCAACTCGCCATAGGCTTGCAGCAAAGTCACCACCGGTAGAGGCTTACCGGTGCGATTGAAGTGAACCAGATCGGGCAAGGCCGGCGTAGTCTGGGTGAACGCCGCGGCGGGCAACGCCTGGTCCTTGGTGCGCACGATTCGGTGATTGGTGAGCGCCGAGTGGGCGATAAAGCCAATGTCGCGCTTGGGCATGTGACAACCAACGCAGTCACTGGTTCTGGGCGGATGCGTGGCAGCCAAAGGCGCCTTGTGGCAGCCCAGACAGGTGGCGCGGTAATCCGGTTTGCTTTGATGCGGATTGTGGCAGGTGATGCAATTCAGCTTGCCGGCGCTTTCACGGAAGCACTTACTCAACCGCATCGATTCATGGTGCTCAAGCAGATCCACCTCCGTGGACCCGCCGGGGCTGCGCGGAATCTTGAAGATCGCCACCGTGTCGTTCAGCACCTGACCGGGCCGAAAATCGACCGTCGTCTTCCCTGGCTGCAGCACGCGGGTGTCGCCGCCCTGATGGCAATTCATGCAGATCTCTTCGGCGCGAGCGGCGGGCAACTTCGCCGGATTGACGATGGCAGCCTTGGCTCCCGCGCGCCGCACGTGTTCGCGGCCCGGCCCGTGGCAGTTTTCGCAGCCGATGGACAACTCTTGAAACGGAGGCTCGGCGTATTGCCCGTTGCGGCCGGCTACGGGTTGTGGACGCCCGCTGTGGCAGGCGATACAGGCTGCGGCGATCGGGCGATTGAAGCCGTAGTCGGCGAACTCATAGCCTGGTGAAAGGCCCCAACTTTTGGCGCGGGAGTAATAAGACAGCGGCGCCTGAAACAAATGGTCTCCGCGCCGCACCATGAAGCTCAATCCATTGACGCCCGATCCCAGTGCGTACTGTACCTCATGCACGCTGCGAAAATCCGCGCCCGATTCCGCTTGGTAAAGCTTGCCGTTCTCAGTGTAGACCTCGAAGGTGCGCTGGAATTTATCGCTTGGGACGGTAACCTTCTCTGCCGCCAGCCCCAGGTGTTCTCCGGCGGGGCTGGCCGCGCGGCCCATGGCGGATTTCCCGTAGTCTTCGTAGATCTTCTTGTGGCAGCCCGCGCACGCCGCCGAACCCACATAGTCATCTGCCGCGGGCAACGGCCAAGCCGCAGCCGCTACTACCAGGAGCGTAATTGTTCGCGTATCCATGGCATGGTCCGTTCGGCGTGGCAAATCAAACAAGCATTCGGGCTTTCACGTTGGCCGAACCGCTCGGTCATGGCCGCGTCCGGCTTATCGTCAATCTGGTGGCTGCGCGCCAGAAACAGCAGGCTATTCATGATCTTCGGCATGTGGCACGCGACGCAACGGCTGGCTTCGGCTTGGGGTGGATGCTTCGTATGCTTCTCTGTAGTGTAGACCTGACCATGACACTGCAGACACATGCGATCCGGCTCGCCTGCAAATTTGAGTGACTGCGGATTGGCGGAAGCGTCGGCCGGATGCGGGTTATGGCAACTGCCGCAGTTTGCTTGACCTTTACGGTAACAGGCCGAGCGTTCAAACGATTCGACGATGAACGTGGTTTCGCGAAAACGTCCATCCCGATAGAAAGCTTTCCTTGAAAACTCAACATACGGTCTGCGCTCGTAACGCGGCGGGAACCCTTGCGGCTCGCGCAGCGCACTTTGCGCGTGGCATTGCGCACACACTGCTACATAGGCGCGATTGCTCACCTTCTGGAACTGGAACGCGGCCGGGCCGCCGGCCACATGCGCGGCGGACGGACCGTGGCACATTTCGCAGTTGACGCCCGGCTCTGCAAATCCCTTTTCCCGCAATTGACTGGTGTGGCAAGGAGCGCAATTCTGCTGGTAGGAAGTGACGCTGCGAAACTCGTGAAATGAACCCGTGTCGGCACGCTCGCTCCCCTCCGGGTCAATCGCTTTCCAATAGTTCAGCCATTTTTTCTCGAGCAAGTTGTATTGGATGGGCAGCACGTGCAGATCGCCCGACGCAGTGCGGGTCGCATAGGCTTGTTGCCACTTGGAGCCGATGGTGTAGTCAATCTTGTGGCGGTCCCATTTGTTGGAGTGGCGCCGCAAGTCGATATAGAAGGCATCGCGTTCGCGGGCGGGTTTGGCCAGCAGCGGCCCCGCGGTTTCGCGATACTCTTTGCCGGCGGAGAAATCGCCGATGACGTTCGCCGGTGTTAGCGGCCGCAACATGCGTGCCATCCCGGTCTGCTGCCAGGCCGAGAATTGCGCGGAGTGGCATGGCTTGCAGGAGGCCGAACCCGCGTACGCCGCCGGAGGGTCCGGCTTGCGATGTCCGGTGGGCGACGGACGTCCGGTAACGGCTAACCGCGTGGCCGCTTCGCGAAGGCTGTTGAAGACGGGCTTCCACTGTTGCTCACTCATTCCCGCTGGAGGCGCAAACCGCTCCAGGCACTCCAGCGCCGCTTCGGCGTTCGCTTCGGCCGCCTTCTTTTCGCCGCGCTTGGCGTGCATGATCGCCATCGGCACCAGCAGCAGCGGATTCTCGGGGTAGAGCCGCAATGACTGTTTGCCGTAGTAAAGAGCGGAAGACAGGTCGTTCAATTCCATCGCCGACTTTGATGCGGCCTCAAGTACCTGCGCCAGCAGCCACGAGTCCGGATGCTGGTGGAGAAACTCGGTAGCCAGGGAACGGCGCACCAGCGGAGTGGTCTCGTGGTAGATCTTTAAAAACAGCTCGCGTTCCCGCGGGTTCTCCACCTGATCGAGCAAATTGGCAGTCTTGCGATTCTTCTTCTGGACGATGGTGTCGAGATCCTGACCAACCAGGATTGCCGCTAAGGCGAGTACTACGAACGTGATGCGCACTATTTTTGCCGCCTGGCGGGGAACTCAAATTCGCCGACGATACCCGCGCTTTCGCGAATCGTGATGAGCCGGTCCACATTGAGCCTGGGGAACGATTCGACGCCACCATTGGGCCACCGCACGTCGAGCGCGACCGTGGTTGCCGCGCCCAGGCCAAAGTGCAGCCGCAAGTCACTGGCCGAAAGAAAACTGGACTGACTGAGTACTTCCTGCACTTGCCGCTTAGCAGCATAGCGCACAGTGACGCGCGCGCCAATCGCGCCGCGGTTGGACTTCACACCGACGAGCTTCACCTTGAGCCAATGGCCGCCGCCGGTTACGTCATTACGCAACAAAGACGGGGGCTCATCCAGGTTGACGACCACCACATCCACATCGCCATCGTTATCGAAGTCCCCAAAGGCGCAGCCACGGCTGGAGTGGACCGCGGACTCCAGGCGCTCTTCAAAACGGCCGCCCCCTAAATTGCGAAAAGTAACGGCAGGCGTGCGATAGGGATACCGGGGGAGCCTGGGCTCGACTTCCGGGTAGACATGTCCGGTGACAAAAAAGATGTCGGGTTCGCCATCGTTGTCGAGATCTACAATTCCCGCACCCCAACCTACATAGCGAGCCTCAACGGCCAGGCCACTCGCGGTAGTTACGTCGTCAAAACGCAGGCCGCCCTGGTTGCGATACAGCACATTCGTATCGTCGGCAAAGTGTGTTTTGAAAATGTCCAGGCGCCCCGAGAGGTGAACATCGCCAGCCGCCACGCCCATCCCGGCCTGCTCCCGCCCGTCGTCATTCAAGGCGACGCCGGACTCGAGCCCCACCTCAGTGAAAGTCGAGTCGTGATTGTTGCGGAACAGCCGGCTCGGTGTGGAGTCACAGGCGACATAGATATCCGGCCACCCGTCGTCGTCAAAGTCGGCGGCAATCGCGGTGAGCCCATAGCTCCCCTTCGCCTTCGCAATGCCGGAGGACCCACTGACGTCGGTAAACGTGCCATCGCCGTTGTTGCGGTAGAGCCAGGACCGTCCGGGCGGCAGACCCAGGGGACCACAGTTGACGGGCACGCCCTTCCAGTTACAGTAAGATTCACCTCCTGGCTTCGGAACCCGAGCCGGATCGAAATCCACATAGCTGGTAACAAACAAGTCCAGGTGACCGTCACGATTGAAGTCCAAAAATGTGCAGCCGGAGCCCCAATGCCGAACCGGCTCGAGCAACCCGGCTTGCTTGGTTACGTCAGTGAAGGTGCCGTCACCGTTATTGCGGTATAGCGTGTTTTGACCCCAAGACGTAACAAAGAGATCTTCGAACCCGTTGTTGTCATAGTCGCCCACGCAGACACCGCAAGCCCAACCGGTGCGGTGGAGCCCAGCCTCGTCAGTTACGTCCGTAAAGGTGCCATCACGGTTATTTTTATACAACCGATTGGTGGTATTGGCCGGCGGGCCCTCAAGCCGAGTGCCATTTAGAACGAAGATGTCCAGCCACCCATCGTTGTCATAGTCTATGAATGCGACGCCGCAGCCGATCGTCTCGAGTAGATAGGTTTTCGTCGCGGTGTTGCCATAGACGGTTCGGTGAGTAAGTCCGGCGGTCCGGGCCACGTCGGTGAACCGGAAATGGAATGGACGGCCCGACGGTTTTCCGCGCGGGGCCGGGCTAACCGATCGGCTGGCGACGCCCTGAGCCCAGAGGGGAACCGCCCCAGCCAACAGCCCGGCGGCGGTTCGTCTCGACAGCCTGTTCATTCGTCAACCTGGATCCAAAGTCAAACTAGGCCCCCGCCTCGACGCGCGCCTGGGCCACCACCGCTTCCACGGCCGCCTGATACTCCTTCAGCAGGCCGGCATTCTCCGCTTCGAAGCGCATCACCAGCACGGGTTGCGTGTTGGACGCGCGCGCCAAGCCCCAGCCCTTTTCAAAAATCACGCGCACGCCATCCACATCCACAACCTTGTACTTGGATGCCTTGAAATGCGCCACCACACGATTGATGACGTCGAACTTCGCCTCGTCCGGACAATCCGCGCGGATCTCTGGTGTAGAGACCATCATGGGCAGACCTTGGAGCTGCGCCGATAGAGGTTTGCCGGAATCGGACACGATCTCCATCAACCGGCAGGCGGCGTAGAGAGCATCGTCAAAGCCATAGTATCGGTCCTGGAAGAACAGATGCCCGCTCATCTCTCCGGCGAGTTCGGCGTGCTCCTCTTTCATCTTGGTTTTGATGAGCGAGTGGCCGGTCTTGTACATGATCGGCTTGCCGCCCAGCCGCTCAATTTCGTCGTAGAGCACCTGCGAGCACTTCACTTCGCCGATGAACGTCGATCCCGGTTTGCGCGTCAGAATCTCTCGCGCGAAGATCAGCAGTAAATAGTCGCCCCAGATGACGCGCCCGGTTTCGTCGATGGCGCCGATGCGGTCCGAGTCGCCATCGAAGGCTATGCCGAGATCGGCCTGGTGCTTGTGCACGGCCTCTTTCAAATGATCGAGGTTTTCTTCCACGGTTGGGTCCGGGTGATGATTCGGGAAGTGGCCGTCCTGTTCGAAGAACAGTTCCACGCAGTCGCAATTCAACTTCTGGAGCAACCGGTGCATGGCAGGCCCCGCCGCGCCGTTGCCGGAATCGATCACCACTTTGATACGGCGCTTCCAGTTGAACTGCTTGGCGACTTCATCCACGTAGGAAGGGATCACGTCGGCCGTATTGAGCGATCCCTGGCCAGTGATGAGGTCGCCGGTTTGGATTAACTTAAGGATGTCCTGAATCGCCTGGCCGTATACTGAGCCTCCGCCGCACACGCTCTTGAAGCCGTTATAGTCAGCCGGATTGTGGCTGCCGGTGATCATCACAGCGCCGTCGGCCTTCAAGTTATATACCGAATAGTAGAGCAGCGGAGTGGGCACCACGCCCACGTCCGTTACTTCACATCCACTGGCCAGCAGGCCCTCGAGCAGGGCGGCATGCAGCCGCGGTCCACTTAAACGAACGTCGCGGCCGAGGCAGATTTTGCGGCCGGCCTTGCGTTGGATGAAGGTGCCCATCGCCTGACCCAGAAGCCTTACGCCATCACTGGGAAGGTCAACGTCGGCGATGCCGCGAATATCGTACTCGCGGAAGATTGTAGGTTTGAGCATGTTTTTCGAGCCTATCAGAAAGCTTGCGCCTGTTTCCCGCGCGATCGCACCAGCAGCATCAAGGCCGCCCCCAGCAACGCCGCGCCCAGTGCGAGGTGCCACTTGTGTGCCGTTATCCAGCCCACGGAGTTGTCCCCCATGGCGCGGCCCAACGCGGCCAGTCCCACATAGCGGGGGGCGCGGCCGCCCAGCACGGTGAGCACGAACGACAACGGTTTCACTCCCAACGCCCCGGCCGAAATCACGAAGGCTTTCATGGGCAGCCCTGGCATTGGCACCAGCGTGGGAATGAAGACCGTCACAAGTCCGTAGGTTCCAAACCACCGGCGGAAACGCATTTCTCTCGGCGTGCTGATGTGACGCTCGACGTACATTTCGCCGCCTTTGCGAGCCAGGTAGAACAAGATGACCGAGCCAAGCACCGAGCCGATGGTGCAAAGCGCAGCAGTGAAGTAGGCCAGTTCCGGGTTGGTGATGGCGGTGAGTATCAACAACGCATCCACTCCGCCCGGGATCGGCAGGCCAGCTGAATCGACCAACGCCACCATGAAGGCTCCCCCTGGCCCCCAGGCATGCATCGCGCCAGCAATCTTACGGAGCAACCATCACCTCGCCCTGCGCCATTTCGCGAAGCTTGGCTTCGTCGATGATCGGCACGCCCAGCTTCTCGGCCTTATCACGCTTGGATCCAGCCTTTTCGCCGGCCACGACGTAGCTGGTCTTCCGGCTCACCGAGTCGGCGGTCTTCCCACCGGCATTTTCAATCAATGCGTGCGCCTCCTCACGGCTCAAGCTGGGCAACGTGCCGGTTACCACGATGGTAAGGCCCGCCAGAGCGCCGCCTTCCCGCCGCGGCTTTTCGTGCGTGAATGTGAGGCCGGCTTCGCGCAGCCGCTCTATCAATTCCCGGCCATGCGGCGCCTGGAAGAACGCAGAGATGCTTTGCGCCACCTTGGGACCCACTTCCTGCGCCGCCTGCAATCGGTCCACGCCGGCCGAGGCAATGGCATCGAGTCCGCCGAATTCTTCGGCCAGGAGTTGCGCCGTGCGCTCGCCCACGAAGGGGATGCCGAGGCCGTTCAACACGCGCGGCAGCGGCTGTTGCCGGGACGCCTCAATGCCGCGCATGATCCGCTCGGCGGACTTCTGCCCCATCCGCTCAAGGCCCGCCAGATCTTCCAGCGACAACCGGTACAGATCGGCCACGCTTTTCACCAGGCCCTTGTCCACCAGTTGATCCACCAGCGCACCGCCCATACCGTCGATATCCATTACTCCTCGTCCTGCAAAGTGCAGAATCGTCTCCTTGAGCCGCGCCGGGCAATCCGGATTGATGCAGCGGCTCGCCACCTCGCCCTCGGCTCGCGTGACGGAGTCGCCACACACCGGGCATTTGGCCGGCATGTGAAACGGGCGCCGGTCGCCGCCTTGCCTGACTACGCGCAGCACCTTCGGGATCACGTCGCCACTGCGCTCCAGCACGACGGTGTCGCCGATGGCCAAGCCGAGACGCTCGATCTCATCTTCATTGTGGAGCGTCGCGCGCGAAACGATCACGCCGCTCACCGCGACTGGTCTCAAGTGCGCTACCGGCGTCAACACGCCTGTGCGGCCCACTTGCACTTCGATGTTCTCCAGCACCGTCTCGGCCTGCCGCGCCGGATACTTGAAAGCGATCGCCCAACGCGGCGCCTTGGCCGTCCAGCCGAGCCGCTGCTGCTGCGCGATGG
>JAYTKJ010000752.1:0-24016 GCA_043730365.1 Acidobacteriota bacterium | reverse complement strand
CTCTGGCTACATGCGCAGTCTGGCTCAGACCCTGCTGGACGACGGTTGGGTGGTGCACCGCACCAATATTCGCTCCTGCGGAGGCACCGAGTTTCTCTGCAACACGCTCTATCACGCAGGCCTCACTGCGGACGTGTTTGCCTATCTCATGGAATTGGACCGTCAGCGCCGCTCACCGGTTTATCTGGTAGGTTACTCGTTGGGTGGCAACCAGGTGTTGAAGCTGGCCGGCGAGTTGGGCGAGACTGCCAAGCGGGTCCTGGCGGGGGTGTGCGCCGTCTCGACGCCTCTGGACTTACGAGCCTGCAGCCGGTCGCTCGAAGAGCCGCGCAATCTGGTCTATCAATATTGGTACACCTATCACATGCTCAAGCGCCTGCGTCTGCGCAAGAAGGTTCTTGGGGACGCGATACCGTGGAATGGGGTGAAGAAGCTCAGATCGATCTACGCGATCGATGACCACATTACCGGCCCCGCTTTTGGATTCCGCGACGCCGAGCATTACTATCAAACGCAGTCGTCGCAAGGCTACGTAGGCAAGATCACGGTTCCCTGTTTGCTCGTGCAGGCCAAGGATGACCCGATGATCCCGTTTGAGCTGTTCAGGCAGCCGGCGGTCACGGGGAACCCCAACATCACCGTCTTTGCCCCGGACCGGGGAGGACATTTGGGCTTCATCGCCCGGAATCAGCCGCGATTCTGGGTAGACGCGGTTATTTGCAGCTGGCTCAATGAATGTGGGAACAGGGCAGACCGCTGATGCGTATGGAGAACTTGGATACTCCGTCTGTCCGCACCGCCTCTTTCTTCGAGGCAATCCGGATTGCCTTTGACTCACTGCGCGCCAGCAAGCTGCGCAGCTTCCTCACCTTGCTCGGCATCATCCTGGCCACCACGACGTTGATTGCGGTGATGAGCGTGATCCACGGCATGGACGTCTACATCGCGCAGAATGTCTCCGACATGGGGGCCGACGGTTTCCGCATTGTGCGCATGGCGTTCATTGGCGATTGGGATCCAAAGAAGTTTCTCGAACTGCAGCGGAAGAACCCGTTCCTCAAGAAGGATGAGTACGAGTTCCTGAAGGAGCGGGCGACGCTGGTACGGGCGATCGGCATGCAGAACTTTCGACGAGGCAACGCCATGCATGAGGGCCAGAAACTGGACGGTATCCAGATCCGCGGCTGCACTCCCAATATGGGAGCCATCACCAACACGCAGATCGAGCAGGGACGCTTCCTGGCTGACAGCGAAAATGAGCACCATCTGATGGCGGCGGTGATTGGCTATGACTTCAAAGAGGCTTTCTTCCCTCAGGCCGACCCGATAGGCAAAGCGATCCGCCTCGACGGCAGGCCCTTCACGGTCGTCGGCGTGGCCAAGAAGCAGGGTAGTGTGTTCGGGCAGTCGCTCGACAGCTTTGTAATGATTCCGATTGAGACGGCCTTCAAGATTTACGGGTCGCGCAACGACGTTGGCTACATGGCACAGGCCCCTACGCGCGACTCCATCTTTCAAGCGCAAGACGAGATCCGGATGCTGATGCGGGCTTACCGGCACGTGAGGCCGGGCGCGGACGACAACTTCGCCATCATCTCGTCGGACTCGCTGATGTCGGCGTGGGATAAGATGACTGGCGCCATCGCTGCCACCGCCATGGCCGTCGTAAGCGTCTTCATGGTGGTGGGCGGCGTGGTGATCATGAACATTATGCTGGCAGTGGTGACCGAGCGCACGCATGAGATTGGCATTCGCAAAAGTGTGGGTGCACGCAGCCGGGACATTCTCTATCAATTCCTGGTGGAGTCTGCTTCGCTGTCGGCTTGCGGCGGTTTCATCGGCGTGGCGATTGCGTTTATCACCGGGGTTCTTGTGAGTAACTTCACGCCGGTTCCAATGTCCATGCCGATGTCGGCAGTGGCGCTGGGCGTGGGACTGTCAACGCTTGTGGGTCTGTTCTTTGGTATCTATCCGGCGACACAAGCGGCGAAGCTCGATCCTATCGAGGCGCTACGAGTCGAGAAATAGAACGATGAACCTTCGCGCGAGCCTTGTTTCCGGTGTGCCCTTGGCGATGGCCACCCTGCGCGCGCACAAGCTGCGCAGTCTGCTGACGGTGCTCGGCGTGATCATCGGCACCGGCACCATTATCGGCGTGGGTTCGATCATCGCAGGCTTTGACGGGGCGATCACTAACATCCTGAAAAGCTTCGGCACCAACAACCTGATCGTGTTCAAGTTTCGCATCGGCTTCCGCGCCGGTAACTTGTCGGCTGAAGAGCGGATCCGCAAGCCCCTGACGCTCGACAACGCCAAGGCCATTGCTGAGCGCTGCCCGAATGTTGAACACGTGAGCCCGTATCTGTTCCCGGATTGGAACATGATTCACAAGGCGCGTTACAAGGGCAATGACCTGTTCAATCTGGATCTGGGCGGCACTGAGGAAGGCTACGCCGCCGGCGGCAACGCGGAAATGAAGGCCGGGCGCTTTTTTACGGAGGCGGAAAACCAGCGGCGCAGAGCCGTGGCCGTGATCGGCGAGGATGCGCAGAAGGCACTGTTTGCGCAGCAGGACGCGATCGGAAAGTCCTTCGAGGTGGATGGCCATGTCTTTGAGGTGATTGGCGTGATGAGCCGTCCGTCGGCCTCGTTTCCAGGCCAGAACGACAATCGAATCCTGCTGCCCTACTTCACCATGCGCAAGATGTTTCCGAATGCCAGGGAACACATGCTGATCGTGTCGGCCCGCGAAGGCCAACTGGCCAAGGCGTCCGATGAAGTGCGCGGCGTGCTGCGGACTGAGCGGCGAGTGCCGTACGATAGTCCCGATAATTTTTCCATCTCCACCGCCGATCAGCTGATCGAAGATTTCCGCAAAGTTACGGCCACGACGGCGATCGTCATGGTGGTGCTCAGTTCGATTGGCCTGCTGGTGGGCGGGATTGGCGTGATGAACATTATGTTAGTTAGCGTCACCGAACGCACCAAGGAAATTGGCGTCCGCAAGGCTCTCGGCGCCAAGCGTCAGGACATTGTTATTCAATTTCTGACGGAAGCGGTGGTGTTGACCTTCGTTGGCGGGCTGGTTGGCATGCTGTTCGGGTGGGGCATCGCCCTGTTGGCCCGCACTATTTTTCCAAGCCTGCCGACCGCCGTTCCATTGTGGGCCGCCGCGTTGGGCATCCTCGTTTCGGTCGGAGTGGGCTTGTTCTTCGGGATCTGGCCGGCTAGCAAGGCGGCGCGGCTAGATCCGGTCGTGGCGCTGCGCTACGAGTGATGGCCGGCAGGCTCCAGGCGATCTTTATGCCAAAAAGCCGTTCCACCTTCGCCTCAGTCTATTGCACCCGAGCGGCACTGGGCGGACGAAACGCGCGAACTCCTCTTGGCCCTCTGGCGGGCGAGGGTCCCCGCCAGGAAGTCAGCGATCAAGCCGGCTGATTGCCAACGCGGCCATCAGCCCAGTGAGTGATAGCGCCAGGCCGAGATACACGCTCCAGGGCCGATACCGCATCTCGATCCAGTGCTTGCCCTTGGAGGCCACCACCCCGCGCAGCGACCCGTAGGCCTCGTGAATAGTCGCGGGCTTGCCGTCGATCGCGGCTTCCCACCCCGGGTAAAAAGTATCACTCAAGATGACCATCCCGCCGCAGGCCAGATCAGCCCACATCGTGACGTGGTCGCTCACCCGCCGCATGATTTGCACGTCGTCGACGGCGCCGGCACATTGTTCCAACACCGGCAGGGGCTGGCTGGGCTGCTGCTGCAGGAACGCGCGGCGGTGGAAGTCAAACGACGAGTCGTCCATGAACCGGCGCGCCTCCCGGTAGTTCTTTGCCGCCACCAACTCGTGCACTGCCCAGGCGCGCGGCATCGCGCGGCGGTTGAGGTAGACCTTGAATCCACCGGCCTCATCGGTGTGAACCACTTCGCCCCATTCCTCGGTCGGCTTTGACTGCGCCCCGAGAAAATACTTAACTCCGAAGAGCTCGCGCGTGCGCCCTTCGTGCAGGTACATGTTCTTGATATTAGCGGTGAGACTGGCCAGATAATCATGCCAGACGTCGACACCGTTCCAGTCGCCGAAGTTGTGCGGACGGTCCTCATTGCTCATTTGCACGCGCACGTTCGGACCGAGGGCCCGCACCGCCGCCACCCACGGCTGATCGGAAGCCATGATCGGTACATTGCGCAAATTCTTCTCGCGATGCGGCATCTGGTAGACGTTGCCCATGCCCAGTTCGAGGAACAACAGCAGACCCAAGGCTGTCAGGAGCGCGGGCCGCGCGATCGCCCGCCGCTGCCATCCCGTCAAAACCGCAGCGGCCAAGAGAGCCACCATCCCCGCGGTAGCTGCGCGGGTGTCATACTTCCACCCATTACCCTGTGCCAAATACATCACCCAAAACACGGCCAATACAAAAATCCCAAGCCCGCCGAGCGCCCACTGCAATCGTCGAGTTACGCTCACCGGCAAGTCCTCTTGAAACGCGTCGACGCCGAAGCTCACCAGCAGACATAGACAGAGATTACAGATCAGCGTCGCCATCAACGGCGAGCGCGCCTTCTCGGCGAGCGGCGCCAGCGCGTAGAAGACTCCGTGGAAGACCGTGTGGCTGCCCATCGAGAAAATCAGGGCACTCACAAGCAGCGTAGTGACGATTCTGACGGCCGAGTATCGCCATCCGCGGGCGACGCCGACAATGCCCAGTGAAACGGCGATGACTCCGACATAAAAACTCATACCCGGATCGAGGCCCGGCAGGACGATGCCGACAATATTCGCGGGCAAAAAGCTGTACAGATCATGAATGTGATACGGAACTTTGTCGTAGTGCCCCACCGGTTCAGGGTTGCCAATCCACCGCACCGCCAGCTTGGAATATTCCCAGGCCGGCAGCGCCTGCAGGGCGCTGGTCAGGCCGGCGATCCCCACAAAAAGCGGAGCGCACGGCCACAATTCCCGGCGGCGTGAGATCAGCCAACACCAGACGCCAGCCGAGGAGAGAGCCACGAAAGTAGGAATCTGATGATGGCCGCTGAGCAGCGATAACCCGAGACAAAATCCGCCCGTCGCCGAACTGGCCCAAATGCGATGGCCGCGCTCGACGCGCAGCAGAAACATCAGTACCAGCGGAGCCCAGACGGCTCCGTTCAACATCTGCGGCCAGTCCACATAACCCATGTAGCCGCCTAAACCGAAGAGCAGCCCTCCAAAGACGGCGGCGGTGTCGGAGCGACCCTGATCCCGGCAAAGCTTGTAGGCGAAGAGCACGCCCATGAAGTGGATGAGCACGTAGTACCAGTGCACGATGTTCTGGCGCATCCAGCCGTGGCTCGTCGGCAAGGCAAAAAGGAGCCAGTTGAATGGGTAGGCTGCGCCGGGCTGCGCCTGTCCGATGAGCGGCTGTCCACCGTATGGATACGGATCCCACAGCGGCAGCCGGCCCTGTTGCAGCTCTCCGATCTGGAACTGAAACCACGGTAGAACCTGAGCGGAAATGTCGTTGGAATCGACCCATGTGTACTGGTTGGTCAGCGTCAGGCGCCAATAGAAAAGGACCGTGGCGATAAGCAGAAACAGGAGGGTGGCCCGGCGCACGGTGCCGCCGATGGTGCTTGGTTGGGATGAATCGGGGTGGTGGTTTTCAGCCACGGGTGCTCCTGGTCAGTGTAGCGGGTTTCTCATGGAAACAAAACACTTGTTAATTTGGCGCCCGATGTGCCCCATAGGTGGCGAAGGGATGGATCGAAATGAAGATCAAGCTCCTGAGTCTGGCCCTGATACTGGGTACGGCCTTCACTTTGCCTTTGGCCGCGCAAGCCGACGAAGACGATGAACGGCCCGAGCGGGGGGTGGCGCGCATCAGTCTCATCAACGGCGACGTGACTGTCAAGCGTGGTGACTCGGGCGACCTGACGGCGGCGGCTATCAACGCCCCGCTGGTGGTTCAGGATCGCATCTTCACCGGGCCCAGTTCGCGGGCCGAGTTGCAGTTCGACCATTCCAACATGATTCGCATGGCGGCCAATGCCGAGGTTCGGCTTGCCGAACTATCGCAGCGCCGTTATATCGTTCAATTGGCGCGGGGCCTGGTGACGTTCCGCGTGCTGCGCGACCAGCAGGCCGACATTGAGCTTTCGACGCCGTCGATTTCCCTGCGTCCGGCCAAGCGCGGTGTCTATCGCGTGGAGGTGCTGGAGGACGGCACTACCGAGGTAACGGTGCGCGCCGGTGAAGCCGAAGTCTACACGCCGCAAGGTACGGAGCGAGTGCGGGCGGGCCGGACCCTGATCGCGCGAGGTTCATCCACGAACCCGGAGTTTCGCGACGGCCCGAGCACGCCGATCGACGATTGGGATAACTGGAATGACCGGCGTGACCGTGAGCTGGAGCGTTCCACCAGCTATCGGTACATGAGCACCGATATCTACGGCGGCGAGGATTTGGACAATCACGGCCGCTGGGTAACTGTGCCCGAGTACGGTAATGTCTGGACTCCTTATGCCACAGCCGATTGGGCGCCGTATCGCGAGGGTCGATGGTCCTGGATTGACTGGTATGGCTGGACTTGGATCAGTCACGATCCCTGGGGCTGGGCGCCGTACCACTATGGGCGCTGGTTCAACCAGCCCGGGTATGGCTGGTGCTGGTGGCCGGGCGGGTCCGGATCTCGTCACTGGTGGCGGCCGGCGCTAGTTGGATTCTTCGGCTGGAACAGCGATGGCGGATTCGGTGGAGGTGTGGGCTTTGGGTTCGGCCGCATCGGCTGGACTCCTCTGGGGCCGCATGAACGATTCCGCCCCTGGTACGGAAGCCGTTCCTACGGAGGATATCGGAACAACACGTATATCGACAACAGCGTTCGCATTGTCAATAACGTGAACATCAACAACTATCGCAACGCCCGGGTACGCAATGGCGTGTCGGGTGCGGATGGCAGCGATTTCGTGGGCGGGCGGAGCAATCGGATTCGCTCGTTGGGTGAGACGGATTTGCGAGGCGCTTCTTCGATCGAGGGCCGGGTTCCGATGGTTCCAGACCGGCAGAGTCTGCGGATGGCCGACCGTGAAGTGACGGCGCGGGGCAGTGGGAACAGCGACAATGCCCGGTTCTTCAGCCGGCGGCAACCGGCACAAGTGGAGCGTGCCAGCTTTGACGACCAACGCCGGGGTATGGAGCAGGTGGCGCGACGGACGTTTGGCAATAGCGGCGCGGGTAGCCGGGGTGGCGGCGGCGCTGTCGGCGGAGGAGAAGGCGCACGATCGGCAGATTCAAATGGCGGCTGGCGGCGCGTGGGCGATGCCGGGCGGGGAACCGAGGGTGCGGGTGGCAGCGGAGGCTCCGTCCGGGGCGGCGGCGGAGAAGGAGCACGATCGGCAGACTCAAACGGAGGCTCGCGGCGCGTGGGCGATGCCGGGCGGGGAGCCGAGGGCGTAGGTAGCGGCGGCGGCTCGGTCCGTGGCGGCGGCGGAGAAGCTTCCCGTAGCGCGGACGGCGGTGGATGGCGCACGTTTGGGGATTCAGGCCGGCGTTCTTCGTCTGGAGGCGAGGCGGTTGACCCTGGCGCTCGGTTGTCCGGCGGCGGCGAAGGTACAGCGGCACGTGGTTCTTCCTCCAGCGATGGCGGCGGATGGCGGCGGTTCGGCGACCCCGGTTCTCGCGGCGCGGGTAGCAGCAGCCGTGACCGTTCCTCCGATACCTCGACTGGGACCTCGTCCTCTTCGGGCCGGTCTAGCGATAACAACTCTGGATGGCGGCGTCTGGACAACAGCGGCGGCTCACGCTCGAACTCGGCTTCGGAAGGCTGGGGGAGAGGCGGGCGCAGCGAGGCCCGGACGAGCGGGAGTGACGTGCAGGTGAGTCCTCCGATCGTCCGCGATCGCAGTGCGGACTACGGTGGCGGCAGCCGCAGGAGCGAACCCAGGTATGAAGCGCCACGGTCCAGCGGCAGTGATAGTGGCAGCGCGCCGGCTTGGAGCGGCGGAGGCCGCAGCGGTGGCGATTCCGGTGGTGGGCGCCGAAGCAGCGAACGCAGCTACGAAGCGCCGCGGTCCAGCGGCAGAGACAATGGCGGTGGCGGAGATTCGGGGCGCAGCAGTGCGCCGGCATGGAGCGGCGGTGGGGGCGGCGGCCGATCCGGTGGCGGCGATGGCGGCGGACGTAGCAGCGGTGGTGGTGGGCGCATCGGCGGTGGAGACTCCGGCAGCGGAGGCGGCCGATCCGGTGGCGGCGACGGCGGCGGCGGACGTAGCAGCGGTGGCGGGGGCGGTGGCCGGTCCGGCGGCGACGGTGGTGGCCGGTCCGGCGGCGGGGGCGGCCGAGGTCGATAGTTTATTCGCGTGCCCAGGGTGCCTCCCTAACCGGGGCACCCTGGTTGCGTGATACTCTCGTCCTGATGCATTTCCTCCTGCTCTTCCTGGCTGCCTCGCTGGCCGTCGCTCAACCTGTTCCGTTCGCCGAAGTAGTCAAGCTCGTCAAGTCCGGATCACCCAAGGCCCGTGAGGCGCTTGACGCGCAGAAGGTCAAAGACGGCAAGGCGTGGCTGGGCGAAGGCCCGGATTTTCTCTTCGCCGTGGCCGGTGACGCCAAGACCAAGCCGCAGATCGTGGTGGACGAAGGTTCGCCGATGCCGATGTCTCGCGCCGGTGAGCTTTGGTATGCCACCACCAAGCTTGGCGTAGGACGCTCGCACAACTTCTCATACCTGATCGACGGCAAACCCTTCGGCGGCGTGGAGAGCATCCCGGCTTTCACGCCGTGGTCCTACGCCAAACCGGGCGTGCCCGAGGGCAAACTCGACGGCAAGCATGTGCATACGAGTCAAATCTATCCGGGCATGAAGAGCGACTATTGGGTTTACGTGCCCTCTCAATACGACGCCTCACGTCCGGCCGCGGTGATGATCTGGCAGGACGGCGAGGTGCTGGTGGAGCGCGAACGTTCGCGCAATCAGATCGTCTTTGACAACCTCTCGCACGAGAAGAAGATACCCGTGATCATCCACATCCTGATTTCGCCCGGTATCATCGACGGCAAGGAGCGGATGCGCTCGATCGAATACGACACGATGGATGACCGCTACGCGCGCTTCCTGCGTGACGAGATTGTGCCCGAGGTGGCCAAGAAGTACAACCTACGCACGGACGCCTATAGCCGTGCGATTGCCGGGGACTCGTCCGGCGGCATCTGCGCCTTCAACGCGGCTTATCGCCGGCCTGAGTTGTTCGCGCGCGTGCTTTCGCGGATCGGTAGTTTCACCAGTATCCAGTGGAAACCGGGCGTGATCGATGGCGGGAATCTCTATCCGTTTCTGATTCGCAAGGACACGAAGAAGAACATCCGCGTTTGGCTCCAGGACGGCTCGAATGACCTGGAGAACAACCACGGCAGTTGGCCGTTGCAGAACATCGCGATGGCAAATTCACTCAAAATGATGGAATACGATTTCCACTTGAGCTGGGGCAACGGGTCGCACTCGCGGAACGGCGGACACACCGAATTGGCGGACGAAATGATGTGGCTGTGGCGGGACTACGACCCGGGCCGCACCGAGCAGACCTTCACCATGGATGCAGCGGAGAAAACCAAGCCGATGTTCCGCGTGCGGACGCTCAATCGCGAGTAGCGTCAAGCCCAGGTTGCCAGCGTCTGCTTCTCGGCCTTGGCCGGGTCGATCTCAATGCCAAAGCCCGGACGGTCCGACAACGCAATCCTGCCGTTGACGGGGTGCATCTGGTTTTTTTCGAAGTGATAGTAGTTGTTCATTTTTCCGATCAGATACTCCACCAGCGGGCAGGTCATGGGCGACTGGCTGGCGACGACGTGCAGGGCTGAGTAGAGGCTATGGCCATGCGGGATCACTTGCGCGTCGAAAGCCGAAGCGATCGTGCAAATTTTCACCAACTCACTCGTGCCGCCGCACCACTCCGGATCGGCCTGCACCACCGTGATCGCGCCGCTGGATAGGAAGCGATGGACTTCCCAACGGCCGTAAATGTGCTCGCCGGTTGCCACCGGTACGGATGTCGCTTTGCGCAGGGCCACAAAGCTCTCGAGTTTGTCCATGTGAAAGGCTTCCTCAATCCAGCGTGGGCGATACTGCTCCACCGCCTTGGCCCATTGGATGGCGTAATCCAGGCTCCAGCCCTGGAACGCATCGAACATGATCTCGGCTTGGCTGCCCAGCGTTTCCCGCAGCGTCTTCACTAACTCGATGTTGCGTTCGAGCCCCATCGTGCCGTCGCCCGGCCCATAGGCGAGAAACCACTTCTGATGGCGGAACCCCAGTTTGTAGAAAGCCGCGCAGTTCTGGCGGACCGCCTCCGGTTCAACCGAGTAGCCAAGCGTGCTGCCGTAGGCTTCGACGGATGGACGCGTCGGACCACCCAGCAGACGATACACAGGCGCTTTGAAATACCTGCCGCGGAGATCCCAGATCGCGTTGTCCACCGCGCTGATGGCGATCATGAAATGACTGGCGCGCGAGTGGCGATTGGAGCGGTGCATCTGATCCCAGAGCGCCTCGCCGGCCAACGCATTCTTGCCGATCAGGAAAGGCTTCAACTGCTGGTCAACGACAATCGCGCCTTCCTTGTCGATCGGACCGTAGATGCCTTCGAGCCCGCCCTTCGTCTTGATCTTCAGATAGTAGGCCGATGTTTTTGCCAGCCGCTTGGCGTCCGACGACGCCGGTTCCTTGTAGGGTTTCGGGCGAAGCTCGTCATAGATGTGTATCGGCTGCACTTGATGTTGGCGATGAGCGCCGGCCGGCCCTGCCTCGTATTGACCGTCATAGCGCCACATCTCGACGGCCGCGATCTTCATGTCGTTGGCCGAGGCGGCGTCCTGGGTCCAGGCGAGGGCAGGGAGCCCGAGGGTGGCAAGAAAGCTTCTTCGCTGCATGAGGGAGATTATAATGCGAAGACTTGCTGAGATTTTCAAACAAGACGATCGTGATCACTGGCGGCGCCTCCGGAATTGGCGCAGCCACCGCGGAGAAATGCCGTGCCGAGGGCGGGCGCGTGGTCGTTCTCGATCGTGCCGAAGCCGACGTGAGCGACGAGAGTCAGGTGCAGGCCTTCTTCGCCGACCTCAGCGGCCCCGTTCATGCCCTGGTGAACTCGGCCGGGGTCGCGGTGCGCAAGACGGTGATCGATCAAGACGTCGAATCATGGGATCGGGTGATGGCCGTGAACGTGAAGGGCAGCTATCTGTGTTCGAAATATGCCGCGCCCAAAATGAAGCCGGCGGGCGGCGCGATTGTGCATCTTTCGTCCGTGGTTGGGCTGACCGGCGTGCGCAACCGCGCGGCGTATTCGACGAGCAAAGGCGCCATTGTCGCCCTGACGCGTAACATGGCGATGGACCTGGCTGGGGACAAAATTCGTGTCAACTGTGTTTGCCCCGGCTTTACTCGCACTCCCTTCACGGCCGGTCTTCTGTCGGACCCGGAGAAGGAAGCCAAGTTGTTGGCGCTCCATCCGCTGGGGCGTCTCGGCGAGGCGATCGACATCGCCAATGCGATCGCGTTTCTGATATCCGACGACGCATCCTGGATCACTGGGCAAGCGATCGCCGTGGATGGCGGTTTCACGGCAGGGCACGCCGTTGATGTGTAGCTACTCGAAGATCTTGTCGACCGGGATGACGCGAGTCTTTTCTGCGGTGAAGGCCAGCGGGCGCTTCTCGACGATCTTGTCTTCGTCGAGTAACTCCTGAGGCTTGGTCGATTCGTACTTCATGGGCGAGGGCTCGTTCGAAAGCAGCTTCTTCCTCAGCGCTTCGGCATCGGGGCTGATCGCCACCACGTGCAGATTAGTGAGCTGCAGATGCCTCTTGATCGCGCGATTCACATTGGCGGCGGTGAGCTTCTTCAAGCCCTCGTTGACATATGCGTTGTATCCGGCGATCCCATAGTAAGCGCTGTCGATCGCATAGCCGAGTTCGGCGCGCTTGGTCTTGGTGAGCAGGTTGACGTTCTTGGCGACGTAGTTCCGAGCCTGTTCAAACTCGGCCGGGGTGAGGCCCCTGGTGATGAACTTCTCCACTTCATGAAAGGCCAGCCGCAGGGCAAAGTGGGCGGTAGGTAATTCTACAGGGCGAATCCAGATCTGGAAAATCTGCTGGGGCCGGGCCAGGTTGGGATCGGGCTCAAACTGGAACATGCCGCGAGGGAAGTATTCGATGTAGGCGTAGTCTCCATAGTTGAGGCCGCGTATCTCGCGCATGTTCTGATACAGGAGCCCTGAGCTGTTGCGATGCGGACCCAGGAATGACTGCGCGACGAGTAAGGCCAGGTAATCCGGATGCCCGCGTTTCACTTCGATCGGGAACCCAAACGAGTAAGCTACCGAGCGTGTGCGCTTGTCGATCAGAGTCAGGTTGAGTCCCGTTATTTTGGCGGGAGGAGGACGCGTTGTTACGGCAGCCTTACCCGGAGGGAGCGTCGCGAAATCTTTCTTGACGGCCTCAAGAAATGTTCCCGGGTAACCGCCGGCCAAACCAACGGTGAGATTCGCCTGTGTGTAGTTGGCGCGCCAGAAAGCCTTGAGATCTGCAATGGTAATGGACTCGAGCGCGGAGACTGTGCCGAGGTTGTAGTGCCCGTACGGCCGGCCGGCATAAATGGTGTTGTACAGAACTTCCTTGCCCAACTCTTCGTCATTGTTGGCACGGAGATTCACGCGCAGCGCATTGATGGTCTGGTCCTTGAGCCGCTTAAGGTCCTCGGCGCGCCAGCCGGGCTCGAGGAGGATGGCTCGGAAGATCGAATAGAAAGCATCTAGATTATCGACGTGCGTGTCGGCCGAGAAGGTGGTCATCTCCTTGTCCGTCTGATAGGAAATATTGACCGCCATCGGGTAGAGAGCTTCCACTACCTGGTCATAGGACATGCGCTGCGTACCGCCTTCGGCGAGCATCGCCGCGGTAAGTGCGGCCAACCCCTCCTTGCCTTTGGGATCGGAAGCAGAGCCGGTGCGAAACACGAGGCGAACGGTGACCAGGGGCGCCTGATCTGGCAGCGTGATGAACTTTGGGCCTTGGGCTGACAAGCTGGCTGCTAGTAGAGCGAGGGGAACGAGTGCACGGGCGATCATTACTTCGAGGCCCCCGTCAACGTGATCACGGTGCGATTGTTCTCGGTGAAGTACTTGCGCGCGACGTCGCGAAGATCCTCCGGGGTGATCGACTCGTACATCTCGGCCATCTTGTTCAGCGTTTCGGGAGTCCGCCGCAAAGCAATCGCGTACGCGAGAGTGCGGGCGATCGCCTCACTGTTATCCATGGAAAGGGCCAAACGATAGCGGAGGTTGCGGCGCACGCGATCAAGCCGCTCCCGGGGCACGGGCGTATCTTTGAAGCCGGCCAGCGTCGACAGGATTTCCTGCTCGACGGCCGGTAGGTCCTCCTTCTTCTTGACGCGGGAGATGACGGTGAACAGATACGGGTCCACGTGATTGTCGTTAGAGGCTTGCAACGAGTCGGCCTGCTGTTTGTCGAGAATCAGGCTCTTGTAGAGCGGCGAGTTTTCGCTAAAGCCGAGTTGCGAAATCAAGTCCAACGCAGCGAAGTCTTTGTCGGTATCCGAGTAAGCGGGATTGCGAAAGCCGACGACGCTGATGGGCAGCGTCGGTGTGGGCCAATCGATGTGGGCTGACCGCGGCCCGTTCTGGGGCGGTTCGGCCTCCACCGGCGATTGGTATGAGCCACGCTTCCAACCGCTCCAATCGCGTTTGGCCAGAGTTCGCACTTGTTCCGGTTTCACGTCGCCCACTACGAGGATGGTGGTGTATTCGGGGCGATAGAAACGCTGAAAGAACTGCTTGCTGTACTCGAACTGATTCGGCATGTCCTTGATGTCTTTGAGAAAGCCGAGGGTGGTATGTGCGTAAGTATGTTTCTTAAACGCCGTGGCGTTCAGGGTCTCTTCGATCTTCAGGAACGGCGAGGCGCTGTTCTTGTTGTACTCGCCCAGGACGGCGAGCGCCTCGGTCTGAAAGCCGGCTAGCGAATAGTCGAGATTCTGGAACCGATCAGCCTCCATGCGCATCATGACTTCCAGGTCCTGCTTGGAAAAGGTGGTGTGGTAGGCAGTGAGATCGTCACTGGTGAAGGCATTGTTGGCCGCGCCTGCCTGCTGCATGACGGCTTGAAACTTGTCGGGCGGAAAGTCCTTGGTGCCGCGGAACATCATGTGCTCGAAGAAGTGAGCGAAGCCGGTTTTGCCGGGCTCCACCTCGTTGCGTGAGCCGACCTGCACGACGATGTAGAGCGCCACCACGTTCGGATAGCTGGTGGGGACCGTGATGACCCGCAGGCCGTTATCCATGTCGAACTGATCGTAGGCATAGGGAAATGCCTTGGGCTTGCCATTAGCGGCCAGCAGGGAGAGCGCGGTGAGAGCGGCGATGCTAAGAAGTTTCATAGTAGTGGTGATCTCATAGAGACGGATAAGGCGGCAGGGGGTCACGAATTTGCTCAAGGCGGATGGCCAGGTCCAGGATGGTCTCCTCTTCCCACGGCCGCCCCACCAATTGCACGCCCACCGGCAACCCTTCTTCATCCATTGTAAGGGGCACGGTGATTGCTGGGAAACCGATCAGATTGATCCAGGTGAGCGGCATCATCGCCTGAAAGAGCCCGATGTCTTTGCCCTCGGTTTGGTAGCGCCGCTGCCGATGCGGAAAGGCCGTGACACCGCAGGCTGGCATGATGAGCACCGGGACGTCCTGCATCTGCTCCAGCACGCGGCGGCGAATGGCGTCACGCAGGGCGAGCTTCTCAACGACGTCGCGCCCGGACGGTTCAGGCTTGTCTTTGAGCAGGTTGTAGAATTCGGTGCCGGTCCAGTGGGCTTCCTCCTCGCGGCCCGCCAGCAACTCGCGCGTGAAGGGTACGGCGAGTTCGGAGAAGAAGAACGACCAGACGTTGGGCGCGCGTTCGATGCCGTTGAGTTTGAATTCCTCTACAGCGCAGCCGGCGCTCGCCAACAAACGCGCCGCCTCTTGGACGGCACGGCGCACGGCGGGTTGAACGGGCACGTCGAGGAATTGCTCCATCACGCCGGCGCGCAGGTTCGGGCCCAGCGGCTTGGGCACGACGGGCATGGGCACCGAGAACGGGTCCGCCGGATCATAGCCCTGCATCACGTCAAACAGGATCTTCACATCTTGCGCGGTGCGGGCGAGGGGGCCGCCGACGCCGAGGAGGCCGCCCGGGTGCTGGATCAGCGGATAGTGCCCTGTGGCCGGCATGCGCCCCGGTGTCGGCTTGAGTCCGGCTAGGCCGCAGAAGTGCGCCGGCAAGCGCACCGAACCACCGCCATCGCTGCCGATGCCGCCCGCCGAACAGCACGCCGCGATCGCAGCCGACTCGCCCCCGCTTGAGCCGCCCGGCGTACGGTCCAGGTTCCACGGATTGTTGGTGCGCCCGATGATGTGGTTGTCGGTCTCATACATCGCCAGGAATTCTGGCGTACTGGTTTTGCCGAGGATGATGGCTCCCGCGGCTCGCAAGCGGGCTACCGACGTAGCATCCTTGGCTGCGCGATGACCGCGCCGGAAATTGCTGCCGGCGAGGGTAGGCTGGCCCTCAATGTCGAAGCTGTCTTTGATGGTCAGCGGAATGCCGGACAGCGGGCCAGGCTTGGGCGCGCGCGACTCCTGGCGGGCCTGCTCGGCGAAGACCGAAACAAAAGCGTTGATCTTCGGCTGCACTCGTTCGATGCGGGCCAGGTGCGCGTCAACGAGTTCGGTGGCAGAGATGGTGCGGCTCGAAAGCGCCGACTGCATTTGAGCCAGGGTCAGCCGGGTTAGTGTGGACACAGTTGTTAGAATAGCCGGTTGGCCACCTACTCCTTCGTCGATGCCCGGCGCCTGGTTGTCGAACAGACTCAGGCCGCGCGCAGGCTCGAAACCGAAAGCGTGCCGCTCGAGCAATGCGCCGGCCGCGTACTGGCCGAGTTTGCTTCGGCCGATCGCGATTATCCTCCGGTGGCGCGCTCACTGCGCGATGGCTTTGCGGTGCGGGCGGGTGATCTGCCGGGGGAATTGGCTTTGATCGGCGAAGTGCGAGCCGGGAGTGAATTTGCGGGCGAGGTCGGGGCGGGGCAGTGCGTTGAGATCATGACTGGTGCTCCGCTGCCCAGAGGCGCCGATGCGGTGGTGATGGTGGAGTACGCCAAGCGGGAGGGGGCCGTCATCTCGATCGAGCGGCGTCCCGCGTCTGGCGAATTCATCAACGCGACCGGCTCCGAAGCCCGGCGAGGCCAGGCGGTCCTCCCGGCTGGGTTCCGCCTTGGCTTCGCGCAGATTGCGCTGCTGGCCACAATTGGCAAGACCCAGGCAAAGGTGTATCGGCGTCCGCGCGTGGCTATTCTCTCCACCGGAGACGAAGTGGTGGCGGTGGACGCCACGCCGAACCACACCCAGGTTCGCAACTCCAACGCGCACGCGCTGGCCGCGCAGGTGACGCGCGCCGGAGGCATTCCCACGATTCTGCCCGTGGCCCGCGACGAGAAGGAAGCCACGCGGCGTCTGATCGCCGAGGGGCTGTCGCACGATTTGCTGCTTTTGTCAGGCGGCGTCTCGGCCGGCAAGTATGACTATGTCGAGCCCGTGCTGGCCGAATTCGGGGCGGAGTTCTACTTTGACCGCGTGCTGATTCAACCTGGGCAGCCATTGGTGTTCGGCCGGGCGCGGGATCGTTTCTTCTTTGGGTTACCTGGCAATCCAGCGTCGGCGATGGTGACGTTTGAACTGTTCGGCCGCGCGGCTGTTGAATTGCTGGGCGGACAGCAGCAGAGTGACCTGTATTTGCCGCGGCTCAGGCTGACGGGCGACTTCAGCCACAAGCCGGGCCTGACGCGATTTTTACCAGCACGCGTGAATACGGACGCGACCGAAGTGACGCCGATTCGATGGCAGGGATCAAGCGACGTCACGGCCATGGCGCGCGCGAACGCATTCATGATGTGCGATGCCGAAACCGAGTCATGGCGGGCCGGTGACCTGATCGGAGTTCTCTTCCAATGAGTGACAAGCTTTCGCACTTTGACGACGCCGGCGAGGCCCGCATGGTGGATGTGTCAACCAAGGCGACAACGAAGCGCACGGCGCGGGCGCACGCGTTCGTGAAGATGTCGCCCAACGTGATCGCGGGGCTGTCGGCAAACCCAAAGGGAGATCCGCTCGAGGTGGCGCGCATTGCCGGCATCATGGCCGCCAAGCGCACTTCCGAGCTGATTCCGATGTGCCATCCGCTGCCTATCAGTCACGCCGACGTGACCGTGAGTATCGAGACTTCGGGCGTGCGCATTTTCACCACCGTGAGCACAGCTTCGCAGACTGGCGTGGAAATGGAAGCGCTCACGGCGGCCAGCGTGGCGGCTCTCACCGTCTACGACATGACCAAGGCCCTGGACAAGGGAATCGAAATTCAGGATTTGTACCTGATTGAAAAAACCGGCGGCAAGAGCGGAGACTACCGCCGATGATGATGGCCGTGTTGACCATCAGCGACGCATCGTGGATGAAGATGCGGAAGGATGAATCGGGGCCGGCGGTGAAGGCGCGGCTCGAAGAAAAAGGCTGGGTCGTGCCGCTGCTTGAAATCCTGCCAGACGAGCGCCCGATGATCGAGACGCGGCTACGGGATTTGGCCGATTCGGGAGACTATGCCTGTATCTTCACCACAGGTGGGACAGGGCCGGCGCCGCGCGATGTGACACCGGAGGCGACGTCGGCTGTGATTGAACGGCCCATGCCAGGGCTCTCAGAGCGCATGCGGGCCGAGGGCGCGCGGATTACACCCTTTGCGGCTTTGTCGCGAGGCGTGTGCGGTATCCGTGGCAAGACGCTGATCGTCAATCTGCCGGGCTCGCCAAAAGGCGCGGTTGAATCGGCGGATGCTATCTTGGAACTGATTCCGCTACTGGTGCAGTTGATGCGTCCTTGAAGAGTGAAACCGCACCCGTACGGGCCGCGTCTGGAAAGCTGGATTGGTCTACATGCCATTTCGCCGTCGAGAATTCGTACTGTCGGGCCTGGCTGCTGCGGGCACCGTTCCGCTAGCAGCGCAGGAGCCGCCTGAAACCATATTTAAGGGCGGCACGTTCATCGTGACGGCACCGGTTACGGTGATGGATCGCGACAACAAGCTGGTGAACGGCCTTGAAGCCAAGGATTTTACGCTGCTGGACAATGGGGAGCCCCAGGAGATCAAGGTGGACGTCAGCTATGTCCCCATCTCGCTCGTCCTGGCGATTCAAGCCAACAGCGTGGTGGAACCGTTCCTGCCTACCATCAAGAAGCTCGGCTCACTTCTGGAAGGTCTGGTGATCGGTGAGCAGGGCGAATGCGCCGTAATCGCGTTTGACCATCGCATCCGCACCTTGACGGACGGGTTTGTCAGCGATGCAACGGAAGTGAAACGGGCCCTGGCGAAAATCAATCCGGGCAGTTCCACCAGCGCGATGATTGACACTGTCTTCACGGCGACACGCATGTTGCGGGGCCGGCCGTCGAACCGGCGGCGCGTGCTTCTGCTGGTCTCCGAGACGCAGGACAAAGGCAGCGAAGGCCGGATTCGGGAGGCGCTGCTGGCGGCTCAGATCAACAACATCATCATCTATTCGATCAACATCAATCGGTTGATCGACAAGTTCGCCAAGAAGATGGACGCGCCGCCGGTTAGCCGCGTTCCTCCAGGCAACCGGCAGCTTCCGGGTGGAACGGCCATGACGCAAACCAACATCGATCAGATGACCAGCTACGGTGGCCGCGCTACGACTTTCATTCCGATTATTGAAGAGATCTTTACTCAGGTGAAGGCCATCTTCGTGCCCAATCCGCTGGAAGTCTTCACCAAGCATACCGGCGGCCGCGAGTATTCCTTCCTGTCGCAGCACGACATGGAAGAAGTGGTCAGCAAGCTGGGCGAGGAAGTGCATAGCCAGTATCTGATCAGCTACAGCCCGAACGAAAAAGTCAAGCTGCAGGGCGGCTGGCACGATATCAAGGTGGAGGTAGCGCGCGGGTTGAAGCCACGCACGAGGCCCGGCTATTGGGTGGCGGCGCGGCCCAATTAGTGGGTGAGCGAATAGACCACGTAGTTGACGCCGAGCCGAATCCCCATTGATGAAAACTTCTCCGGATACTCGGGGTTGTCGGCGAGCTGCCAGGAATCGCCCAAATCGTTGTTAAAGTTGATCGCGACCACGACGCGCCCGTGTTGGTCGCGAATGCCTCGCCAGTAAGGCTTGTCGCCATCGGCACGGTACCATTTGCCGGATCGCCGGGAGCGGAAATTGCCCACTTGTGTGCGCACCGTCAAATTGAAGACCGCATGAAAGATCGGATCGTTGTCAGGAATCTCTTCGATCTCGCGGTCCGGGAAAATGCGGCGGATGCCTGTCAGAAAGCCTTCCCATTCCTGCGAGCCGAAGAAGCTGTCACAGACCATGAAGCCGCCTCGCTCGAGATAGTCACGCAGTTTTTTCGCCTGAGCGTCGTTGAAATTCCAGGCTGTGGGCATGCCGACGTGCAGGTAGGGCCAGAAGAAGATGTCATTGCCATCGTCAGGATCAACCGGCTGCTCCACCGATCGCACGTCCACCAGCGTCAGGCGGCGGATGGCGGCGGCGAAGGTACGGTCGCCGCGAGGATAGTCGACGGTCCAACTCGCGCCGCGACCGCCGGAAGAGGGATACATCAGCCGGCCCAATACGAATTCGGTTTTGTGTTGGAAATCCGGCGGGATTTCGCTTTCGCTGTCGCGGCCCTCCATCGGCGCGTAGGTGCGAAAGGGCTTCTGCGCCAGGGCGGCCAGCGCGCCAAGCACCAAAGCGCCCAACGTCAAGCCGGCGTACTTCGGGCGCATCGCCTGCAATGATAGCGGATCGGCTGGCGGCCCGTGTCGCTGGCGGTGTATCTTGGGAGATACTGCTATGAAAACTATTCTCCGCCGCTCTCTCTTTCTCACGCTCCTGGTCTCGGTCGCCGTGGCCGCTCAAGCTCCCATGCTTGGTACGACCTACGACGTCCGCAATGGCGATCAGCAGGGCAAGCTCATGATCGGGGATGCCGATCTTTCTTTTGAATCCCTGACTGACGCCAAGCATTCCAAGACCTGGGCGTATGCCGAAATTCGCTCACTGGAAAAGAAGCGTAAACAATTGATGGTTCGCCCATTCAAAGGTTCGCGATATGATTTTCAGCTCTCCAGCAACCAGATGCGCGACCAGCTCTACGACATGATCACGGCCAAGATCCTCGCGGCGCGGGCGCAGGGAAAGAAGAAGTAGCCGGAAGCTCAATGGATATTTTCGACGAGATTGTCAGGCTGCGGCGGCAGGGTCAGAAATGCGCGCTGGCTACGATCGTGCAGGTTAACGGTTCGATTCCCAGCTACGAGAGCGCTAAGCTCCTGGTGCGGGAAGACGGCTCCATAACCGGGACGATTGGCGGTGGCTGCGTGGAAGCCGAAGTGTGGACGGCCGCGCGCGAAGTCATCGAGACGGAGCAGCCCAAGCACCTGACGTTTTCGCTTGGACAGGATGCTGCTTACGATAACGGCCTTATTTGCGGCGGTCAACTCAACGTGTTTGTTGAACCTATCATTCCTCAGCCACGCGCGTTCATTTTCGGCGCGGGGCATATCTCCAAGAGCTTGTCCAAGGTGGCGACACTCGCCGGTTTTGCCACGGTAATTGTGGATGACCGTGAGCAGTTTGCCAATCGTGACCGCTTCCCCGAAGCCGACGAAGTTCACGCGGGCGAGTACGAAGAAGTTTTCCCCAAGCTGGAAGTGAACTCCTCCAGTTACCTGGTGATAGTGACGCGCGGGCATCGCGACGACATGCGCGTGCTCAAGTGGGCGATGTCCACGCCTGCCCGTTACATCTCGATGATCGGGAGCAAGCGCAAGGTTCTGGGCGTGATGAAGGAGCTGGAGAAAGAGGGCCTGCGGCGCGAGGAATTTGACCGCCTGCATGCGCCGATGGGCCTGGAGATCGGGGCCATCAGTCCGGAAGAGATCGCCATCGCGGTGGCTGCCGAGATGATCGCCGTGCGGCGGCAACCGAAGTCCGATTGGCGCTCGATTTCCAAATCAATCTATCTCAACCCGGCGCTTCGGACCGTCGTGAAGTGACCCCTGCCGCAGTGATTCTGGCTGGGGGAGCGTCCCGCCGGATGGGGCGTCCCAAAGCGCTGCTGCCGTTTCGAGGCGAGACGATTCTGGACCGGCTCGTCGGACTGTATCAACTTTTTTGCGCTTCGGTCATCGTCGTACTGGGACATTCGCCGGACGTGATTCGCAATGGGATTGCGCGTGGCGCCAGCGTCGAATTTGCGATCAACCCGGACCCCGAGCGCGGTCAATTAAGTTCGCTGCAATGCGGCTTGGCGCTCGCACCGGGCGACGCGCTCTTCACTCCTGTCGACTACGCAGCCGTGGATGCTGCCACCGTTGCGCTGCTATTGGAGAGGATGGCGACGGCCGGCGGCGCAGCTCTAGTGGCGCCCAGCTACCGCGGCCGGCACGGCCACCCGGTGCTGATCCGTGAGCATGTGAAGCGCGAACTACTCGCGCTGCCCCCGGAAGGCATCGCCCGCGAAGTGATCCACCGCTATCGCGACGCGGCTCAATACATCGACGTGGACGATGCCGCAGTTTGCGAGGATCTGGATAGCCCGGAAGACTACGAGCGACTGCTGGCAGCCGAGGCCGCGCGTGGGTAAACAGACTAAGCGGCTGCTGATCCTTGGCCCGATTCTGATGCTGGCCGGAGTGCTAGGGGCTCCCTATCTCAGTGCGGACCGGTTCAAAGAACAGGTCCGCGTGAACCTGGAGCGCGTGCTTCATCGCAAGGTCGAGGTGCAGGGCGAGGCCCGATTTCAACTTTATCCCAGGCCGGGAGTCTCTCTAAGCCGGGTCGTGATTCATGAATTGCCGGAGTTGGGCATTGAGCCAATCGCGTACATGGACTATCCCGAGTCGTCTCTCGATGTCTCGTTGTCGCTGTTCCCGCTGCTCCTCGGCCGCATCAGCGTAACAGGCGTCAGGCTGGTGGCGCCGAGCCTGAACCTTACCAAGGCCATCGACGGCGCCTGGACGTTTCAAGCGCTGCTGGACAAGGCGATGGGCGAAGGGCGGGCAGCCGGTTTCGACCTGGATGCACTGGAGGTGCGGGGCGGGCGGCTCAACATCAAGATCGGCAACGTCAAGAGCGTTTTCTATCTGCGCGACGCCGATCTGCGGATCGAGGCGGACTCGACCAACCGGAACCACTACGGCATCACGATCGCCGGAGACCCGGCGCGAACCGATCGCACCGTCAGCTCGTTCGGACGCCTGACCGGCCGCGGGATGCTCACGCTGGATCGTGGAGATGTGGAACCGCGCATCAACTTGAATCTGACGATCGACCGGACGCCCATCGCCGAAATCGTCACGGCGATGGAAGGCCGCAACGTGGGGCTGGGCGGATTTGTCGCTTCACAAGCCAAGCTCACCGGGCCGCTCTCGGCGGTGACGATCGAGGGCCGGCTCGAGTTGAACGAAGCCGAACGGTTCCGGTGGCTGTTTCCAAGAGCGGCTTCGGCGCGAGGGCTCGGCTACACAGGATTGCTGAACTGGCCGGAGCAGGAGTTGCGATTGAGCACGCGCGATACGGACGCCGCGGCGGTGCCGCTTTCGCTGCGGATGCGTGCCGTGGATTTGTTCCGGAAACCAAGCTGGGCGGCGTTGATGGGAATCGATCAGGCTCCACTGGCATCGGTGCGCGCATTGGCCGGCGAGTTGGGATTCAGCTTGCCTTCCGAGACGCCGGTGGAGGGTGGGTTGAGTGGGGTGCTCGGATACTCCAGCAAGCATGGCACACGTGGGCAGGTGCAGATCTCGCAGGCATCCGTGGCGGTTCCGGAATTGCCGCCGGTGCAGGTGGCTTCGGCGAGGGTGTTGGTGGACAATCATCGCTGGAAAGTGCCGGCCGCCGAGATTCGCTTTTCCCCAAACGAAGCGGTGACAGTGGAGACGGCTGTGGATTCGACAACGGGTGCGCGGGAAGTGGCTGTGGCGTCGGCGGGCTTGCCGGTGGAGCGGTCCAGGCAACTCTGGAAGTACCTCTCCGGTGGCGCCGATCCGCCGTTTTTCGACCGCTGCCGCCAGGGGAATTGGGCTGGCTCGGTCCGCTTCGAGCAAGACGCCAAGGGTACCGGGATGTGGTCCGGAGATCTGCGGGTGACTGGAGCGGTTTGCACACTGGACGGTGTGGCTGAGCCGGCAAACGTTGACTCGGCCCAGGTGTCGATTCGCGGCCCGGCGATGCAGGCCCGCCGAGTGGTGGTGCGTATCGGAAAGCTGGCGCTTACGGCCGAGGCCGATCACGACCCGCTACGCCGTCGTCACACGCGGCTGCGCCTGTCGGCCCCTGAGGCTGCCGCCGGGGAGATGGAACGTCTGCTGAAACCGTCGCTCCGCCGCGAGGGAGGATTCATTTCGCGCACGCTTGGCCGCAAGGCTCCGCTTCCGGAGTGGTTGAGTCAGCGGCGTCTGGACGCGCAGGTGCGCATTGCCGTGCTGACGGCAGGGGAGCAGCGTTTGGAGGGGGTGGAAGCGCGGCTGACGTGGGATGGCGCCACGATCGACGCCAGCCAGGTCAGCGCGGCGTGGTTGAAGGGCGTCGTGACGGGCCGATTGCAGGCCGTGGTCTCCGGGGCCGAGCCCGCGTATCGGGGACGCTTCAACTTCCTCAATCTGGCCGTGCGGGAGGGCCACCTCGACGCCGAGGCTGATTGGGACACTAGTGGAACTGGCGGCTTGGGTTTAGCTGCCAGGTTGCAATCTCAAGGCAAGTTTTCTGTCCGTGGCAATCCGCTGCTCTTGGCCGATCCTCCCTGGGAGTCGGCCACCGGCGCCTTCACTCTGGTGGGCCCGCGCATCCAACTTCCCAACCTGCAATGGACGAGCGGTGGCGAGTCTTGGCAAGGGCAGGGCAGCGCCGGGCCGGATGGG
>JAYTKJ010000751.1:0-7508 GCA_043730365.1 Acidobacteriota bacterium | reverse complement strand
GCCATCCTCTATATGGCCAACCTCCCGCTTGACGCCAACGTGCTCACCATCACGGTGATGGCCACGCAGATGCCTCTGGTGGGACGCGGGTAGAAGATTATGCGTACTGCCGCCCTCTTGGTACTCAGCTTGCCTGCGCTGCTGCCCGCGCAGGAATGGCGTTACTACGGCGGTGACGCCGGCGGGATGAAGTACTCACCGCTCAAGCAGATCACACCAGCCAACGTCGCCACGCTTAAACCCGCCTGGACCTTTCATACCGGCGAACTCAGCGACGGCAAGACGCTGCTAACTCGCACCACCTTCGAGGCCACGCCACTGGTGGTGGACGGCGTGATGTATCTCACCACGCCGTTCAATCGGCTGATTGCGCTGGACCCGGAAACCGGCCAGCAACTATGGGCCTTCGACCCCAAGCTGGACAAGTCCCGCCCCAACAACCTGTTCATCAGCCGGGGCTCGGCCTGGTGGACCGATGGCAAGAAGAAACGAATCTTCTACGGCACGCTGGACGCGCGGCTGTTTTCAATCGACGCGGCGACGGGCGAACCGGACCCGGCCTTCGGCAACCAGGGCGTGGTGAATCTGCGCGAAGGCGTGGCCGATCAGTTTCCCAATCGCGGTTATGGGATGACCTCGCCGCCGGCCATCTACAAGAACCTGGTGATCTGCGGCGCACTGGCCAGCGACGGCGAGCCCAAGGGGCCCTCGGGCGACGTGCGAGCCTTTGACGCCAAGACCGGCAAGCTCGCGTGGCGCTTCCACGTCGTGCCTCGCGAAGGCGAATTCGGCAACGATACTTGGGAGACCGATTCGTGGAAAGACCGCGGCGGCACCAACGCGTGGTCCATCCTGAGCGTCGATCACCAGCGCGGGATCGTCTATCTGCCGCTCACTTCGCCCTCCACCGATCTCTATGGCGGGGACCGCAAGGGCGCCAACCTTTTTGGCAACTCGCTGGTGGCGCTCGACGCAGCTACGGGTCAGCGCCGCTGGCATTTTCAAACGATTCACCACGATATATGGGATTACGATCTGCCCGCGCAACCCTCCCTCATTACCGTCACGCGCGAGGGAAAACGTGTACCAGCCGTGGCGCAGATCACCAAGACTGGCTTCGTGTTCCTCTTTGACCGCGTGACCGGCAAGCCGTTGTTCGAAATCGCCGAGCGGCCCGTGGCTGCCAGCGAAGTGCCCGGCGAGCAAGCTTGGCCGACGCAGCCGTTTCCGGTCAAGCCTCCGCCTTTCACGCGTCAGGGCATGAGCAGGGAAGAGTTGAATGACCTGACTCCGGAGTCAAAGGAATTTTGCAGCAAGCTGGTAGAAGGAGCGGTGTTCGGCAGCCTCTTCACACCGATCGGCCTCAAGCCGACGGTGTTGTTTCCGTCTACCAATGGCGGCGCCAACTGGGGCGGCGCATCTTTCGACCCCGAGACGCAGACGCTCTTTGTCAATTCGATGGAGATCGGTTTCATCCAACAAATGATGAAGCGCGGCGAGGGCCAGGACATGGTGCCGTATCGTGCGCGCGGCAAGGCGACGCCGAATTCGCGATTCTGGGACAGCAGTCTCGTACCCTGCCAGAAACCACCGTGGGGATTCCTGACGGCGATCGACATGAACACCGGCGAGTTCAAGTGGCGGAGCGTGCTGGGTGTGATTGACGCGCTTACCGCGCGCGGCATCGCTCCCACGGGTACGGCGAATATCGGCGGCAGTATGGTCACGGCGGGCGGCCTCATCTTCATTGGCGCTACCAATGACAGCCGGTTCCGCGCCTTCGACAAAGAGACCGGCAAGGAGCTGTGGACCACGCGCCTGGCCGCGAGCGCGCACGCGACGCCGGCCTCGTACCTGGGCAAGAAGACCAAGAAGCAATTCGTTGTGATCGCTGCCGGCGGCGGCAACAAATACAGTACCGGCTACGCCGACGAACTGGTAGCGTTCACTTTGCCCTAGGATGGTTAGAAAGTAATGCGCAGAAGAGACATCTTATTCGCGGGCGCCGCGGCTGCCCAGGTGGCGGCCGGGCAAAAGCAGGAGCGCGACCAACTCCGTATCATCGATCCCCACGTCCACGTTTGGACGCACGACCGCCGCTATCCTTTCGCCAAGGAAACCAAGAACCCGCCCGTCGATGATGCGACGCCGGAGATGCTGCTTGAACTGATGCGCCAGAACAACGTGGCGCATACCGTGATCATCCAGGTGATCCACTTCCGCTGGGACAATTCCTACCTGCGTGACGTGCTCAAGCAGTATCCAGGAATGTTTCACGGCGTGGCGCGCGTCAATCCGGAAGATCCCGCCTCACCAGATACGTTGTCAAAGCTGGTGCACGAAGACGGCTTCCGGGGCGTGCGGCTCTCGCCTGGCGAAAGTGCCGCTGGCGATTGGATTCGGGGTCCTCTGATGCTGCCGCTGTGGAAGCGCTGCCGGGATCTAAAGGTCCCCATGACGATTCTGGCCCCGGCGGTGCGGATGCCCGACATCGGCGCGCTCTGCGCCAAGTTTCCGGACCTTACGGTGGTGATCGATCATATGGCCGACTGCCCGATCGACCGGCCAGACCTGCTGCTCAAGCTCACCGCCCTCAAGCGATACCCCAACGTGTTCGTCAAGATTTCGCACACATGGTCCCTTTCAAAAGAGGGCTTCCCTTATCGCGATACGTTTCCCCTGGTCCAGCGTCTTCACGAGGCCTTTGGACCGAAACGCTTGATGTGGGGCACCGATTGGCCGATCTCCAACCGCCACTCGAGTTACGCGCAAACGCTGGCCGTCGTGCGAGACGGCATGACGTTTCTTAATAAGGAAGACAAGCGCTGGATGTTGAGCAAGACAGTCGAGCGCGTCTGGCCATTCCCGGAATAGGGCAAGATTCTGGTGCACTTGTAAATATTTTTGTTCCTTGACGGTTCCGGCGCTGTCTTAACAGGTGAGAGCTTCCCAGATGAAACCGGCCCGGCCTCAATCCGTACTTGTAAGTGCAGAAAAACAGGGCACTTGTGCTTACACTTGTAACGTCCCCGCCCCGGCGCGCATAGGACGCTCGCGCTATACTGGCGAGCGGAATGACAGATCTTTCCGACGAGGAGTTGCTTCAGCGGTATCGCCAAGCTGGACCGAACGATGCCGGCAAAGCGTTCGTCGACGAGCTGTTTGGGAGGCACTATCGCAAGGTGGCGTTGTGGTGCTTCCGCTTGGGCGGCGATCGGGATCGCGCCGCCGATCTGGCACAGGAGGTCCTGGCCAAGGCTTGGGCGCACCTGGAGCACTTCGAGGGCAACGCGAAGTTCTCCACCTGGCTCTACTCGATCACTCGCAATCACTGTTTCAACAAACTAAAATCAACCGCTTGGCGGGGCGAACAGGGGACCGAGCCGGAAACTCTGGAGGCGTTTGCCGATTTGGGTCCGAATCCGGAGCGTGCGGCCGAGACTTCCGAACGTCTGGCGCTGGCGCGCCGGTTGATGGCGAGCGAGTTGACGGAGGTGGAGCGTCAGGTGATGACGCTGCATTTTGCCGAGGACATGCCTTTCGAGGTGATCTCGAGGCTGTTGCGGTTGGACAATGCGAGTGGAGCCAAAGCGTATGTGGTCAGCGCGAAAAGGAAGTTGAGGAGCTCGGTTCAGCGCTGGATGGGACGTACGCGTGGAGCGAACGCACATGAGGGGGGCGGTGATGGCGGATGAGAGCGAGAGGGACGTGCTGGATTTCAGGAAAGGGCCCGATTGCCTAAATTTGGACGAGCTGGACAGGGTGGCTGCGGGCGCCGGGTCGGCACAAAGCCGCCAGCACACGGCGGACTGTTCTTATTGCGGGACCGAGCTGGCCCTGCTGCGCGAGTTCACCGAAGGAGCGCCGGGTTCGCCCGCCGAAGCCGCGGCGATTTCCAGCATTGAGCGGCAGTTGCGGACCAACGCGCCATGGCGAGACAGCCAGTCTGCCAAGCGCGGCTGGCTGCCTGCGTGGTTGAGTTGGCCGACCGCGGGATTGTCAGCGGCCGCGGCGATGGCGTTGGTGCTCGTGATGGTGCTTTCGAGAAGCCCTCAGTCGCCGACGGTGGGACCGCTTGATCCAACGGCCGACGTGCTTCGCGCCGGAGGCGTTGTGGAGATCGCTCCGCTTGGCGACATGGCCACCGCCCCCAATATGCTGCGTTGGCAGCCGGTGGCGGGCGCGGCCCAATATCGAGTCCGGCTCCTGGATGTGGCGCAAGCCGAAGTCTGGACGGCGACTGCTGTCTCAACCGCGGAATTGGAGATTTCGGCTCCGGCTCAGTCGCTGATGCTGCCGCGCAAAACCCTGTTCTGGCAGATAGAGGCGCTGGACGCTCAGGGCAAGACTATCGGAAGGAGCCGAGCGGAACAATTCCGCGTGGTGGGCCAAGGTCAATAAGCTGATCGGGCGTCCAAGCGTTCCGCGCTGCCGAGCAGAGCGTAACTGGCCACGCCAACCGTCACCACGACGGCCGTAACGGTGAAGGCGGCCGGCCAGCCTGCCGCTTTTACGAGATATCCAATCACTACCGGCCCCAGAATTCCGGCGAGGTTGGCAAAGGTATTCTGGGCGCCCGCCACGGCGCCGGCATGCCGGGGAGTCAAGTCTAGCGAGCCACTGGAGAAGACCGGAGTGATCGATCCCAGTAGCCCCATCGCCCCGCACAACAAGGCTACGGCGGCAGTTGGCGAGGTGGCAACCGGCGCGGCCAGCAGGCACACCGCCGAGACCGAGTAGGGGATTAGCAGGAGTTTGCAGGCGTGCGAGCGCGGCGCGCCCGGCCCGGCTCGATCCAGCCACTGCGCGAATGAATTGGCGCCGATCCACGCGCACAGGAATGGCAACGATGACCCGGCCGCCACAGCCGGCAACGAGAGATGTCTTTCGGTGGTCAGGTACGTCGGCAGCCACGTGATCATGAAGTAGAAAAACCAGTTCGAAGAAAAGTGCAGGACAAACAAGGCCCAGACTGACGGCGACCGAAGCACACCGCGCCACGGTACTGCCTCGGGCGCCCACGTGGGAATTTCCGGTCCCGGTTCAACACGCCTCCACCAAGGCAGCCAAAGAAATCCGGCGAGCCCGAAGACGTAAAAGATGGCACGCCACCCGAACTGATGCAGCAGGTAGGAAGCGAGCGGCACGGCCAGGACTGGTCCGGCGTAGCCAGCGCTCCAACAAAGCGCGCTGGCCCTTCCATATTCGCGGGGTGGAAACCATCGCACCAGTGTGCCGTTGATGCACGAGGCCGTTCCGCTTTCACCCATCCCGAGCAGCACACGCATCGCCGTCAAACCACCTAGCGAGCGTGTTAGCGGGGTCAAGAGGGTGCAGACGCTCCACCAGCTCATGCAGACGGCAAAGACAGGCTTGGTCCCATATCTTTGCACCAGCAAGCCAACCGGAATCATCAGCAGCGTGTAGCCGAGAAAAAAACCCGATAGCACCCAACCCGCCTGCGCGGTGTCCCAACCTGACTCCCGCATCATGACGGGCATCGCCACTGAGAGGCTCACCCGGTCTGAATGCGCAATCAGGTTAGCCAGGAAGCAAAGCAGGGCCACGTCCACTCGACGGGGCCATGGAAGCTGTCGCACGGTGGACACTCAGCGGCCACGGAGAACCACGGGTTGCAGCCCGGGGATTTCTTCGTCGGCCGGGAAATAGGGCCGCTTCAGCCGTGAAAACTTCACGTGTCTGAGCGAGGCGGGAGTAGCGCCCGGTGTGTCAAGGACGTAGGCGGCGCGATACCGGCCCGCGTAGCCAACGCGATAGTTCATGGGGTTCTTCACGACGATGAGTCCGGCGTTGGCCGGATCCATCCCCATTGAGCGGAACTGCTCATCGGCCCAATCGTAGGTTGCAAAAGTGGTGACCAGAATTTCCACGTTGCCGGCTCGCAGCCACGCGCTGAGGCCCATGTCGCCGGTTTGCCCTTCCCAGATGCCGCCGGTATAGACGAAGCGTCCGTTGGTGAGCTTGACGATGCGCGCCGCGATGGGAAACGGCTGACCCCACCTGGGGTCGATCTTGTGTCCAAGTGTGAGGCGAACTTCGTCGCCAACCTGGTGTGCGTGGCATAGCGCCGCAGCCTCTGGATCAACCACCGGGGCGAGCGAACGTGTGTTGAGTTTGGCGTCGACAAGCGCCCGCAGCGCGGCCACGCTGTCTCCACACGCTCCGCCCCCGGCGCAGTCTGAGGCTTCGAGCAGCAGCACGGTGCCGTCACCATGTCGCGCGGCGTCGGCAATAGCGTCGGCGGGTTTCCAAATCGGCGGCTCAAGATCGAAACGGCGTTGCCAATACATGGCTGCAATTTCGGTGGCCAGCGACGCGGCGAGCGCAGGGTCACCATCGGTCACCACCAGTCCGCCTCCGCCCATGCCGGGAAAGTCGAGATGTGGTTGCACCAGAAACGCGCTGGTGGACAGCACACCCGCGCGCTGCTCCAGCGATTTGGCGAATCGCATCACGTCCGCAAAGGGGCCATCGTCAGTACTGCCCATGAAGCCGCCTACCACCACCGGCACCTTGGCCAACGCCATGGCCGGACGCACGAGGCCCTCCAGGGAATCCACCAGGAGCCTGGCTCCCCTCACGCCCGTGTTGAACGTATCGCGATGCGGATAGGTTTCCCAAGCCAGGAGCGCGTTGGCGTTCTCCACCATCTCCGCCGTCACATGCGCGTGGCAATCCAGCGTGGCGACGATCGGTACGCTGGGACCTACCAGCTGCCGGACAGCGGCCATGAGATCGCCGTCGAGACTGCCCATGCCATCCACAGCCGCGGCGCCATGCTGCGGCATGAGCACTCCATCAACCGGCAAGGCGCTACGCAGACGCGCGAGCAGATCTTCTTTGAGTGACCGATAGCATTCCGGCGTGAGCGGTCCGCCCGGGACGGCGCTGGCGAAGATGAGCGGCACGATTTCGACGCCGCGCTGCCGCAGGTGACTCAGCGCGCCGCCCAGCACGCCATCGGTGGCTGAGAGGACCGCTTCGCCGCGGCGCAGCTCCGTACGTTCGAAGAAGCCGAGGTCCGTCAACGTCCCGGCGAGATGATTCGACTCGGTGAAAATGGCGCCGACCGCTACCCGCTGTTGTGTCATAGGCTTGCCGATTCAGGCTATCATGTGTGACGCCGAAGTTAGATATATGATAGGCATGTCACCAAATGGCTAGCTTGAGGCGAACCGCATGGGCCGCGTTGTTGCCCGTTGTGTGCTTGGCCGCACTGCGCCTCGATCCTCCCGGAATCCGGCTCGCGGGGCCGGGCGCATCACAGCGCTTTCTCGTCTCGTCTATGGGGAAGGATGGCGTGGAGGCCGACGTCACCTCGTCCTGCGAGACCCGATCCTTGCGCCCCGACTTGCTGGCGGTGAAGGGCGCCTCTTTCGAGGGCCGCGGCGTGGGTTCGGCTCCCGTAGAAGTGCGCTGCGGTGGCGAAACGCTGGCGGCGGTTGTGGAAGTGAGGCCGGGGAGCGCCGAGGTGCAGGTCAACTTCG
>JAYTKJ010000750.1:0-7559 GCA_043730365.1 Acidobacteriota bacterium | reverse complement strand
CTTCTCGTCAAGCTGGTAGGGATCGTCAAACTGACCGGCGATGATGCGCCCGCCATTGGACAGTTGATGAATGAAGGTGTCGACAAAGGGCTGGTCGTAGAGACCTACTTCGCGGCTGGTTGGATCTCCTGAGTCGTAGCCCTTGAAGGCGCCGAGTCCGAAGACCAGCCGATCGGTTTGCGGTCCGTGGTTATTCGGAAGGATCTTGAGATTCCTACCCAACACCGTGGCGTCGTCGTCATCGTCGTCGCGGTCGCGGCGTCCCCGGTCGAAGTCCGATATCCGGGTTACTTTCATCGTCTCGGTGCCGCCCGTGAGCTGCCAGAGCAGCTCATTGCCGCCGCCCAGCGGATCGGTGGCGCTCGGGGCCGGCTCGGGTCGGAGGGTGTTCTGGAACTCCACGCGGTACACCACCCGGTCTTTGAGGCTGGCGCCTTTACCGATGTGGAACTCATAGCGATAGCCGTTGCAGGCGCGCAGGCCCTGGTTACCCTGCCCGGGCTCATGCAGCGGATTGAAGTTCATGATCAGATACAGCTTGTCGTGCGCGTTGCTCGACACCCACGCATACGTGTCGGTGTTGTCGGCGCACGGCTCGTTGAGAACCGCCAAGGCCTCGCGATGACTGGATCCATACACCGTATTACTGGCCGCGCGAAGCAGCGTCGCCAAAATCATTGCATGTGACAAACGTTTCATTCTTTTTCTCCTTTTCATTGTTCAACTCCCTGGTGCGGCCGGTTCAAGAAAATGAGCTCCGCCGCGAGAAGTGTAGGGTTCTGCTGAACCCAAACGCGTCTCGACTGTGATAGCTACGGCGCTTGCGGTGGAATGGATTTAGCGCCGAGCCAAACTTTTGTTGTGTAAAATCTAGAAGGAAGCAGGGGGAAGCCTCGAAACGGAGAGACTAATGAAAAGGTTTCGCGTGCCGCAGCCTTTGAAAAGAGCGAACGACCCGCCGCCTTATATGGCGGCCGCCGGCGTCAGTTGGTACGCCACCGAACGGGATTGGGCCGAGGTCAAGGCCTCAGCCGAGGACGCCGATCGATTTGAACCAACCTATGCCGAATGGGTGACGATGGTGGAGGAGGGCATCGTTAAAATGCGGCAAGAGGGCATTTTTCCGGAGAAAGTCTTGGTCACCGCCGGCGAGCTCCTGGTTTGGCGCCGTCTCACCGGCAAAGCGAACAACGGCCGCAATCGTGCCCTATTCGTCTCCGAGAAACTTCGCAATAAGCATGAGGCTGACATCAACTAACCTGGCCAGGCCGGCCTTCGGATCGTCTCCGCCGGGGCTCGACAACTACACCCGGCGATCGCGTTCCCGGTTTTCTCTTCCATAAGTCGATCCCGCGCGCAGCGGTGTGATCGGGCATTCGCTCGGTGGACACAATGCGCTGTTCCCTGGCGACCATTGATCCGCTGATCGCCACGGACTTTGCCAGGATCCGGCTCGGCTCCCGTTCGACTTCATCGAAGCGCCGAAGCGCAGCGTCGACGGCACGGAGTTGGAGGTGACGCCAGCGAATGGGACCGGGCAGATCACAAACTGAGCGGCATGAGATCAACCATGCCTCCCAGCCCCTCCCGCCATAGCGTCCGGCGCGAAGATAGTATACAATCCTTGCGTCAGATCTCGGCGCCTCGATGCCGCCCGAAGCCACCGTCGTCTTCTGCCTTAACCGTTGACCGGAGGTTCTCTCATGACGCAACGAAGTTTCGCGATCGCGATTTTCGCGACCGCCCTTGCCCAACCACAATCACTAGACACCGGTATCCTCGGCACCGTCACCGACCCGGGCGGAGCCGTCATTACCGGAGCCTCGATCACCGTTTCCCAGTCTGCGACCGGCTATACCAAAACCATTCAGACCGCGGCCGATGGCAGCTACGAAGTTCGCTATTTGCGGCCGGGCGACTTCGTCGTCGAGATCAAGGCCCCCGGTTTCCGGTCTGAACGCCGCACCGGAATCACGCTGCAACTCTCGCAACTGGCGCGCATCGATTTTTCGCTCCTGGTCGGCCAGGTGCAGGAAACCGTGGAAGTGACGTCGGCCGCGCCCATACTCCAGACCGAAAACGCCACCATCGGCGAAGTGGTTGCCCGTGAGCGCGTGGTCAACCTTCCCCTGAACGGACGCAATTTTCTCCAACTCTCCACGCTGACGCCGGGCGTGGTTGTGCAGGAGGAAGCCAATGGGCAGCGTACACGAGTGATCTCCAACGGCACGCGCGACATCTGGATGCAAGTGAATATCAATGGAATCACGGCCGTCAACAATCGCGCCAACTTCATCAACTTCTATCCGTCGATCGACGCGATTCAGGAATTCAAGGTCCAAAGCTCCAACTACTCGGCCGAGTATGGCGGCAACGCCGGAGCCAACATCAACATGCAGCTCCGCTCGGGCACCAACGGGTTCCACGGCTCGCTGTTCGAATTCCTTCGCAACCAGAAACTGGACGCCCGCGGCTACTTCCGGCCCCAACCGCTCCCGAAGGATGTTCTGCGGCGCAACCAGTTCGGGTTCGTCGCCGCCGGACCGGTCAAGAAAGACAAAACGTTTTTCATGTTCGGGTACGAGGGCCAGCGCTCGAGCATCGAACGAGCCGGCACCTCGATCGTTCTCACGCCCGCCCAACGCCTGGGCGACTACACGGGAGCCGCCGCCGTGATTGACCCAACCAATGGCGCGCCATTCCCCGGCAATGTGCTTCCGTCCTCGCGCATCAATCCGGTTTCGGCAAACATCATCAACAAATACATGCCGCTGCCCAACGTCCCCGGCGCCACCAACTACGCGGGCGTAACCCAGGATGTTACGGATATCGATCAGGTGCTGGGCCGGCTCGACCACGCGCTCACCGCCAAAGATCAGCTATCCTTCCACTACATCTACGCCGCCCGCACGTTTCCCAACGCGGAGCTGAATCCGTTTTTCACCTACACGGCGAAGTTCCCCAACTCGAGCCTCGGCATTCAACACGTCCACACGTTTGGGCCTCGGCTGCTCAACGAATTCCGGTTCGGATACCACTTGGGCGACATTAAGAAGTTCGGCGCGCGGACGGGCGGAGACTTCACGATCGAATCGCTCGGCATCAATGGACTGAAAGTCGGTGGGCCTGACGGTCGTGCCTTGCGCAAGGATGAGCAAGGATTCCCGGTCCTCGGCATCGAAGGATATTTAGGCATCGGCGACAGCCAGGCTTCCTCCAACCTCGACAACAGCAAAACCTTTCAATGGGTGGACAACCTGAGTATCATTCGCGGTTCCCATTCGATGAAAGTGGGGGGAGACGTCCGCTTCCACTCCGACGACGCGACCACCAATAACTGGCCCTTCTCGAACATGGCGTTCACTCGGGACATCACCGGCAACTCCGCCGCGGCTTTCATGCTAGGTCTCCCCCGCACGATCCTCACGCCGGAAGGCGTGCCCATCTCCAAGGTTCGCCAGATGCGCTACGGGGCGTACTTCCAGGACGATTGGAAGATCACGCAGCGCCTGACGCTGAACCTCGGAGTCCGCTACGATCTGTTTGGCGTGCCCAGCGAAATCAACAACGCCAGCCGCACGCTACGTTGGGATCTTGGCCCGCAACCCGTCCTCTATCCCGAACCCGGCCAGCGCGCCGAGTTGTGGCTGAACGAATACAAATACATCAGCCCGCGCATTGGTTTCGCCTACCGGTTGGGCACCAAGAGCGTGATCCGCGGCGGCTACGGCATCTTCTACACCGCGGCCCAGTTTGACAATATCAACATCCTCCAACTGAATCCCCCGGGCGGCGGCAGCGTCACCATCGTCAACCCCGCTATCAACCCTTTGGCGACCATCCAGAACCCGGTCCCCCGCGAACTGTTCCCGAGCAACCCTATCTTCAACGTCGCCACCATCGCGCCAGATCGCAAACGGCGCAATGCCGACGTACAGAACTTCAACTTTCAGGTTTCGCGCCAGCTCAGCGCCAATGACGTGCTCGAGGTTGGATGGGTCGCCAGCAAGGCCACTCACATGGATACGAGCCTCAACAACTACAACAATCCTCTGCCGAGTCTCACCCCCTTTAGCCAAGCTCGCCGGCCCTACTCGCAATTCAACCGCATTCGCATGGTGGTGGCCGACGGAAATTCGAACTACCATTCGCTCCAGTCGCGCTTCGAACGCCGCTTCTCCGGCGGGCTGAGCCTGACGGCGGCCTACACGTGGAGCCACTTTATCGACGACACCGGACAGACGATCAATCGCGGCGGCTGCGTGTGCCAGAATCCGCTCATTCGTGGACGCGCCGAACGCGCGGACTCGATCAACGACATTCGCCATCGTCTGGTGATTGGCTATGTGTATGAACTTCCGTTCGGTAAGGGATGGAAAGGCCCGGCGAAGTTCATCCTCGCCGGTTGGCAGGCGGGCGGCATCATCACCATGCAAAGCGGTTCCCCGTTCAACGTCACCCAGAGCGGCGACACGCAAAACGTGGAGTTCTCCGGCTGGTCGCGCCCCCACGCGCTGGCTGGACGCTCACCCTATTTGGACTCGCGCGATCCGTTCCGCTGGTTTGACACCGCGGCTTTCGACCGCAGCGTCGGAGTTTTTGGCACCTCTCCGCGCAACCCGGTGGTGGGCCCCGGACTCCATACCTTCGACTTATCGGCTTCCAAGTCGTTCCAGATGCCTTGGCGGGAAGCTCATTCGTTGCTGTTCCGCACCGAGTTCTTCAACACGATGAACACCCCGCAATTCGGTCAACCCGGCGGCACTCTCGGCACCGGAACGTTTGGGCGGGTCACCAGCACGCGATCCGACAACCGCCAGATCCAGCTTGCACTGAAGTACACGTTTTGAGAACGCGCGCAAGACGGACTCGCTCCGGCGCGGCATCGCGAACCGTTCCGCGCGGTTTGGCGCCGCTCCCACGCAGCCTTTGCGCTGTTGAGGAACACCCTTAAGACCAATGCTGTCCAGTTAACCGAGAACGCGGGGTTTCTTGATCGCCGCTTTTTCCAATTGCCTGGCGAAAGAGCGCCTGCCAGAGAAGGCGACTCCGCAGACGCCGACAGACCGGCAGGGTGGATATGCTTCAACGATCTTGTTGTCGCGAAATCTTCTGGCGCAGCTTCCAGAACCGGACTTCGGGCCCGTGTGGTCCAATCCGAGCTTTGTACGAGTAGCGCGTGATACGACCAGAACGCAGGGGCCAGGCCGTAATCCCGCACCATAAGAGCCGCCCGTGCAAGATGGTCCATCGTCGCAAGCTTTATGCCGCCGTTACCTCAACCGCCCGCCACATTGGACGGCTCGGGGATTGGATCGCCAAACTCGTGCAGTGTTCCAAGTGGCCCTCAATCGCTTCCCGGATGTTACGCTTTGTCTCATCGAGCGTTCTCCCGTCGCTGGCAGAATCACTCTCTGGCTACTTCAGGTCGCGCCAGTCAACCGCGTGCCGCCGATCAGGGACCTGGCGCGCGAACGATGACCGGATCGCGGCGGCGCGTGCGGCGGCGCTGGCAGCCTCGGCCTTGTGCCCGGTCTTACCCAGAACTTCCTGGTAGTCCACCAGGATATTAGCGATATACGGATGCCACGGGCCAACGGCAGACTCCACCTCGACCAGCGCCAGCCTGAATTGGGCCGCGGACTCGCTCGGCTGCCTTAACTTCCAGAGCACCACTCCCAGGTTGGCCCGCATCCGTCCCCGTTCGCAGCCGGGGCCGGTTTTCCCGATGGCTTCTCGCAGGGTCTCGGCGGCTTTGGCGTATTGGCGCTTCGCTTCGAAAAGAACCGCCAAGTCACTGACGATCGAAGGCACCTGCTCGGGGCTCGCCAACGAGAGCGCCTTGCGTAAACACTCTTCCGCCTCGCGGCGCCGCCGCAGCCGAAACCTTGCCTGGCCGATGTTCTGCCACAGCGCCGGCTCGTCGGAGACGATCGCCAGGGCTTGCTGGAACATCTCCTCGGCGTGACCATATTCTTCCAGCGCGAGGTAGGTCCAGCCCGCATTGGAAAGTGCGGCGGCCCGCTCGCGGCCAGGGGTGGTCCACAGCTGGACGGCCGCCTCGAAATGGCGCTTCGCGTTGCGGTAACGGCCCGCATGGACTTCAGCTCGGCCCATAGCGTCGAGAACCACGCCCCGGTTTGAAGCACTGACTTTCTCCAATGCCGTCTTCAGTTCGGCTAGAGCTTCCTCCGTGCGGCCCTCGGCCAGCAGATGCTCGCCTTTCAGGAAGTCGGTCTGCCAATCTCTCATTTTCGAAATCTCCGGGACGGTCTGTGCCCCGGCTTGATTCAGAGCAATCGCCAGAGTGATGTACAATCGGCAGCGAATGAGTTGCATGATCGAATTCTGCGCAGGCCCACATCAGGGAGTACTGAGGACCTGGCTTAGCGATTGCGAAGGAATTCCTGAGGGCGGCCATGCCTAACAATCCAGGCAGTTTGATCACATTCGGCTCGTTCCGCCTGACGCCGGAGGCGCGGACCCTGCGGCACGCGGATAGCGATATTCCGCTGGCCCCGAAGACGTTCGATCTGCTCCTTCTTTTCGCCAGGAACTCTGGTAGGGTAGTCACCAAGAAGGAGTTGATGGACTCGCTTTGGAAGGATGTCTTCGTGGAAGAAGGCAGCCTTCTATACCAGGTTTCAACTCTTCGCAAGGCGCTCGGCGAAGAAGGCGCCGGCTGGGTTGAGACGGTGCCACGAGTTGGTTACCGTTTCTCGGCGCCCGTCGAGTACTCCGGCGGGCCGAATCATCCGGTTGCGACGCAGTTGAGCCCGCTTCAACCCAACTCCCGGGCCGCCGATGGCCGCGATTTGCGGTGCTCGCCACGGCCGGGCCGGTGCTGCTGCTCCTGCTGGTGGGAGCGGTGTTCGCCTATCGTAGAGCCACAGAGGTGAACCATGCGCGCAACGAACTACTTCCCCGAATTGCCTCTTTGGCAGATGAGGGGCGGTTTTGCGCGGCATTCGCCTTGGCAAGCCGGATAGAACCCGTTCTCGGTGAGGATCAGCGACTCACCGATCTCCGAGGCGAGGTTTCCAGGTCATTGAATCTGGACACCGAGCCGACGGGCGCGGACGTCTTCTACAGCGACCTTCGTTCAAGCGACCACGAATGGCTCTTTTTGGGCAAAGCTCCGCTTCGAGCGGTGCGAGTTCCGCGCGGATATGTCCGTCTCCGGTTCGACAAGCAGGGTTTTGAATCGATCAACGCGGTTTTGGGGGCTGTCACGCAGGACGCGAAGTTTCCGCTCTACCCGAAGGCACCGATTCCCGCCGGGATGGTGCCCGTTCCCCAGGTGGTATTCGATCTCCCGAGGCGATTCTCTCCGCCAACGCGGACGGCCACTGACGAACCGTTTCGATTCCTGATCGATCGCTACGAGGTCACCAACCGGCAATTCAGAGAATTCGTGGATGCAGGGGGATATAGGGAAAAGAAATTCTGGAAACATCCTTTCGTTCAGCGGGACAAACCTCTTTCCTGGGAGGAAGGGATGGCGGCCTTCGCCGACAGCACCGGACGTCCGGGCCCCTCCACCTGGGAGGCGGGGACAT
>JAYTKJ010000749.1:0-5143 GCA_043730365.1 Acidobacteriota bacterium | reverse complement strand
CAACACCGCGGTGCTGCGAATCGGCGCCGGTAACTTCTTCAACGCCCAGCAGACCAATAACTTCAGCATCATGAGCTTGAACCCACCGTTCTCCGGCTCCTTCGTCTTCCAGAATGACCGGAATCGGCCGACCGCGACCATTCAGAATCCTTTTGCCGGCGCGCCGGTTACAGGAACTCCGGTAGCACTGGTGATGCTGGGATACTTGCAAGACAACGGGCGTTCCAACTACAAGAACAACCACATCTGGCAATGGTCTTCGGAGATAGAAAAGAGCTGGGGCAGCAATTGGGTTACGGCGGTTGGCTACGTGGGCAGCGCCGGATCCAATCTTGAGAATACGGTGCCTAATTGGAACAATCCGGACCCCGGGCCAGGTGCGGTACAAGCACGCCGCCCCTTCCCGTTCTATGTCGATTCCAGGGATACCAACACGCTGCTACCTTTTGGTACCATCCGGCGGCTTGAGACTTGGGCCAGCAGTAACTACAATGCGCTGCAATCCCGCGTGGAAAAGCGCTTCGCCAAGGGCTTGACCCTCAACGGCGCCTTCACCTATCAGAAAGCGATGTCGATCGCCTACGGAGCCAATGAAGGCGCTGGGTTTGGCCAGAATGTGGTCCAGAATCCGCGCAATCGCCGGGCCGACTACGGCCGGTCCAACATCGATCAGCGCCTGCGCTTCGTCTGGAGCAGCATCTATGAGGTGCCTTGGATGCGCAATGCCAAAGGCGTCAAGGGATTCATTCTGGGCGGCTGGTCAATGAATGGCATCGCGGTGCTGCAGTCCGGCCTGCCCGTGACGATCAATCAGAATGGCGACTCACAGAATACCGGTGCGCAGAGCAACCCCCGGCCTTACGTGGTCGCGGGCGCGGTGGCTCAGCGCGTCTGGGATAACCGCTCGCCAACCAAGTGGTTTGACACCAGTGCTTACGTTCGCGCCAAGTTTGAGGGTTCCACCGGGGAAGGCTTGTTCCTGCCGGGCACCAAGGGCTATGGCAACGTCGGCACGGGAACGATCGAGGCTCCGGCCACCAAGACCCTGGACTTCGCCCTCTTCAAGGAATTCCAGATTCGCGAGGGACACAAGATACAGTTCCGATGGGAGTCCTTCAACTTCCTGAATACTCCTCAGCTAAGCGGACCGGACCGGACGCTCGGTAGCGCCACGTTTGGCCAGATCACATCCACGGTGGTCAACAATCGCGAAATGCAGTTCGGCTTGAAGTACCGGTTCTGATCGTGCGGGTAGAATCTATGTAGGTTCTCAACGCCTTGCCGAACGAATTCAGACGCGAAACCGGTAGACAACTCGAGGTGCGAGTTTGGGAGAAGAGCTTCGTGCGATTAGCCAACGCTGCGCTGCGCTACCCGATCTCGACACCCGCTCCGCCGACGAGATCATTGGATATGACCAGCACGGGGTTCCGGCAGCGGGATAACAGTGGTCATCGATTCATCCGAGTCAACTGCCATCTATCGACTCGATTGAAACGAGCCCGATGCGGCTCCGGTCGGCACTGAACGCACTCGAGACTTCCATGGTGATGGAGGCGTGAACTGGACTTGCTTCTGTACCGGGCTCAGATAGAAATCGTTCCTCTTAATGCCGCCCAATTTGATCTGGCGAGCCGGGCCTGGCGGCGGTTTGGCAAGGGCAACCTCGTGACGTAGCCGTCGTGCCGCGCGCCGCTGCAAATGCCGATTGGGGTCACGAACAACCTGTTTGTTCGTGACCCCTTGTTGGATGGGAGATAACAGCGGCTGGCCAGCTATCGATGGCCTCGGAACCCACCGCCGCGGTAGCCTCCCCGGAATCCGCCGCCGTAGCCATAGCCGAATCGCCGCGTCGAGTAGAAGGAGAAGCTTGGGCCCCAGAACGGGCTATAACCGCCCCAGTAGTTGCCGCCCCAGTAGCCACCGCCATAGTACGGATAGACAAGTCCATTCCGGACGATCGTCGTCGACCGCCGTTGCTGGAGTCTGGGCTCAAAATCTTCCTGGCGCACCGATGTGAAGGCCTGCGCGGCACGGTCTGTCGAGATCGTTATCGGCGCCATGGTGCGGAAAGTAACCTCGGCTTCGGGGTAGACTTCCGTAGCCCGGCCGCGCGTCGTCAGGACGCCAATGCCTGAGGCGGCAGCGCCGACCGCGGCTCCAATCGCAGCACCAACGCCACCACCGGCTACGGCGCCGATGGTCGCGCCCGTTCCGGTGACGGTACCGGCAGCGGCAAGGTCACGCCCAACCGACGTGCCGCCTGAGTATTCCATGAGCTCGGTGCGCAGCGGCAATTGCCGGCCGTCCACCAGGCCCATCTGCGTCAACTCGATTCCGAGCCTCGACGTTCCTTTGGCGCGGCCGGCCTTGACGGCCTCCGAGACCCGCCCTTCCACGGTTTGACCGCGGCGTGCTACGACAAAGCCGTCGGCGATCAACGGCTGCGCAAGTGTCGCCGAGAAGGAATCGCCGGCGTTGTTCCGGTCACTGGACAGAGGCTGGTCCACGCGAATCTTGATCCACGTGCCGGCCGGGATAATCAATTGCGAGGGCGCCGGCGTATTCATCTGCGGCGGCGCGCGCGAGGTGCTGGGGAGTTGGCCGAATTCATCTCGCGGCTGGGCTTCGCCAACGCGCCGCCAACCCCCGCCGGTTGCAGGAGCAGAGGTAGAAGCAGCAGGCTCTTGAGCAGGCGCCGCAGCGGCAGGCGGAGCGGCCTGATCGGGGTCCTGACCCTGGCCAAAGGCGGGGAAGGCCAGGACGGAAGTCGCCAGAAGTGTAAGGGTGATGGTGTTTTTCATTGTCGTGATACCCACACCCTAAAAGGCAACTTGCTCGCCAAACGACAAATGCTTTGGAATGAGGGGCCGCGCTGGGCGGGCCCCTGGCTCCTAGCGATCAAGTTGGCCGAAATCCACCACCAGTTCGCAATGATCAGGAGGCGCGAACGAGCCTCGCCACCGCCTCAATGTGGCTCGTTTGGGGGAACAGATCGATCATCGTGACCCCTTCCACGCGATAGCCGCCTGCCACCAGGCCCTCCACATCCCGGGCGAGCGTAGGCGGATCGCAACTGACCAAATGGATGCGGGGCGGGGCGATGCGGACCAGCTCAGCCACGGCGTCTTTGCCCAGACCCATGCGCGGAGGATCGGCCAGCACAAAATCGGGCGTCGTCTTCACTTTCTCCAGGAAGTCTTCGGTGCGCGCCTTCACCACCGTCACCGTGAGCCCGTGGCGCTCAGCGTTATAGGTCAGATCGGCCGTAGCGCTGGTGACCGCTTCCACGCCCGTGATGCTGCGGAAACGCTTGGCGAGCGGCAGCGAGAACAACCCGACTCCGGCGTAGAGATCGAGCGCGGCGTTGCCGGCGGCGCCTTCAAGCGCCACCTCGACCAGGCGCTCCACCAGCAGCCGGTTGATCTGGAAGAAGGACTTGTGGCTGACGCGGAAACTGTACTCGGCGGACTGGTAGTCGAGCGCCGGCGCCTGCACCTGCGCCACGGGCATCGCCTCGGCGAGCCACGCAAAGAAGCCGCGGTTGACGTGCTGCGCACCCGAATCGAGGACGTTGACCTGCACCTCGGTCTCGTTGGTGAAGAGCTCCAGCGTGCGAATGAAGCGAGGCCAGCGAGGCGAACGCTTCATGTCGCGCAGAGTCTTGATGGCCTCCTGCAGGCGCGGCGAAGCGACGTCGCAGGATTGAATGGCCTCAATGTCGTGTGAGCCAGCCGCGTGGAATCCCATGCGTCGATCGGCGAAGTGGAGTTGGATGCGATTGCGGTAGGCCCATGGGTCGGCGGCCACGGTTTGAATCGGGGCTTCGAGCTCGAGGTGCCCGATGCGCCGTAGGACCTCGCGCAGGATTTCAGCCTTCTGCGCCACTTGGTATTCGTAGCCGGCATGCTGATATTGGCAGCCGCCACAGCGCCCGAAGTGCGGGCAGCGCGCCGCAATCCGCTCCGGCGAAGGCTCCATCACCTCGGCTACGCGGCCGCGAATCAATTGAGGTTTGTCGCTCGACACCTCGATCCGCACCAGTTCACCAGGCAGTGCCAACGGCGTCATGACCACGCGCCCTTCGGCACGGCCCAGCGCATCGCCGCCGTACACGAGTTTTTCGATCCGGACTTCGCTTACGATAAGAAGACCCCCTCTACATGAAAGCACGAGTCTTCTCCGGCGTACAGCCAACCGGCAATCTCCACATAGGAAACTACCTGGGAGCGATCCGGAATTTCGTCCGCTTGCAGCACGATTATGAGTGCATTTTCTGCGTCGTGGATCTCCACGCGATCACGGCGTATCAGAAGCCGGAGGAGCTGCGCGCCAAGATAATCGAGATCGCCGGGCTGTTCCTGGCGGCCGGGATCGATCCGAAAGCGGCATCGCTCATTGTGCAGTCCGCCGTGCCCGCGCATGCCGAGCTGGCCTGGTTTCTCACCTGTGTGACGCCGATCGGCTGGCTCTACCGGATGACCCAGTTCAAGGGCAAGGCGGAGGCGATCAGGGGCAAAGCCGAAGCGGGCAAGGACGACCAGTTGGGCAGCGTGGGCGACGGGTTGCTGCAATATCCGGTGCTGATGGCCGCCGACATCCTGCTCTACAACGCCGCGATCGTGCCGGTGGGCGACGATCAGGCGCAGCATCTGGAGCTGACGCGCGATATTGCCGAGCGCTTCAACTCGCTCTATGGCGAGACGTTTGTGGTGCCGCAGACCAAGCTGCCGAGCGTGGGCGCGCGCGTGATGGGGCTGGACGATCCAACGAAGAAGATGAGCAAGTCCACGGCGGGCTCCGGGCACGCGATCGCGCTGCTGGATCCACCGGAGTTGATCCGCAAGAAGATCATGCGCGCGGTGACGGACGCCGAACCGGGCGTGAATGTCGAGGCCCCAGGCGATGGCGTCGCAAACCTGCTGGGGATCTTCCAGGCGTTCAGCGAGTGGCCCGACGACAAGGTGAAACAGCACTTTGCCGGGATGCGGTACGGGGATTTCAAGAAGCAGGTGGCCGAGATGGTGGTCTCGCACCTGGAGCCGTTCCAACAGCGGTATCGCGAGATCACGGGTGACCAGGCGTATCTGGCGCGGATTCTCAACGAAGGCGCGGCGCGGGTGACGCCGTGGGCGGCCGAGAC
>JAYTKJ010000748.1:0-12947 GCA_043730365.1 Acidobacteriota bacterium | reverse complement strand
CCGGGCAGCGCGCCAATATAGGTGCGCCGGTGGCCGCGAATCTCGGCTTCGTCCCGCACGCCGCCGAGCGACATACGCACGAACTTGCGGCCGGTGGCCTTGGCGATCGACATGCCAAGCGACGTCTTGCCCACGCCAGGAGGCCCGACGAAGCACAGGATCGAGCCCTTGGGATTCTTCACCAGCCGACGCACGGCCAGGAATTCCAGAATGCGTTCCTTGATCTTCTCCAGACCGTAGTGATCCTGTTCCAGAACCTCTTCGGCGTGTTTGAGCTCACGGATTTCCTTGCTCTTCTTCTTCCACGGCACGGCGAGCAGCCAGTCCAGATAATTGCGCGAGACGGTGGACTCGGCCGACATGGGCGGCATCTGCTCCAGCCGCTTGAGCTCGGTAAGCGCCTTTTCCTTGGCCTCGTTGGGCATGCCGGCGGCGTCGATCTTTTTCTTGAGCTCGTCGAACTCGCTCTTTTCGCCGCGACCGAGTTCCTTCTGGATCGCCTTGATCTTCTCGTTGAGGTAATACTCTTTCTGGGCCCGCTCCATCTGGCGCTTGACGCGGCCCTGAATGGTGCGGTCCATGTTGAGCTTTTCGATCTCGATGTCGAGCATCTCGGCGACGCGCGTGAGGCGATCGACGGGATCGAAAATCTCGAGCAGTTCCTGTTTCTCTTCGATCGTGAGTTGGAGGTTGGCGCCCACGGTGTCAGCCAGCTTGGACGGATCGTCCACGCGCGTGGCGGCCACCATGGTCTCGTAGTTCAGATTCTGGCTAAGCTTGACGTACTGCTCAAACAACGTGGTGACGCGGCCGGTCAACGCTTCCAGTTGCGGGCCGGCGTCCACTTTGTAGTGCGAGGTCCGCACCACGGCGCGGAAGAAGCCTTCGTCGTCGGCAATGGAGACCACCTTGCCGCGCTCAATGCCTTCCACCAGCACCTTGATGTTGCCATCGGGCAGCTTGAGGCTCTGCACGATGTTGGCGACGGTGCCCACCTGAAAGATTTCGTCGGGGCTCGGATCGTCCACCGAAGCGTCATGCTGCGTGGCGAGGAAAATCTTCTTGTCGCCGGCGAGCGCCTCTTCAAGGGCGCGTACGCTGGCTTCGCGGCCCACTACGAACGGCGTCATCATGTGCGGGAAGATGACGACGTCCCGGATCGGCATCATGGGCAGGCGACGGGTTTCGGCTTTGTTTGAAGTAAGCATTCGGATGTCCTCTCACCGTGACGACCGGGCTTTGACACCCTGCGCGCGCCACGCTCCTACCTAAAGCATACTGGATCAGGCTTGACTAAGCGCAACTACTCTTTTGTGGGGTTGCTATCCCGGGCAGACTAGCCTGCCTTCTCAAGGATGGCCAGACTGATTTTCTGCGTGAGCACCATCTCCTTGGTGACCACGAATTCTCTCACCTTCTTATAAGACGGGAGATAGTACATCAAATCGAGCATCAGATCCTCGAGAATCATACGTAGGCCGCGAGCCCCGAGCTTGCGCTCCATAGCCAGTTGGGCAATGGCCTCGAAAGCCTCGTCAGTGAAACGGAGCCGCACGTTTTCAAATTCGAAGAGCTTCTGATATTGCTTGCTGATGGCGTTCTTCGGCTTGGTCAGGATTTGCACCAGCGCATCCTTATCCAACTCATCGAGAACACCGACTACGGCGAGGCGGCCGATAAATTCCGGAATGAAACCGAATTTGATCAGATCGATCGGCTGCAACTGATTCAGCAGCCCGCTGTCGCGCTTTTGCGCGGCCTTTTTCTGGTCTTCCTCGTTTTTCTGGAATCCCATGGAGGTCTTGCCGACGCGGCGTGAAATCACCTTCTCCATGCCGACGAATGCGCCGCCGCAAATAAACAGGATGTTGGTGGTGTCGACCGGAGTGAATTCCTGGTGCGGATGCTTGCGTCCGCCCTGCGGAGGCACATTGGCGATGGTCCCTTCCAGGATTTTTAGCAAAGCTTGCTGCACGCCTTCGCCGGAGACATCGCGGGTGATCGACGGATTCTCGTCTTTCCGTGCGATCTTGTCGATCTCGTCTATATAGATAATCCCCGTTTGGCAGCGCTGCACGTCCCAATCGGCATTCTGCAGTAGGCGCAGCACGATGTTTTCTACATCTTCGCCGACGTAGCCAGCCTCGGTTAATGTGGTGGCGTCGGCAATGGCAAACGGAACGTCCAGGATCTTAGCCAGGGTTTGAGCGAGCAGCGTCTTGCCGGTGCCGGTGGGTCCGATGAGTAGAATATTGCTCTTGCTGAGCTCAACATCGCCCGTGGTGCGCTTGTTCAGTTGGATGCGCTTGTAGTGGTTGTAGACCGCCACGGCAAGTTTACGCTTGGTCATTTCCTGTCCAATAACGTATTGATCCAAGTGCTCCTTCAGTTCAAGGGGCTTGGGAAGCTTGTTCGGCGTGGCGCCGGCAGGTTCGGTCCGGTCGTCCTCCAGGATGGAATTGCAGACGGCGATGCATTCGTCGCAGATATAGGCGCGCGGATAGTCGCTTGGCGACGAGATCAGCTTGCCCACCACGTCCTGGCTCTTGTGGCAGAAGGAACAGCGGAGCGTTTCGTCGGAACCGGATCTCTTCAAAAGGTATCAACCTCCCAATAGGCGGACTTGTCCGCCGGCAGACACACAATCGTGACCTCCCTATTATCGCTATCTGGCCCCCAACAGGCAATCCGGTCTTTCGGGGATAAGCTCAAGGCCCGGGCGTGGAAGTACCGGACCCTGGCGGTACCATCAAAGAAGATGACCCGGTTTGAGCGCTGCGCCTGGGCCTTCCTGGCCTATCTGCTTTTCGTGATTTTGTTCGGGGCCTGGGTGAGGATAAGCGGCTCTGGCGCGGGCTGCGGCACGCATTGGCCGCTCTGCCAGGGTGAAGTCATGCCTGCGGCGCCGAGCGTCAAAACGATCATCGAATTCACACACCGGATCACCAGCGGGTTGAGTGGACTGATGGGGCTGGCGCTGGTGTGTGCCGCGCGGCGCGTGAGCGGGCGAGTGTTTCGGGCCTCGCTGGCGATGCTGGCGTTTCTGCTGATCGAGGGTTTCATTGGCGCGGTGCTAGTGAAGAAAGAACTGGTGGCCGGTGATGCTTCCGCTTCGCACGCGATCGTGGCGGCGCTGCATCTGGCCAATACCATGCTGCTGACGGCGAGCGCGGCGGCGATGGCTTGGTGGGCTGGACCGGGTGACGTGCGCGACGGTGGTGGCCGTGTGGCGGCGCCTTCGCGCGCGATCCTCGCCGGTATCATTGTGCTGCTGATCATCACCAACGCCACCGGCGCGGTGACGGCGCTGGGCGACACGATCTTCCCGGTGCAGCCGGCGCTGGATGGCGGTCTGCTGGCGAAGGTTCGCGATGATCTGTCGCCCACCCATCATTTTCTGGTGCGGCTGCGGATTGTGCATCCGGTGGTGGCGATGTCGACGGTGATCCTGGTAGGCGGGCCGCTGTTGTGGCTCATGCAGACTTGGCCGCTCAGGCTACTGAAGAGCGGCCTGCATGCGCTGGCAGGGCAGACGGCGCTCGGGTTTCTCAACATCGCATTGGGCGCGCCGGGTTGGATGCAGCTCTTGCATCTGCTGGCGGCGCAGGTGGTTTGGATGTTGATTTTTCTGGCGGTGGCTGCGCTGTGGCGTGGCGGCGATGAGGCGCCTACAGGAGCACGTGGCGCACCGGCAAGGTCACGGCTATCGGCAGCGTGATGGGCAGCATTTCAGCGGGAGATCAACGTGAATCGCCTACCAAAAGATGCATTCCCTAGTGTGCAGCGCGGCCTCAAGCGAGCGTCCAGTGCTTGCCGTGAAGATGGGCGCAAGTGGGCCACGGTGCGCCGTAACCGCAGCACGCTACCCTTGACCTATTGGAACAAGACAAGACTGGCCGGCCGCTTGGCGGGATTTGTGATAATCTTGGAGCCGTAATCAGTTGGGAATCGCAGTTTCGAGACCGACGGCTCGGATTCCATGCCCTTTGTCGGCCGGCTTGATGATTCCCATTGGTCGTGCCCACAAAGGAGCGCTCGGCGCGTGAATCCCTTTATTTCGATTGCCAAAATCACGGCGAACGGTGACCACTCCGGAACCGGCTTCAGGGTATCTTCGCAGTACGTACTAACGGCGCGCCACGTTGTCACGGACCGCGCGGGACGGCCGTACGAGAAGATCACCCTCGAATTTGTCGACGAGAGAGGTAAGATCCGTTGTAAAGCCGATGCCAAAGTCGACGAGAAACTCACCAGTGCTGAGCATGATTTCGCGATACTGGATTGCTCCAGCTTCCCACGGGAAGCTAATCCCTTGATTCTGAGCGACCGCTGCAAAGAAGGTGCTGACTGCAGCTCGCCCGGATTTGCAGTGCAGAAGCGATCCGGCTTCGTACTTCCTGGCAAGATTGCCAGTTTGAGTGAGCCGGGGGGCGACAGTCTTGGGCCTGCCTTAGGTCTGTCCGTCGGACGCGGGATTCGCATGAAGGGCCATTCCGGCGCACCGGTCTTGGTAGAAGGTTCGGTGGTCGGGCTCTTGCGGACCGCCTTCCTCGATAGCAAGCAGAGGACCGATAACTCCCTTATTCAAGCCACTCCGATAAAGTACGTGGTGGATCATTGCAACGCGATACGCCGTCAAGAAAAACGCCCGGAACTGTTAGCCTACTATGCTCCGGTGAGCTGGCCGAAGGCTCTTGAAACTTTCGAGATGCCGTTGGCCGGCCGAAAGGAAGAGCTGGACATTTTCGTGGGAATGATCACTGGCCAAACAAAACAACAGCGGGCTTTGCTCGTGAGCGGCCAGTCTGGATACGGCACCTCGGCGTTCCTGCAGTGTTTGGTCGACTATGCACGGGCCCTGGATGTGCGTGTCACGGCTTGTGACCTGGAGAAGGGCCCCCAGCTGGACATTATTATCAAACAAATGGTGGCTGAATTCTCGGGGGTTTTCCGCTTGACCCAAACCGCCGGCAGCAATGAGTCGATGGAAGCCGTCTTGGCTGACTTCACTTTCCTCAATGCACCCTTTGTGCTAGCAATCGACGCCTGGCACAAGGCATCCGGCGATACCAGCACATGGGTCGAAAGGCGGCTGATCCCCGAACTGGAAAGGGTGCCTGGAGTAGTCCTCGTTGTGGCTGGGCTTAGCGTTCCGAAGAACAATTCGAATAAGTGGAACCAGCTGATAAATCCAATATCACTTGAGTCGATTATGTCGGTCGACTCCTGGCTTGAATATGCAAAGAACAAATGGCGCGGAATTGATATTTCGTTTGGAAATGTCCAAGCGCTTGTGCTTCTCCACGCAGGAGTGCCGGACAAAGTGGGCAAGGAACTGAAAAAGTTGGCCGATGTTCTAGCGGAGCGAAGCACGCCAGTGGCGGGGAAGCCCGTCCCGAGTACTGCTGAACAAGAAACGCCGCCCCTCCTGGTGCCGCGCCCCGAGGTTCTCGCTTCTCTCGAGCGGCGCGCCGACCCCCCCGTTGTTGAAACCAGCCGGACTACTGGCCCAAGCGTATGACAGTCACCTATGAACCAGCGCGCAATCCTAAAATGACCGCACCCGGCAAATCTGCTCGCCTGGTGTTCGTGATTTCGGATCTTCATCTCGGCGGTGAAGCCGAGGAAGGTCCTCCTCCCTCTCCCAACGTTGAACCGTCCAAACGGAAGCGGGGATTCCGGATCTGCACGCACGAGGCTGAACTGGCGGAGTTCATCAACGCCTTGGCAGGCATCAATCGGGCGGCTGTGGAACTGGTGATTAACGGTGACATGGTGGACTTTCTCGCTGAGCGCACGGGCAACGACGAGAAACAATGGTCGCCGTTTCATTACCCCGAGTCAGTCGCACTAGCCCGCTTCGCCGACATCATCAGGCGGTCGGCTGTAGTGTTCAATGCGCTCAAGGGCTTTGTCACCACGCCGAATCACCGTTTGGTAATTCTCCCAGGGAACCACGATCTCGAGTTAAATTTGCCCGCAGTGCGGCGTCGGCTCCGTGAAGCTGTCGGGGCAACAGGCGCGGCCGACTACGAATTCATCGCCCATGGCGAGGCTTATCGCGTGGGTGACGTCCTAATTGAACACGGCAACCGGCTGGATGACATGAACTTCGCCGACTATGCCGTCATGCGTCACTTGTGTGGCCTGCTTTCGCGTGGCATGGCTGTAGATCCCAAGTTCGAATTCAGACCGCCTGCCGGAAGCGAATTGGTCGCGCAAGTGATGAATGATCTCAAGAAGGACTACGGGTTCATTGACCTCCTGAAACCAGAAGCCGAGGCGGCGTTCCCAGTTATTCTTGCCCTGGCTCCAGAGCGGCGGAGCAAGTTGGTCAGCGTCGCCTGGATGCTCTACAAGGGGAAGCAGCGCCGCAAGGAACAGCTGAGACGCTACGAATCGAACATTTCCGCGGTGGAAGCGGATGCGGGCTCGCGTAAGGCGATCGCTCCCAAGCGGCGCTCCGACCCCCTCGGCGATCTCCTCGAAAAAACTGTCCACCGGCGCGATTTTGCCAAACCGGCTCGCACTCAGCGCCGATCGACAAGTGGTACCAGTGAAATCTCGTTGCTGGACCAGGCTAGCACCCTTCTCGCGCTGCTCAAGGGTAAGCCGGAGGAGTGTTGGGACGAAAGCCGCCTTTTCGATTTACGCGACGCGCTTTTGGCATTTCAGGGGCAGAATTGCTTTGACCAATTGAAGGAAACCGACGTCAAGTACTTGGAAGGAGCGGAAGCTCTCGCTTTCGAACCCATCCGGCACGTGGTGTTCGGCCACACCCATTTGGCCAAGCGGGTGAAACTCACTCGCGGCGGATACTACTTTAATTCCGGGACGTGGGCGGACTTGCTTGAATTGCCCCGCGCCATCCTCGATCAAAGCCGTACGCTGCTGCCGCTCGCCGACCTGAAGGCGTTCGTGAAGGATCTGGTTATTGGAGACTATACTAAGCACCAGATATTTCACCCGACTTATGTCCGCTTCGTTCAGGACACGGGGGGTAACTCGGTGGAAGCGAAGTTGGTCGACTACCGACCCGGAGACCCTGTGTCGTGAAAAGCTATTGGACATCGATCGGCCGGATTGCCGTCGAAGGTCGGCACTCCGGTACAGGCTTCCTTGTCGCGGGCAACTACGTTTTGACCGCGCTGCATGTGGTCGGTGATCGTCGAGGGTCACCGTATCCTAGAATTCGAGTCGCGTTCTTCGAAGCTGGCAGAAAAGTATGCGACACGTCGGCACAAGTGACGGAGCGCTTCAGCAGCCTCGAGCACGATTTCGCGCTGCTTGTCTGCGATGAACTTCCACGAGACGCCAAACCGCTGGTCCTAGGCGATCAGTACCGGCAATTCCGCGATTGCAGCTCGCCTGGGTATGGCGTCACAAGTCTTGCGGGAGTAGAGGTACTCGGCCAGATCGTCAGCCTAAATGAGCCTGACAGCGGCGGCCTCGCGCCGGCTCTCGGGTTGCAACTGGCCCCAGGTATCCCGATGCGGGGCCACTCGGGCGCCCCCGTTGTCGCCAATGGGGCGGTTGTCGGGCTACTCAGAAGCGCCTTCCTCGCCGAAGACGAAAAAACAGGCAGTCGTATCGTCAGGGCTACGCCGATCCAAAGGGTGGTCGACCACTGCAACAAAATAACACCCGGACTATTCAGCTACCGGTCGGACGTCGCTTGGCCAAATCCGCAGACAGGCTACTCGATGAAAATTGCGGACCGGAAGGCGGAATTGTCCGCCTTTGAACAGATCATTACCGGCAGGGTCAGCCAGCGTGTTTTGCTGTTGCTCGGCGCCTCGGGATACAGCAAAAGCAACATCGTCAGCGAGCTTATGGCCTACGCGAGGCTATTGGGCGTGAAGAATGCTCTGATCGATTTGAGACTAGGGCCTTCCCTGAACGATATCTTTCGATCTCTCAAGACAGATTTACCTGGTGTTTTCCAACATACTGAGGCAACGTCGGGGCACGCTTGGATGAACGAGATGCTGGACGAATTAGCCTTCCTCGACACTCCCCTGGTCCTGGCGTTCGACACCTGGGAAGCTGCCTCGACTGAAACTGTCCGCTGGATCGAGCAACGGTTCTTATTCGACCTCGATCGGATGCCCGGCTTGGTGGTAATTATCGCAGGCCAGACGATTCCCAATTGGGAGTTGGCGGCTTGGAAGAACCTCGTGATGGTGCGGACGCTAGAGGCCCCAATCTCGGTTGAGGATTGGGTTGAGTATGCCGGGCGGCGCTGGCCCAATTCGGGGATAACTGCTGACCACGTGGAAGCGGTCACGCTTATCGGCGATGGCCGGCCGAGCATTGTGGATCGTCAACTTTACCAGCTCGCCGCGGCAATGGTTAGTCGGCCGGCGATACCTCAATACGACCGGCAAGGGTATGAGTCGGCCGCTGTGCCGCGGTGGTTCGACGACAATGTGCTAACGAGTCTCCTCGATCTGGACCGCCGCAGAGCCACCTCGCTCTGCAAACGGCTAGCGATGCTGCCGACCGTGGACTCGGTAAGCCCCAAGCGGTGGAGTATTCACGAGGCCACGCGACGTGCTCTTCGGCGGAAACTCCAGGATGACGATCCGGGGCGCTTTCGCGAGCTGTCCTCGAGAATGGCGCGGCATTTCTCGAACGACGATGCTCCATCGCAGATCGAAACTCTTTACCACCTCCTCTCGGCTGAGCCGGAGCAGGGGGCAGAGCGGCTCCACAAGACATATTGGAAGTGGTTTCGGCAGGGTCGCCAGGAAGATGTTCAGGCCTTGGGTGTCGCTCTCGAAGAATTGAGCCAGTTGCAGCTGCCGAACCCATGCAAAGGCCAGATTCAACTCATCCGCGGCTGGATTGATTTTTATCGAATTCCGCTAACGAGGTTGGAGGAACTCGCTGGCGAAGCGTACACCTTGCTAGCTGAATCCGATGCTAAAGTCGCATTTGCCAGCGCTCACAGCTTGGTGGGCGATGTGATGAACAGACGCGGCGACCTGTCGGGGGCTTTAGTCAAGTACCGCGGGGGCTTGCAATTGCGAACCGAACTGCTCATCGCCAATCCAAACGATGTAGAACTGGCACGCGATCTGTCGGCCTCCCACCACCGGGTGGGCGGGGTGCTACAGCAACTCGGAGATCTGGAAGAGGCGCGCCGGGAATTCGAGGCTGCCAAGTCCATCCGGCTGGCCTTGGTGCAAAGCGATCCGGAAAATCCGGCTTGGCAGCGCGATCTGTCAACTTCCCACAACATGCTGGGTGGAGTTTTTGTAGCGCGTGGCCAACTTACTGAGGCGCTCGAGGAATACCACGCCTTTCATAACACTATGGCGGGCCTCGTGGTTGGCCAGCCGGACAACCTTGCGTGGCAGCAAGAATTCGCTACGGCTAAATTGAACATCGGGGCAGTTCTGCAAGAACAGGCTAACCTGGAAGAGGCGTTGGCCGAATTTCGCGCCTGTCTCGAGATCCGGCGGAAGCTCTGTGCCCGAGACCCGTCGAACCTCGACTGGCTCCGCGACTTGGCAGTGGCACACAACCGCGTCGGAAGTGTGCACCAAGCACGGGAAGAGCATGCGCAAGCGTTCGAGGAATATCAGCAATACCATCGCATGATGAAAGAGCTGACCGTTCGGGATCCCGAAAGTCTCGGCTGGCAGCGTGAGCTTTCAATCTCGTACAGCAATCTGGGACGTGTGCTAGAGATGCAGGGAAAGCGGGAGGAATCCCTCCTCAAATACGAGGAGAGTCTGCGGATCCGTCTGGAAATGACAAAGCGCTCGCCGTCCCACGCTGGCTGGCGCCGCGACTTGATGCGGGCGCGCAACAACGTAGGCCGCCTGCTGTCGACCTTGGATCGGTTGCCAGAGGCATTGGCTCAGCACAAGGCTGCTCTCGGTTCGGGGGAGGCGCTCGTCCAACTGGACCCGAACAGCAGGACCTGGACCGCCGATTTGGCGAGCACGCAGGGGTTTATCTCCGAAATTCAGCGCCGCCTTCGGCGACGCGGCTGACCGCTAACTTGGGGTTGTAAGCCCGAAACAGCGGAATTGATTACGACGGGATGGGCATTACGATCTTGAATCCCTGCGAAGCTGTCTGAAGCATCAATCGAGCGAAACGACGCTCGGCAGGGAAGTCGGCAGTTCGCGCCAGAGCAAATGTCGAAGACGCCGGCGGCGGGTTGTTAAGAACGGTTTAATGTCCCGATCCGTGTAGTGCTCTCTGACGGCCAGCACTTCCTCGAGCGTGCCTTAGACCATCAAGTGGGCCAGGAACAGTTGCGCATTGGCGAGCGTCTGCTCGGGGCGGGTCGAACCAGACACGGCGGGCCACGTCCTGTAGCGTTGTGGTCACCGTGCTGTCTCGCTGTCTTCCTCGGCCAGACCCACTAGTCGATCCGCCAGCCTCGCGATTGTTCGAGCCAAGACCACCACAACGACCACGAGGCGAAGGCGGTGGTGGCGACAAACAGGAAGAGGGCCGGGTAGATCAAGCTGCTTCCATTTCATCGCCTCTGCGCCGGAACCAGTTGCCGAGACTCCGCTTCCTTATCGGCGCGGCTCAGTATCAGTTGCCGAGCCTCCGCTTCCTTTTCGGCGCGGCCCAGTATCAGTTGCCGGGCTCTAACGCATGGTCTTCTGGTATTGACCCGTCGAGGCGTCAACCAATACCGAGTAGTTGCTGGTGGCCGGGAATCCCCAGTAGATGCGCCAAACGGCATTGCCCGTCTCTTTGGTCTTCTCCAGCACCGGCGTCAACGGCAAGTCCGGATTCTTCTTCATGTACGCGGCGCTCTCGTGCTGAGCCGTCTTGATGGCCGCATCGGTGTCGATCTTGAGGGCCAGGATCGGAAACGGCAGGTTCTGACCGGTGGGTCCGGAGTATGACTCGTCATGGCCGCCAAAGGTATCCTTGAAGATTCCTTCGGCCGCGATCACCGAATAAGAGTAGGTCTTCTTGGCCCGTTTAGACTCGGAGACGAAAGTGCATTTCCATGCCGGGAAACGGCCGTCCTTCTCCGGAATCGCCTCGAGGCGAATCGGCTCACAACGGTAACCCTGGATATCGGGAGCCCAGGACTTGGCGGCTCCGTACATCTTGTAATAAGCGTTTTGCCCGGAGACGGGTTCAACCGATTTCTTCTCGCCCTTATCGTGACGGGCCTTCTCGGAAGGCGACGAGGAATCGAAACAGGAAACGAGCGTGGCCAATGCGCCGGCCATGGCGAGAAAGGTCTTGTTCATGTCAGGATTTAATTTTACCTTTGAACGGGCAGCGCGTGGCGTTAAGGTTGGTTACAATAGGGCAGGTTCGCCTTACCGCGTGCCGGGGAGGTCCTCAATGTCCAGACTCGCTCTGACTCTGATTTTTGCCGCTACCGCCGTGTCAACGACAGCAGTGGCTCAGGAACAAGGTGCTCCGGCAGCTGGCGGCGCTGCCGCGGGAGCTGGCGGCGCAAGCACCGGAGGCGCTGCGAGCATCCCTGGGGGGAGCACCCGTCAACCCGGCCCAGGGCTGCCGACGGATCGTACGCAGCAGCCGGGCATGGATCCGCGCCAACAACAGCAGATGCCGGAGATGGTGCGCCCGATTTTCATTTCCGGCAAAGTGATGCTGGAAGACGGCACGCCGCCGCAGGAGTCCGTGGTCATTGAACGCGTCTGCAACGGCAACGCGCGTCCGGAAGGCTATACCGATTCCAAGGGCCGGTTCAGCTTCGAAGTGGGCCGCAATCAGGGCATGTTCAGCGACGCCAGCTATAGTAGCGATCGCGACCCGCTGTCCAGTGGCGGCGGCGGTCCATTCGGAGGCGCGCCCGGCCGGAACACGATGGGCGGCGGCTCAAACCCGATGGCCCGCCAGCAAATGGAGCGTGAGCTCATGGGTTGCGACATCGTGGCTAAGCTGGCCGGGTATCGCTCCGAAGCGGTATCGATGGCCGGGCGCCGTTCGATGGATAATCCCGACATCGGCACCATCGTGCTGCGCCGGATCGCCAACGTCGAAGGCCTCGCCACCAGCATGACCACGTTGATGGCTCCCAAGGAAGCGCGTAAGTCTTACGACAAGGCCAAGGATCTGATGAAGAAGAACAAGCTGGCCGAGGCGCAGAAGGAACTCGACAAGGCGGTGGAGTTGCATCCCAAATTCGCGGTCGCCTGGTTTGAACTGGGCCGGCTACACTTGACTGCCAACAGAGCCGACGACGCCCGCGCCGCCTTTGGCAAGGCGCTCGAGGCCGACCCCAAGTACGTGAATCCCTATCTGCCTCTGTCGCAAATGGCAGCTGGAGCTTTGAAGTGGGACGAGGCCGCTGAGTTGAGCGGCAAGTTGATCCGGCTGAACCCCGTGGATTTTCCCCAGGCCTTTCTGATCAACGGCGTCGCCAACTACAACCTGAAGAAATACGACGAAGCCGAGAAGAGCGCGCAGGAGGCCGTGAAGATGGACCTCCAGCACCGCATGCCGAAAGCGCACCATCTGCTCGGCGCGCTGCTGGCCGAAAAGGGCGAGCTGGAGCCGGCCGCCAATCAACTCCGCAACTATCTCAAGTTCTCGCCGCAAGCCGGCGACGCCGAAGGCGTGCGCAAAATGATCACGGAGATCGAATCGCGCTTGGGAGTCAATGGCGAGGCCAAGGCGCAACCGGTGGCGGAACCGAAACCCTAGCTCGACTTCTCAGCTCTGCGGGCGAGAGCGCGGATATTTTCGCCGTCGGCTATAGCCGCTGCGATGAGATCCTTGATTGATCTGGGCGTCGCGTCACTTTCAGAATTGTTTGGCATAGATTCGTCAACATTATTTGGCACATCGCCACGCCAACGGTTCGCGAATGGTTACGGCGGTGCGCCGCGTACCAGTTGGATAACGACATCGCGACTTATCCGGCCAATCTCTGCCCGCACCTAGCCGGTGGCGAGTTTGCGGAGTTCGGCGGCGATCTTGGTGAGGCG
>JAYTKJ010000747.1:0-2383 GCA_043730365.1 Acidobacteriota bacterium | reverse complement strand
AAGCCGCGGCAATCTGGGTGTTAGGTTTGTCCGCGAGATGGCTCAGACGATGGGCAGCCGGCAACCGCAGCCCCGCGGTGGACTCGGGCGGATAGACGTGGCATGATTTCATATTGCTCACAATATCGCAATTCGCGAGCCGGAATCGGAAGCACAGTTGCATCTGAGGGCGGGACGCGCCCAGATGGCCGGCCGAGTTGTGAATTGGTGTGATAGTATGCCTTCGGACTCCGGCACCCGTCAGATATGGCGATGCGCGCGCTTGAGGTATTTACATGAAACGGTTGATACTCCTCGTTATCTGTTCCGCTTCCATGGTGCATTCACAAACTGTGAGCGGCGTGATCGCCGGCACCGTAAAAGATCATAGTGAAGCCGTGGTCGTGAACGCCGGCTTAACACTCACCAACCAAGCCACTGGCGCAAAACGAACGGCGGCAACCAACGGCGTGGGCCTGTACAGCTTTCCCGCCATCCAGCCAGGCGCCTACACCCTGGATGCGGAACACGCCGGGTTCAAGACGTTCCGGCGGACGGGCATTGTTCTCACGGCCAACGAGCGGCTGCCCGTCGATGTGAAACTCGAACTGGGCTCCACCACGGAAACGGTCCGCGTCGAGTCGCAAGGCGCGACGGTCCAGACGGCGAGCTCCGAACGCGCCGGCGTCGTCACTGCCAGCCAGCTCTCGACGCTCATGTTGCAGGGGCGTGATTTCATGGGGCTGTTGCGGTTGCTCCCCGGCGTGGTGGATACCCGCGTACGTGACGCTCCTGGATCGTCGAGCCTCGCCGGATTGAATATTCAGGGAGGACGCTCGGGCACCACCAACCTGACCCTCGACGGCGTCACCAATCTGGACACCGGCAACAGCACAGGCCCCCACTTTCAGCCAAGCATGGATGCGCTGGCGGAGGTCAAAGTTCTGCTGACAAACTACCAGGCCGAGTACGGCCGCAACTCCGGCGCAACCATCAATGTGGTGGTCAAGTCCGGCGCCAGGGATTTCCACGGCAGCGGCTACTACTACAAGCGCAACGAAGCGCTGAATGCCAACAACTTCTTCAACAACCTCACCGCCCGCCCGCGCGACCGTTACCGCTACGACCTCTTCGGATACACGATCGGCGGGCCGGTCTTGCTTCCCGGCAACTTCAACCGCAATCGCGACAAGCTGTTCTTCTTCTTCTCGCAGGAAATCGCTCCCCAGAAGCGGCCGCTGACGCTGGGGTTCCGTTCCGTACCCACTGCCCTGGAACGCCAAGGCGACTACTCACAGACCCTGGAAGCCGATGGAAGACTGATCGCGATTCGAGATCCCTCCAGCGGCGCTTCGTTCCCGGGCAACCTCATCCCACGCAGCCGGATCAATCCCAACGGCCAGGCGATCCTGAATCTCCTGCCTCTTCCCAACACGAGCACGCCAACCCGGCAATTCAACTGGCTCTTCGGTGGTGTCGTGAACAATCCGCGGCGCGTGGAAGTGTTGCGCGTGGACTACGCGGCCACGCCCACCACCACCTTTTATGTACGCGGCATCACCAGCAACGAGTTGTTTGAAGGGATGTCCACGCACGGTAGCAACCCCACCAATTGGCCTCAACTCCCGCTGCGTTACGACCTGCTGGGCAGAGGCCTGGCGGCCAATGTCACGAAAATCGTGAGCCCTCGAACGGTCGTTGAGTTGACCGCCGGCGTGAACCGGGGCCTGCAGGACCGCTGGCCTCTCAACGAATCGGTGCTTGCGGCGAATCAACGCGGCAAGACCGGACTGCAAACGCTGGGGCAGTTCCATCCAGAGATCAACCCTCTCGACATCGTGCCGCAGGTCACCTTCGGCGGCGTCCCGAATGCGGTGAACCTCGCCACGGATGCAAAGTTCCCCTTCGTGGGGCGGAATAATATCTGGAACTTCACCAGCAACGCCAGCCACATGCTTGGTTCGCACGCGCTGAAGGCGGGGATTTACTTTGAACCGACCTCCCGCAACGCGCGGCGGGATTCGGCATTCAACGGTACCTTCGATCTGGGCCGGAACGTGAACAATCCGCTGGATACCAACTGGGCATGGTCGAATGCGCTCCTCGGCAATTTCGCGAGTTACAGTGAAGCCGACGCCGGCGCCTTCGGCTACGGACGCTTCAAAAACGTCGAGTGGTTCGTGCAGGACAATTGGAAGGTCAGCCGACGCTTGACGCTCGATTACGGCCTGCGGTTTTACTGGATTCAACCCAACTACAGCGCGCCCGACAATGTGGCCGGCTTCACGCCCGACCGCTACCAGCCGGGGAAATCGCCGCAACTGTATCAGGCGGCGCGGGTGGGGAATCAGCGCGTCGGCATCGACCCTCGCACCGGCCAAACGGTTTCGCAAGTCCTGATCGG
>JAYTKJ010000746.1:0-14015 GCA_043730365.1 Acidobacteriota bacterium | reverse complement strand
AGCCGCCCGCTGCCGGCCGCCCCACCAAGTGGGAGCCCGGCGCCGAGATCTCCGAGTTCTTCCCGCACGAGATGCTCCGCGAACAATCGACGTGGCTCTGCCTGGCCTGCATCCTCGACGTGTTTACCCGGCACCTGGGCATGGCCGCCGAGGCAGCACAGAAATTGATCCGCGCCCATAAGCCCAGCGTCGACGAGCTGACGTCCGGCGCCACCATCAGGCCTTACTTCGACGAGCCGGCTCGTGATGGCAATTGCCCGCACTGCCATTCGCCGGCCAAATGGCATGCGCGGCTCCGTCTCTATCGTGTGGAGGGAGGCAAGGCCACCGATGCGGCCCGCCGCGAATTGGTCAAGCATTTGCCAACCTCGAAGGGCCAGTATGAATTCCTCGATCAGAAATCCACTGGCCGCCAGGCGTTTTTTGAGTGGCTGGAGCACGCGGGCAGGGAATTCGATTTCGAGGAGTACCACGCTCTCCTGGCGGCCACCAAGCTCTACTTGGAGAGGCGTGAGCCCGCCGTGGACTGGGACGCCGAGTTCGCCGGCGTGCGCAGTGTGCGGCGCTCCAAGGAGCTCGAAGACGGCTGGAAAAAGGAAGACGGGTGGCTCTTCCTCGCGGCCATGATTTTTGACGAGGTGCTGGCGATTCAGTACCTGTTGAGCCGGTCTCAGAAATCCGGCGGCATCACTTTTGAAGGCCGCAAGACGGTGCAGGAACTGGTGTCCCGGCTGCGCCAGTCCGGCTACCTGCGGCACATCGGAGTGCAGGCGCATGAACCGGGCGATGTGCTCGAGCAGCTACTCGATCATCTGTCGGGCGGCGACGCGGCGTTGAAATTTCACTACATTCTGGACCGTCGCGATTTCCTCGACAAACTTGCCGTACTGAAGTCGGCGCGGGTGCCGAAACTGCATCTGGGTCTCAGTCACGACGGGAATTGATATAGGCGATCAGGTCTGCCAGTTCATGTTCCTTGAACCGGGGCCATTCCATCTTTTGCTCGCGCATGCGGGCGTGCATGGCCGGACCGTGCCGCCAGAGGGCGGCGGTGAAATCGATCGCTTGCAACGGCTGGGCTCGACGCGTGAGCGACGGCGCCATCCAAGTCGACGAGGCGTGACAACCCTGACAGCCAAGTTTGGCATACACCTTGGCGCCGGTCCGCTCGTCACCCGGTTCGTCGAAGTAGCTGATTGACCAGAGATAGCCGGTTAGCTGCCGCATTTCATCGGCACTCACCTGCGGCGGCGCGACTGCCATCCGCGGCGCGTGATTCCACATGGCTACCGAGAATCCGGCCAGAGTGCGGTGCCGCAACTGATCGAGCGCCTTGGCTCCTGAATGACACGCGATGCAGCCCTTTGAGCGAAAGACTCCTTCGCCTTCGCGCGTGTCCGCCATCGTCAAAACCGGTTCCACGGGATGCGCGCCAGGAAGGCGCCGGACGTAGACCAGCAGGTCCGTTAGTTGCTGGGCGGAGAGATCCGGCCAGTCCAGCTTGCGCGCCTTCATCTCGGCGTACATCCGCGCCGAGTGATTCCAGAGTGAGCTGGTGAAAGCGACGGGATCGGTGACATCCTTCCACTGTGAGACGGGCGGTGGAGCGCCCGGGCTACGATTCCCTTGCAGCGAGTGGCACGTGCCGCAACGGGCCGAAGTAAAGACTCGCTTACCCCGGCCGGCCTCGCCCGGCGATTCGAAGTAGCGATGCGCGTAGAAATAGGCGAAAAGGTCCGCCGACTGTTGCTCATTGAGAGACGGTTTTTCGATGCCCGCCTTGTCCATGGCGGACCACATCGTTGGGGCGTGGTTCCAGAGATAGGTGGCCAGCGTGAGAGGCGTAAAGGCTCGCCCCGTCCAGCGGCCTAAATCGGGAGCGCTTTGACCACCGGAGCCTAGAGCGCCGTGACAGGTCACGCAGTGTTGCGACTCAAAGAGAGCGGCGCCGCGGCGGGAGTCGCCTGGTATCGAAACGCCCGGCAGCAATGCCGGACCTACTGCCATTAGCAGGAAGGAGAAGAAGCGAATACGCACTTCGGACCTTTCTGCCTGCGCCGACTTCAGGCAACTTCAGTTTATCATTGGATATTCCAATGACCCGGGCATCGTTTCTCTTGGCGGCCTTCTCTGTGGTCTGCATAGCCCAGCCCAAGCCGTTTGGCCGGATGGTGGACTTGAGCGGCGGGCATCGCGTGCATCTTCACTGCGAAGGCCGTGGCGCGGAGACCGTCGTCATGATTCATGGCACCCCCAGATTCTCGTTTCACTTTGCATTGGTACAGCTGAAGGTGGCCGAGCTTGCTCGCGTGTGCGTCTACGATCGCGCCGGAGACGCGTGGTCTGAGCCCGTTCCCGGGCAACCGTCGGCGCGCATTTTTGTCGAAGAGCTCGATCGCTTGATCCGGCATCTCTCGCCTCGGCGGCCCGTGGTGCTGGCTGGACACTCGGTGGGTGGAGTGCTGGCGCGAGCCTACTATGCCGAACACCCCGAGCGTGTCTCGGCGATGGTGCTCATCGATACAGCCCCGCCGCAGGGCGGGCAGATTCGGGTGAACGGACAGGCTAAGGCGCTGGTGGACGCAACCGTCGAAGAGTTGCGAGCCTATGCGGCCGAGGCGGCCAAGAAGCCACGCCCAACGGCGCCCAAAGCTTCGCTCGCCGCCCCATTCGACAAGCTCCCAGTGCAATTCCACGCGGCACATTTGTGGGCTACCGACAAGTGGCAGGCCTACGCCGCCGGCGTCGATCTGTTCCAGGCACTCGAGTATCAAGCCGATCTATACAAACTGGCCGCGAAGGCAACCAGCGCCACTCTGCCGGTCTGGTTTCTGTCGCGGGCTGCCAATGCGGAGGGGTCCGATCCGTGGGTGGATGAGCAGATGAAGATGGCCGCGGGGTGGGGCAGAGGCAAGATGGTGCGCGTGGCGCCGAGCGGGCATGACATTCAACTGGATCAGCCCGGTGCCGTGGTGGCGGCGATTCGCGACGCTGTGGCTTCAGCGCGATCGCACGCCAAATAGAATCGACACCTGATTCCGATTTGGCTGGACATCTCCAAGCAGCGTCGGCGCCGTCCAACGGGCGTAGCGCAGTTCAGCGGAGAACACGATCGGCCCCAGCTTTCGTTCCATGCCGGCGGTGGCCATCATCCCTACGTTGGTCTGACTGCGTTGCCCTGGCGTGCGCGTCTCGCTCGCCGGCGGGTCTGTCGGCAATAATTTCGGCCGCCGTATCACATCAACCGAATCGGCGGTCACATAACGCACCGCCGGTCCGGCGCCTGCGTAAGGTTGCCAGCCGTTCTCCTGATAATCAGGCCGCCAGATGAGGAGCGCGGGAATGTCCCAGGAACTGCCGGATTCTTCGTGGCTGGTGAAAGAGCCGAGCCTGGCGGTGGACCGCTTGAACCCGTAACCTCGGCGCAATCCTTCCAGCTGAAGCGCCAGGAGCCGCGGCAATTTCACACTGACGAACGGGCCAACCGCCGCCTTTGACGAATCGTCGGTGACCGTCCGTTCCGTGCCTCCGGTGAGCGGCTTGAACCAGTCGATCAATTGCAAGCCGCCTCGAACTCCAACCGAGACCGGTTGGGCGTCGGCTGATGGGCACACTGCGGCGGCTGCAAGACACAGCAAGAGGCAAGGGAATTTCACGGTTCTATCGTTTTCCATTCAGATACCAGCGCTTCACAACTTCCATGGCTGGCTTCCGCCAAGGAGTCATCGAATTGTTCTCCGGCCCCCCGTATCCGTTGGTGCCCACCTTCCACCAGTAGACGCCATGGAACCAGGGCTGATGGTAGAAGGCCGCCAGCAGCGCCTCATAGCATCGCGCCTGTTCGCTGAGCGAGAGCGGCTTGTCGGTCTCGTCTTCCCACGGCGCGCGGTGGGCGTTCTCCACGGCCGAGAATCCAGCTTCGGTAAGGATGACGGGCTTGTTGAACTTTCGATGCACCGCTTCTACCTTGGCCACGAGCTCAGCCGTCGAGTAACTGTCAGGGAGCGGGTAGTAGTTGTCGAGGCCGATATAGTCGAGCGCATCCCAAAAAGCCAGCGTCTCAAACTCCGGCCCTTGCGTGGGCGCGAAGGTGAGCGGACCCGCATAAATAACCCGCACCGCCGCGATGATGTTGCGCCACTCGGCGTCGAATTGCGACAGCGTGCCGAGTTCGGTACCGATGACGAAGATATCGGCGTGGATCTTCGCAGCCAGCCGCGCATAGTGCTCTATGAACGGGCGGTACTGCTCAAACCATTGCCGGCGCAGGTCAGGCGTGCGCGCCGCCTCGCCGCCCATGCGCCACAGATGCGGCTTCAGCATCACGCGCATGCCGAGTTGATGGGCCACCGCCGCAGTGACCTCGATCCCCGCGTCGTTCTCCCAACTGCCGCGGCCCGCCGTGCGAATCTCGATCGACGTATCGGTCGCCCGGCCGCCGCCATACGGCACCAGCGCGATGGCGTTGACGCCGTGGGCGGCCAGTTGCTTCAACTGCTCCAGCGAGGCTTCCGACCCGTACCGCACGCCTGCTTCGGCCGTGAAGCTTACGCCACGCTGGAAGAACTGACGGTCATACGGAAGATCGGCGGCGGGCTTGGGGATGGAGGCCAACAGTGCCGCTGCCCGCGCATGTTCCCGGTCAGCCACTCGCTGCTGTGCCCAATTGGATGAGCCGTAGATGGCTGCGCTGGTGGCAAAGCCCGCCGCGATGGTCCGCCAGTTCGCCAGGTGCGCGCGACGCCAGAAGAACACAGAGAGGGAAAGTAGCAGCGTCACCGCGCCAGCGATCAGCGTGAAGCGAGACCGGAAGGGGAAGCGCAACCCGGTGAAGAACAGCCCCATCGGCGTGAAGAAGACACCGCCCATCGACGCGCCCGCCAGTAGCCGGTCCGTGCTGTAAACTAGCGGCAAGGCCGTCATGGTCAACCAGAACAGAGGCTGCAGGAAAGCGATCGCCGCCAGGAGCGGCCGCAGCCAGTTCATGCCACCCAGGTTAACAGTCAGAGCCCGCGTTGCGCCATGCTAGGCGGCCCGCGCTAGAATGAAGAACTTATGCGGCATTGCGGGATCTGCGCTTTCTGGACCGGAATTGGGCTACTAACGTTGTCTTCCTCCTGCAAGACCGCCGCGCCCACCAACGTAGCGGCTGAAGTGAACTCGCGCCCCATCACGTACGCCGACCTCGAAAAGCAGTACCGGCTGCAGTTCCCCAACCCAACGCCTGAGTCGAGCGAAGACCAGATGGCGATCCAAAAGCTGGAAGTGCTGCGCAGCATGGTAGACAACGAGATCATGCTGCAGCGGGCCGAAAAGCTCAGCCTGATGGCGCCCGATACCGACGTTGAGGCCAAGTTTAACGACCTCAAGGCTCCCTACACGCAGGAAGAGTTTCAAAAACAGTTGACGGCGCGCAAGGTTACGTCGGAAGAGTTCAAGTCGCAACTGCGGCGCGATCTGAGCATCCAAAAGCTGTTCAACAAGGACATCACGTCCAAGATCAACATCACCGATAAAGACGTGGCCGATTTCTACAACGCCAATCGGGCCTCGTTTAATCTGGCTGAGCCGCAAGTACATCTGGCTCAGATTCTGGTGACGCCCACGCCGGATCCCAACGTGCGGAACCTCAAGAGCGACAAGGCGACCAACGAGGAAGAAGCCCGTAAGAAGATGGAGATGATCGCCGCGCGCCTCAAGCAGGGCGAGGACTTCGCGATGGTGGCCCAGGCGTTTTCCGAAGACGGCAATACCGCGGCCAATGGCGGGGACCTGGGCTTCGTGCCGCAGTCTTCACTCGAGCAGGCCCATACCGAGTTGCGCAAGATGGTGATGGCCTTGGCGCCCGGGCAGTACTCGCCGATGATCCGCACCCCGGAAGGCTTCCGGATTCTGAAGGTGGTCTCCAAAGAACCCGCCGGCCAGCGTGAATTGAATGACCCGCGAGTGCAGCAGAATATCCGTGAACAGTTGATCAACCGCAAGGATCAGTTGTTGAAGGCGGTCTACTACGAGATCGCGCGCAATGAGGCCAAGGTGGTGAACCACTTTGCCCGCGGACAGTTTGACAGCTACGCCAAGTAGTGGCGGTCAGGCTTCGGTCACCGCGTCGTTCTTCCAGTCCCATTTGAGCTTCTTGCCCCGGCGGTAGGACATGTTGGCCACGTGCGCGGCTCCCGCCGCCAAGTGTCCCTCCTGCGCATTCTCTTTGCTCGGCTGGCCCTCGCGCATGGAAAGCACGAACCACTCGGCATGGGTATGGCCACGCTCGACCTCGATCTCGTCAGGCTGCGCGCGCGCCGGCAGCTCTTGGAGCGGCTTGCCTTCCGGGCTCCAGCCCTTGGACTCGAAATAGGCTGCGCGTGCCGCCTTCGGCCATTGCAGCGTGCCATAAGCTTGGACGCCCGTATCCACAGGTTCCGGATAGAGGATCAGCTTACCGCCCCGCTCCACCAGCGTTCCCTTGGTGCCCATGATGGTGTTGCCAGGGGCGGGGAAGGAGTTGGCCAGGTGGACGTACATGTCGGCCACAAAGCCCTCTTCATATTCGAAGACGCTGTTGAGGACATCGGGAACATTGCGGCCGTCTTTCCAGAAGTGCAGTCCGCCTTGCGACGCCACCGAGACCGGCGCTTTGACATCCATCACTTCATGCAGCCAGGTGAGCAAGTGGACGAACAGGTCCGTTGCCACGCCACCGGAAAACTCCCACCAGCAGCGCCATTGGAAGAAGGTGCGAGCGTCAAAGGGGCGTTTGGGACGGTCTCCCAGGAAGCGCGCCCACTCGATGGTGCGCTCGGAGGCATCCGGCGGAATCTCGTATTTCCAGGCGCCCTGGGCGTTGTTGCGATGGTTCGCCATCCGCACCATCGTGACCTTGCCTATCGCGCCGGACTTGATCAACTCGCGCGTTTTGGCGGCCATAGCCGACGTCTTATGCTGGCTACCCACCTGTAACACTTTGCCGCTGGAGCGCTCGGCGGCTATGATCGCCTTACCCTCTTCCAGGCTCCAGGTCATCGGCTTCTCGATGTAGACATGCTTGCCGGCCGACAATGCATCCAGCACCAGGCGTTTGTGCAAGTGGTCCGGGGTGGCAATCACCACGGCGTCAACGTCCTTGCGGTCAAGAATCGCGCGATAGTCTTTGCCCGTTGTGATCGTGTCGTCGATCTGCTCTTTCGCCCGCGCGAGGCAACCGTCGTAGAGGTCGCAGACGGCCAGAAATTTCAGCCCTTCAATCGGCTTGAAATCGTCAATCAGCTGCGTGCCGCGGATGCCGCTGCCTATGAAAGCCATGCCGATCTGGCCGTTGATGGAGGCGGCCCGCATCTTGGGCGAGTCCCCGGCGAGAGTGAATACGGCAGCCGCTCCGGCGGCCGAGGAGAGAAAGTCGCGACGATCTGCCATCGTCACTACGGTATCATTGTCGAATGATCTCCATTGTGATCCCGATTCACAATGAGGAACCGTCAATCCTCCCGCTGTACGACAAGCTGACGTCGGTGATGGCCCGTGTGGCCAAGCCTTATGAGATCCTCTTCATCGACGATGCGTCGACGGACCGGAGTTTCGACCTGCTTGCCAACCTGGTAGAGACCGATGGCCGCCTCAAAGTAATCCGGCTGCGGCGTAACTTCGGCCAGACGGCGGCGCTCTCGGCCGGCTTTGACGAGGCGCAGGGCGCCGTGATCATTTCGCTTGATGGCGACCTCCAACACGATCCTGAAGACATCCCCGCGCTGCTGGCCAAGATCAACGAAGGCTTTGACATCGCCAGTGGCTGGCGTAAGAACCGCGTGGACAACACGCTCTCGCGCAAAATCCCTTCGCGCATCGCCAACTGGTTGATGGCCAAAGCGAGCGGCATTGAGTTGCACGACTTCGGCACCACGTTCAAGGCGTACCGCAGCGAGGTCTTGAAAGACGTCAACCTCTACGGCGAATTACACCGGTTCATTCCCGCGCTGGCCAGCTTCTATGGCGCGCGTGTGGCCGAGGTGCCGATCCGCAATACGCCGCGCGTAACGGGCGCCTCGCACTATGGCATCGGGCGGACTTTTCGCGTCCTGTTCGACATCATCACGATCAAGTTTCTGCTGACCTACTTCACGCGGCCCATGCACTTCTTCGGCAAGCTGGGCTTGATCGGCTCGATATTGGGAGGCGCGATCCTCGGCTATCTGCTTGTCTTCAAGATCCTGGGCGGCGAGATCATGGTGAAGCACGGGCCGCTCATGATGGCTGGCGGACTGCTGCTGCTTTCCGGACTCATGATGTTCACCACCGGGTTGCTGGGCGAGATCATGGTGCGGACCTACTTTGAAAGCCAAGGACGGCGCATCTATGCGGTGCGCGAGATTCGCGCGCGCAAGGACGCCGTTAAAGACTCTCCCCGATAGAAGTTAGCGGTTGGACTCGGTAACGAGTGACTCAAGACGCTGAAGCGCGGCGCCGCTATCGATCGACCTGCCCGCCAGCGCGACGCCTTCCCGGAGCGACGCCGCCACGCCGGCGGCAAGAAGTGCAGCCGCCGCGTTGACAGACACGATATCCCGGCAAGGTCCGGCCTCGCCCGCCAGCACCGCCTTGGCGATACGGAGATTGTCCTCCTTGGCCGGCGCGGCCAAGTCCGCCAGGTTCGCACGCGACACTCCGAAATCAGACGGCAGCCACACGTGCTCAGCCACGCGATCATGGGCTACTTCGAGCACCAGCGTTGAACTGGTCGTCGTGATTTCGTCCATGCCGTCCGATCCGTGGACGACGAAGGCGCGGCCCGTACCCAATTCGGCGAGCGCGCCGGCCATCAATCGCGCGGCGGCTTCCGATGGCGCACCGATTAACTGGTAGCGCGCTCCGGCCGGATTGGTGAGCGGCCCCAGCAGATTCAAGACCGTGCGTATCTTCAGCTCAGTCCGCGCCGGTTGGGCGTGCTTCATCGCCGGATGCAGCGCGGGCGCAAAGAGAAACCCGATACCGGCGCGGCGAATGCAATCGGCCATACGTTCCGGCGCCAAGGCGACCTTCACGCCGAGCGCTTCAAGAATGTCGGCGCTGCCGCAGTGCGACGCCATCGAGCGGTTGCCGTGTTTGGCCACGCGCACGCCGGCTCCGGCGACGACGAGCGCGGCGACGGTGGAGATGTTGAAGCTCCCCGTGGAGTCTCCCCCGGTGCCGCACGTGTCAAGCAGAGGCTGGGCCACGCCGGTTACGTCGACTTGCAAGGACCGGGCACGCATGGCCCGCGCCAGCCCGAGCAACTCCTCGCCCGTCTCGCCCTTCATGCGGAGCGCCACCAGGAACGCGGCAATCTGTGGGACCGTTGCCTGTCCCTCCAGAATCATCCCCAGCGCCGCTTCGGCTTCGTCTGAAGTTAGCGAGGAGTGAGCCGTGACACGATGGAGATAGTCAAGAAACGCCATGCTATATTGGTGAGTTCGAACGGTCTTCGGATACTAGCACAATCCTATGAAAATTCATGAATATCAGGCCAAGAGCCTCTTGGCCAAGTACGGCGTCCCTGTGCCCAACGGCAAGGTGGCGTACACGGTAGACGAGGCAGTGTCCGACGCCAAGGAATTTGGCGCGGCCACCGGTGGCGGGGTCGTCGTCAAGGCGCAGATTCACGCCGGAGGCCGCGGCAAGGGCGGCGGCGTGAAGGTGGCCAAGGATATGGCCTCCGCCGAGGCGGCAATCAAGGCCATCCTCGGCATGACGCTGGTGACGCATCAAACGGGGCCGGAAGGCCGCGTGGTCAAGCGCCTGCTCATCGAAGAGACGCTGCCGATCGAGCGCGAACTCTACATTGGAATCACGCTCGACCGGCAGATCGGCAAGAACGTTTTCATGGCGTCTTCCGAAGGCGGGATGGACATCGAAGAGGTGGCGGCCAAGACGCCGCACCTGCTGCTGAAAGAAGCCATTGAGCCCGGCTTCGGATTGCAAAGCTTTCAGGCCCGCAAGCTCGCCTTCGGCATGGGTATTCCCGTGGCCAGCATCAACGCCGCAGTGTCGGCGATGATGGCGCTGTCCAAGGCCTACGACGAGTTGGATTGCTCGCTGGCCGAAGTGAACCCGCTCATCCTGACCAAGGACGGCCGCGTGGTGGCGCTCGATTGCAAGATGACGATCGACGACAACGCGATGTTCCGTCACAAAGACCTGGTTGAGTTGCGCGACACCAACGAAGAAGATCCGCTCGAAGTGGAAGCGTCCGTCTTCAGCCTCAACTACATCAAGCTGGACGGCAGCGTGGCCTGCATGGTGAACGGCGCGGGCCTGGCGATGGCCACGATGGACATCATCAAATACGCCGGTGGCAGCCCGGCTAACTTCCTGGATGTGGGCGGCGGAGCGACGGCCGAGCAGGTTAAGAACGCTTTCCGGATTTTGCTTTCCGACACGTCGGTGAAGGCCGTACTGATCAACATCTTCGGCGGTATTTTGCGCTGCGACACGCTGGCTACCGGCGTGGTGAATGCGGCGCGCGATCTTGGCATCAAGTTGCCGATCGTCATCCGCATGGAAGGCACCAACGTGGAGTTGGGCCGCAAGATTCTGCAGGAATCGGGCTTCAACTTCACGGTGGCCGACGGCATGAAGGACGCAGCCGAAAAGGTTGTCGCGTTGGCCAAGTAGGGCGAGGGAGAATTTCGAAACATGAGCATTCTGGTCAACAAGAACACTCGCCTCCTCGTGCAAGGTTTCACGGGTAAAGAAGGCACTTTCCATGCCACGCAGGCCATCGCTTACGGCACCAATGTCGTGGGCGGGGTGACGCCGGGCAAAGGCGGACAGAAGCATCTGGAGCGGCCCGTCTTCAACACCGTGGCCGATGCGGTGAAGGATTCCGGTGCGAATGCGACCGTGATCTTCGTGCCTCCGCCTTATGCCGCCGAGGCGATTATGGAAGCAGCCGACGCTGGGCTGGCGCTCGTTGTCTGTATCACCGAAGGTATTCCGGTGGCCGACATGATCAAGGTTCGGCAATTTCTGCAGGGCCGCCCCACACGGCTGATCGGGCCGAATTGCCCGGGCATTATCACGCCGGGCGAGTGCAAGATCGGCATCATGCCAGGGCACATTCACAAGGCGGGACACGTGGGAGTAGTTTCGCGCTCCGGCACGCTGACTTACGAGGCCGTAGGGCAGCTTACTAAGCTGGGCATCGGCCAGTCTACTTGCATCGGGATTGGCGGCGATCCGATCATCGGCACGAATCATACGGACGCGGTGAGGATGTTCAATGAAGATCCGGATACGCACGTGATTGTGATGATCGGCGAAATCGGCGGCAACGCCGAAGAGAACGCCGCGGACTATATCAAGCAACACGTCAAGAAGCCGGTAATCGGGTTCATCGCCGGCCAGACCGCGCCGCCCGGACGCCGCATGGGCCACGCCGGCGCCATCATCTCCGGAGGCTCGGGCAAGGCGAGCGACAAGATCGACGCCATGAAAGCCGCGGGCATTCACGTTTGCGACTCGCCCGCCGACATGGGCGCCAAAGTCCAGGCGTGCCTGAAATAAAAACTTAGAGGAACTTACTAACATTCATATGTCCGTACAACGTACTTTTGGAATCATCAAGCCGGACGCCGTGGCCAAGGGCCACACCGGCAACATTCTCGCAGCGATTGAGAAGAACGGGTTCAAGATCGTGGGCCTGCGCCGCACGCAACTTTCGCAGGCGCAAGCCGAGGCTTTCTATGCCGTCCACAAAGAGCGCCCTTTTTACCACGGGCTGGTCAAGTTCATGACCGAAGGGCCGGTGGTGGTGATGGTGCTGGAAAAAGAAAACGCCGTGCTGGCGTGGCGCGAACTGATGGGCGCCACCAACCCGGACAAGGCCGCTGAAGGCACGATTCGCAAGATGTACGCCGAGAACATCGAACGTAATGCGTCGCACGGATCTGACGCGCCGGAGACGGCCGCCCAGGAGATTCCGTTCTTCTTTACCGGCACCGAACTGCTGTAGTAGTCATACCAGCAGATAGTCCTTGTCCTTTATCCCGCGGGTTCGGCGGCAGACCTCAAAACCTTCCGCTGACCCGCTATCGTTGGTGTTCCCTTCGATCGTCAGCATCGCGTCTCCCTGCACCGCTTCCACAACGCCGATGTGTGCCCAGTTGTTGTTTGTCTTGCGCACCAGAAACAGATAGCCCGGCTTTACCGATGCCAACTCGACGGCGGTCTTGGGGCGCAGAAAGCGGCCATTACCTTGGGCCACGCCGGCGAGAAAGTCGCAACCGAAGGCAAAAGGATGAGGCATGGCCACGCCCAGCGTCCTGGCGGACTGGCGCAGGACGAACGAGGTAAAACCCGCACACCAAGGCCATTCGCGGCCCTCATGGCCGTCCATGTACAAACGAACCCACGGCCCCGAATTTTCGCCGCCGATTTCGATGGGGTGTTGTTTCAAGTGCAGCCGGGCGTAGGCCACCACCAGTGCTGCGAGGGTTTTTGACCCCGCCGCGATGGATGCGCTGGCAGCGTCGATCGGAGCTAGCAGCGCCGTTTGCGTTGCCTTGTCGACGATGCCGGATTCGGTGAAGCCCGCCTTGCTCTGAAAGCGCTTCACGCAGAGTTCGGTGGCAGGGCCGAAGTCGCCATCGATGGCCGTGCCAAGTCCGTGAAAGCTCAACCACTCCTGCGCCAGTCTGACGTCGCGACCGCGGTCGCCGGTTTTTACCATTTTGGTGAACATCAGCTCAGAATAAGTCAATTCATTGAGAGAGGTACTCATGTCCAGATCTTGTCGCAGCGAAAGTTGAGCCTGTTTCGCCAAGCATGGATTTCGCGGCTCGAGTGCGGCGCTAGCGTGATGATATGCCGGGGGTTTCGCGAAAGTGCGTGAGGCCCGCAAGTCTTGTGAACGCCACAGTTGGGGTTCGTTTCGTGTTATCGGTCGAAGGAGTTAACAGTCCGTTGTTGCTGCAGGCAGGCTGAGAAGATGAAGGCAAAGCGGAGGATGTCGCTAGTGCGGCCGGCTGACTGTAAGCGGCCGGTCAGTTTTGCCGTCACCGGCGAGAGCCTCCCGGCGATCAACATGTCCAGAGTTTTTTCGGTGAGCCCGAACCAGACGGTCCCCTCGCGCGGCGCATTGGCTCTTACTGTCGCCTTGCCTCCGGAAGAAACAATACTTATCTCCTCGCCGTCCACGGTCAGGGAGAAGGTGCGATCCCACCCTCGGAGCATCCGGGCAATGGGCGGGTGGCGGTTGGCGATTTCCACAAGGGATGCGACTTTGCCGGTGATGGTCAGGCCGAGTAGCTGCGCGGGCATAACGGTTTGATTCCGCGGGGGAAGCGAATGATTCAGGATGTGGGGAGACTTCCTCACGTCCCGATCTTGCCGTAGTGAGCGATGGTTCTGTTTGCCAGTGAAGCGCTCGGCGATCCTGACTCAAGTGATAAGTTGATGATTCGTCGACGGTTTCACGAAAGTTCGCGTCCGGGGAAAACTTGTGAATGCCAAGATTGGGTTCGTTTGTTTTTCTGGCCGTCATCCTCCTGGCGCAGGGTGTGCGCGAGCTTCGTGTCACTTTGCATTTTGCTTGTCGTAGAGTCTTGCGTGCGATTTGGCGCAGTGGACCGGCCCGACCTCGTCGCGCAAACCGGTTGCTGTGATCCGGCGTTTCGCAATACGTTTTTTGACTGCTGACGCCGGAGCAAATCCGAGAGTGCCCGTTCGTTGCGATACCGGTCATTTGCGCACGCGTCCCCGGCACAGCCGATGCACCGGGCCGGTGATACCGAAACCTGCGTCTGTGCCACCATCGAGATCTTGAGCAGCATATAGGTTGCACAGAGAAGATTCCATGAACACCGTGGTGCAGAACGACGAGAATCTTCTTTTCATTCAACAGCAAGAGTGCCAGGAGCGGGGATACCCTTATGTGTCGGCTGGTCCAGATTCAAAACTTGGTTTCGCGATACGAACGGAAGGCAGTCTGCCGGTGAATGGGTTGCGGCATCCTCCGTCGGGCGACACCAACGGCTGGTACATTTTGT
>JAYTKJ010000745.1:0-2234 GCA_043730365.1 Acidobacteriota bacterium | reverse complement strand
GCCGTCTGCCGCCAGACGCATCGAATCGCGCGGCGCGTCCTTGCCCACCCGGAACCACGTGCCGTCGTATTGCGACTTGCCCTTGTCGGGCGAGAACGTGGCCGTCACCTCGACGTAGTCTTCCGGCAGGAACGCCCGCACTTCGAGCTCGCGTTCCACCAGCATGGCCAGCGTCGGCGTTTGCACGCGGCCCACGCTGAAGTCTTCGCCGAGCGCCAGCGTATAGGCGCGCGACAGATTCATCCCAACGAGCCAGTCCGCCCGGCTGCGCCCGCGAGCCGCGTCCGCCAGCGGATCGTAGTCTGTGCCCGGCTTCATCGCGTCCAGCCCACGCCGGATCGCCTCCGGAGTGAGCGACGAAATCCAGAGCCGGCTCACCGGCTTCGAACACTGCGCCGCCTCATAGATATACCGGAAAATCAGCTCGCCTTCGCGGCCGGCGTCCGTGGCGCACACCACTTTGCCAATCTTGGGCGAGGTGAGAATCTTGCGCACCACTTCGAACTGGTCACTGGTTTTGTCGTAGACCACCAGGGGCCACTCGCGCGGCAACATGGGCAGCGTTTCGCGCCGCCAGCTTTTCCACTCGGGCCGAATCTCGTTCGGTTGCGCCAGATGAACCAGGTGCCCGATGGCCCACGTCACGACATAACCTGAGCCGTGGAGATAGCCGTCGCCGCGGGCCGAAGCGCCCACCACGCGCGCAATGTCGCGCGCTACCGAGGGCTTCTCGGCGACGATGGCGGTATTCTGTTCAGGGGCCGGGCCACTCATGCTGGAAGCTTCTATTGTCCCGCACGATCAAAACGCGCGATGACCGGAGCGGCCACTGCATGGCCCACCACGTTCACGCTGGTACGCACGGGGTCAATCAGCGCGTCGATCCCGAGCAACACCGGCAGCGCTTCGACGGGCAGCCCGAACGTTGAAAAGAGTCCGGACAAAATCACGAGATTGGCGCGAGGAATCCCGGCTACGCCTTTGCTGGTGAGTTTCAGCGTGGCCAGGATAGCGAGTTGCTGCGGCACGCTGAGGTTCATCCCGCCGGCCTGCGCGGCAAACAGCGCGCCCATGGCCAGGTGGATGCAACTGCCGGTCAGGTTGAGCGAGAGCGAAAGCGGCGTGACGATGCCCACCACGCGCGGGTCGATCTGCAAGCGCCCCAGGCTTTCGAGAGTCTGCGGCAGCGCGGCGGCGCTCGAGGTAGTGGCAAAGCCGACGAGAAACGGCTCACGGACGGCCCGCGCGAATTCCAGCAGTGGCATGCGCGCAACGCGGAGGCTGATGCCGAAGACCACTATCGCGAAAACCAACTGTGCCGCCCACGCGGTAACTACGAATTTCGCCAGGCCTCCGAGTGCCGTGGATCCGTTCTCCGTCACCGTTACCGCCATGCTGGCAAACACGGCGAGCGGCGCAGCGTACATGATGAAGCGCGTGTACTGGAAGGCGACCGCGGCCAGGGCCTCGGCTAGCGCCGCCACCGGACCCGCGCCTTTGCCCACCGTCGCGCACGCGGCCCCGAAGATCAAGGTGAAGATAACGATTTGCAGGATATCGCCCCGCGGGATTGCCGGGGCAGGGCGATGAGGCGGGAATGGTTGGGGAGGAGGAGGGAGTCCGGATGGCGGAGGATGCGCCGGATGGGGATATCGAGGCCTTCTATGGCACAAGCGAGAACGCGGTGAAGACACAAATCTGGGTTGCGGTCTCGGTCTACGTGTTGGTGGCCATCGTCCGCAAGCGCCTCGGGTTGGACGCGAGCCTCTACCAGATTCTACAGATTTTGAGCCTGACGCTTTTCGAGAAAACGCCCCTTCTCCGGGCACTTCAAGCGCCAGACTCCGAGAGTGACTTAGACGATTCTGGCAACCAGTTGATTCTGTTCGACTCATAGCCGGACACCAGTGATCAAGTGTATACCGCGGAACGGGTGGACACCTTGGTTCGGGTCTATCTTGATGGCGCCGATCGTGACCGGCTCGACCCATGGCTGGACGCGTGCGTCGCGACCTACAAAGAAAGTCTGGACGAGGACGGCCAAGTAGATTTCAAGGGCAGGGCGAAGGCGTTCACTCGAACCTACGACTTTCTGTCGTCGATACTGCCTTATAACAACGTCGAGTGGGAGAAACTCTCGATCTTTCTGTCCCTGCTAACTAATTCCGAAACTCCCCGCTCCGCGCGAGGAGGACCTCTCACTGGGTGTGCTCGAATCAATCGACATGGATAGC
>JAYTKJ010000744.1:0-29117 GCA_043730365.1 Acidobacteriota bacterium | reverse complement strand
GTCGTGGTGTCCACGGCCGCGCCCATCGGTGTTTGCATCGTGTCCACCACAACCCACTGGCCGGCCGCTTCCTTAATAGACGTGCCGATGTCCAGCTTCATCTGCTGCGGGCCCATGGAAATCGTCGCTTGATATTTATACTCGCCCGCCGCCAAATCCCTTGCGGGCTTGGCCCCGGCAACTGACGCGGCCACTTTCTTCGGCAGCGTGACAGTCTTGGGATCGACGCGCAACTCGGCTAACCGCTTCTCCACTTCCGGCTTGCCGCCCTCCTGGTAGCGTCCGTCCAGATGTGAGGCGAGGAATTTTTCCACGGCCATGAACATCGCCATGCTATTGACCGGGCGCTGGAAGCCGTGGCCCTCATCGTCGGCCAGCAGATATTCAACCGGGAAACCGCGATCGCGTAGCGCCACCACGATCTGCTCCGCCTCTCCCTTGTTTACGCGCGGATCGTTGGCGCCCTGCACCACCATGAGCGGCGTTTTGATCTTGGCGGCGGCGTTGAGCGGAGACCTCTCGGCGAGCCATTTCTTGCCTTCCTCAGTCCCCAGGTCCGCCATGCGGCCGTACATCATTTTCTTGCCCGCCTCCCAGTAAGGCGGAATCGCTTCAAGCAGCGTGATCAGATTTGACGGGCCCACGATGTCGACGCCAGCCTTGTAGACATCCGGCGTGTATGCCACACCGGCCAACGTTGCATAGCCACCATATGAGCCGCCCATGATGCCAACCCGCTTGGGGTCGGCAATGCCCTTGGCCACCAGATACTTCACGCCCCACGTGATGTCGTCCTGCATCTTACGGCCCCATTCGCCGTTGCCGGCGTTCAGGAACTTGCGCCCGAATCCGGTAGAGCCGCGAAAGTTTGGACTCAGCACGGCATAGCCACGGTTGGCCATAAACTGATGCAGCCCGTTGAAGCCCCATTGATCGCGGGCCCACGGCCCACCGTGAGGCAGCACTACGATCGGCAGACTCTTAGGCGGCAATCCCTTGGGCAACGTCAGGTAGGCCGGAATCTCCAGACCGTCCGACGATGGGTACCGAACCACCGTCATGGGGGACAGCGCCCCACGATCGATCTTGTCCCGAATCTTATACTGCAGCGCCAGCTTGCGCGCCGCCCGGTCAAAAAGAAACACCTCGCCCGGCTCGGTATCGCCGTTGAAAGCCACGATCCATTTGCTTTCGTCGGCAGTTTTTGAAACCGCCTGCGCCTCGCGCCCGGGCATCTGCTTCTTGAGCCATTCGTAGTCGGCCTCCAGCGCCTTGGACTTGAATACGATGCGGCGTTTGTCATCCATGTACGTGGTGGCGACGAGTTCGTCGGTCACTTCCGAGAAGGCCACTCCACTGAGATCGACGCGTTTAAGCGGATCGCTTTCCACCAGGTCGGTTTTGCCGCTGTCCACGTCCAGCAACGCCAGAGCCGCCAAGTCCTGGCTCTCACCCTTGTTCGTCGTGATGTAAATGCGTTTGCCATCCTTGTGGAACTGGTCCGGATTGCAGGTGTCGAAGATCCCGCACGAATAGATCTTCTTGAAACCGTCGGCGTCCACGCGCAGAATCTCCTGTTCGCCTGAATTGTCCACGCGGAAGGCGAGCCGCAACTGGCCCTTCAGGTCAAAGATCCAGGCGGCGATGCGCTCGGTGTTCTTGCGCAGCAGCGTCCGCTCGCCGGTGGCCAGGTTTAACTTGTAGAGGTCGTGCCAGGCTTTGTCGCGGTCGTTCAGGCCGATATACGCTACTCCAGGTTCGCTCTTGGGCAGATCGTAGATCATGATCCGTACGCCCTTGAGCCCGGTGAGATCTTTGGCCGGCGGCGCACCCGCGTCCCCAGGCATGGCCGCCTCCGGGTCCACGCCGAACACGTTGAAATTCTCGTCGCCGTCGTTGTCCTTTACGAAGAGCACTCGCCGCGAATCGCGGGTGAAGAAGTAGGCCGGAATTGGCCGCTTGGTTTCCGCGGTCAGCAACCGGGCCGCGGCAAACGGCTCGCCGGTTTTCTTGATCCAGACGTTGCGAGTGTCTTTCCATGGCTTGAGGAACGCCATGTACCTGCCATCCGGCGAGAGCTGCACGCCGGCAATTTCAGGATTGCCAAACAGTAATTCGCGGTCGATCAGCGGCGGCAGACCCGTTTGGCCGCTGAGAATCGCGCAAGAGCAAGTGAGAATGGCTAACTTTAGATTCAGTACCATGTGACTTCAGGATCAATAACGAAGAATGGTCCTGTCAAGTTCCCCGAAGCGCCGGTATACTTGGGCTGACGCGAACGATGAACTCCTGCCCACTCTGTGACGGCGCGCTGCACGCAGACTTCCAGGTCCACGGCTACACGATTTCCGCCTGTGCCGGCTGCGGCCACCGGACCGCGATCGTGGCGGCCAACCGTGCCGAGCATGTGGCTGCCACCTATGGTGACGACTATTTTTCAGGCGGCGCGGCGGGCTATGAAGACTACGTCGGCGAGGGTGAGCTCCTGCGCCAGCGAGGACGCGCCTACGGCAAACTTCTCAAGCAACATGCACAACCGGGGCGAATGCTGGACGTGGGCGCCGCCGCGGGATTTATCCTGCAAGGCTTTCACGATGAAGGCTGGCAAGGTGTGGGCGTGGAACCGAATGCGAAGATGGCCGAGTTTGCGCGCACGAAGAACAGGGTCCAGGTGGAGTGCGGCGCGTTTGAAGACTGTCGCGCGTCCGGGCCATTCGATTTGGTTTCCATCATTCAAGTGATGGCGCACTTTGTGAATCCAGGCGCCGCGCTGCGGCATACGGCGTCGCTACTGGGTCCAGGCGGACTGCTGTTGATCGAAACGTGGGACCGCCAGAGTGTGACGGCGCGTCTGTTCGGTAAGGCCTGGCATGAGTACAGTCCGCCTAGCGTGTTGCAGTGGTTTTCCAAGGACGGGCTCCGGGAATTCGCGAGCCAGCAGGGGTTCGACCTGGTAGCCTCAGGCCGTCCATACCGGTCGATCCAGGCTGGACACGCAGCCAGCCTGATGAAGTACAAGCTCAATGGATCGCTGGCGGGAAAGCTGGCCGGGCCATTGTTAGGGCTCGTGCCGAAGGGCTTGACTTTGCCTTATCCCGGCGACGATTTATTTTGGGCTCTTTACCGGCTGCGTTCGGGCTAGCACTGCGTCATGCGTCAACCGTACCGGCTTGGCGGCAAGGTCATGTCTGTCCGGTCTTCGTATCGATGGCGTCCCGCAAGTGTTCGGCGTCGGTGCCGCCGCCGAATTGCTCCTCAGCCCGCGCCGCCAATGCGTACAATCCTTACCAATAGGGCATGGTGGTGCAGATGCGGCCCTTCCGTGGTGGTATTATCGCCAGGAGCGGCGCAAACGGACACGGCCGCGCCGCTGGCAGCCGGGAGGCCTTGATCGTCGACCGATTCGTAGGGGGCCGGCCATCGCAACGGTCAACGCCAGCACTAACGGGATTGTCATGACCAGCGCTGCAGGAAATCCAGCACGAAGCGATCTCGTCTCGCCTTGATCTGCCCGGCATCCTTCTTAGACCAGTCATGAAACCCACGGCCCGTCTTCACGCCGAGTTCGCCTTTGGCCAATTTGTCGCGCATGATCTGCGGCGCCCGCCGCTCGCTGTAAAGGTCGCTGGAAACATATTCAGTGATGCCCGTGGCCATTTCCAAGCCCACGATATCCATGTGCTCCAGCAGTCCATACACCGGCATCCGCAAACCGAAACCGCTGCGCACCACTTCGTCGATCGCTTCGGCGTCGGCAATGCCGGACTCGATGATATGCGCGGCTTCGCGCACCAACGCCATCTGGAGCCGGTTGCCCAACTGTCCGGGCGTATCCTTGTTGACCACCACGGGCTTTTTGCCGCATTCGGCCAACAGAGCCTTGAGAGCCTCGGCCAGCGCGCGATCGCTGCGTTCACCGCACACGATCTCCACCAGCGGCATCAAGTGCGGCGGGTTCCAGAAGTGCGTGGTCAGCACGCGCTCCGGCCGCTGGCATCGCGCGGCGATTGCCGTGATGCTGAGCCCGGACGTATTCGAGGTAAGCACGGCAGTGGGCGGGGCAATGGCGTCCAGCCGCGCAAATAACTCCTGCTTGAACGCCATGTCCTCGGGCGCAGACTCGATCACCAGATCCGCGCCGCCGATGATGGCATCGAAGTTGTCGCTCGCGGCCAGCAGTCCTGCAACGTTGCCGGCCTTGCCGGCCGGGATCAAACCGGCTTCCGCCAGCAGCTTCACCTGCGCTCGCGCCTTGGCCAAGCCCTGGTTCGCAGTCTCCACAGAACGGCTCAGAATCGTGGCCCGCACTCCGCCCCGAGCCAGCGTTAGCGCGATACCAGGCCCCATCATGCCGGTACCGATCACGGCGGCGTTTTGAAATCGCGGCAAGCTACTTGCCTCCGTCTTTGAGTTCGATGAGCAGGCTGCGATAGGCCTTGCTGCCGGTATTGACAAGTTGTGGCGCCAATTCGCTCCGGTCGTGCCAGATCACCTCGCCGGCTTTCCGTTTGCGCGTGGTCTTCTCACCAGTCTTGGAGTCTGTGCGTTCATACTCGCAGTCATCCAGGAAGACGATGATTTGATCGGTGGGCCGGATGTGCGGCTTACGCGGCACGCCCGGTTCATACACAATTTCGCTCACCGTGGTTCGCACGTTGTCCATTAATTGCTTTCGACTCGCCATGTGGATTTCTCTCCTTACGCCGCCAAGGGGACGGTCTCCTTGGGCGGTTGCTTCGGTAAATACTCTTCTCGCACCAGCAACAGGTAGGCCGCGATGCCCATCACCAGGAAAACGCAGATAGCCAGCATCGGCGCCGTGTAGCCACCGGTGGTTTGCTTGAGCCAACCGGTCAGCATCGGCGCCACGATGCCGGGCAAGTTGGCCGCGCAATTCTGCAGACCCACGATCCGCCCCACCGCCGCGCCCGGCAATAGTGTCTGCGTCAGCGCCCAGTAGTTGGCCGTCATCAAGCCCAGACCGCTCAGCGAGAACACAGCGAAGAAGAGGGACACCGCTTGGGACTCGGCATAGGCGCCAATCAACTGCGTGGATGCGGTCAGGAAACCGGCGATCACGAACGCCTTCCGCACGCGCACGGCGTTGTAGCCCCGGTCAATCAGCTTGTCGGCCGCCAAACCCGCCAGGGTGGCCACGATGGCCATTCCCGCGAAACTGGCAAAGGTAAACACGGTCATCTTGTTGAGATCGAGGTGGCGCTCTTCTTTGAAGTAGGAAGGCAGCCAAGTCATGTTGTAGTAGACGAAATACTGGTAGCAGAACGTCCCGATCACCGTACCGATAATCACTGGACTTTTCACCAGTCGCCAGAACGGAACCTGAGCTTCGGCGCCGCCGGCCTTTTGCACGATCACTTTTTCCAACTCGCGGTCATCGTCGCGCAGGAACAGGCACCACGGAATGAGCCACACCAGCGCGCCGAAACCGATCACCATGAACATCGTGCGCCATCCGGTTTCGCCGAGCAGATAGCCGGCCGCCAACGTGCCCACCGCCGGCCCGGCCTTGGCCGCCGCCATGAAGAGCCCGATGAAAAGTCCGCGCTGGTTTTCCGCGACGTTGAGCCGGATCCACCGCATGCCTGCCGGGGTGATCATAGACTCGCCCACGCCCAGGGCAAAGCGGATCGCAAACAAGTGCCACAGAGTAGTGGCCCACGCCGTCATCCCACTCAATATGCTCCAGCCGAGGAAGCCGATGGCGAACGGCCACTTTACGCCGTAGCGATCCACCAGCCAGCCTGCCGGAATCTGTAGCGCGGCGTAGGTCCAAAAAAACGCCGAGTTTAGATTGCCCCGGTCAATGTCACTCAGTTGAAAGTATTTCTTGAAATCGTCTGAGGCCAAGGCCACCGAAAGATTCACGCGGTCGAAGTAGGCAATCATGTAACCCACGCAAAGCAGAGCCATGATTGCCCAACGGTATCCGGCGCCCTTCTTCATTCCGGTTTTCAAGGTAGCACAAGAGGTAAGATTGAAAGTCTGACTTGGAGAAGACGACGGCGCGGCTAAAAGAGGAGAAAAGAAAATGCAACTCCGTGTGCTTGCATTCGTTCTGGCAGGCGGCAAGGGAACCCGCCTCTACCCGCTAACCAAGGAACGGGCCAAACCCGCCGTTCCGTTCGGCGGCCAATATCGCATCTGCGATTTCGTGCTTTCGAACCTGGTCAATTCGGGCGTCTATTCGGTGTACGTGCTGATCCAATTCCGTAGTCAGTCTCTACTCCAGCATCTGCGTGACGGCTGGGAGTTCAGCGGCCTGCTGAAGAATCAGTTCATCATCCCCGTCCCCGCTCAAATGCGCACCGAGGGTGAAAGTTGGTATCGCGGCACGGCCGACGCGATCTACCAGAACATCAATCTTATCGAGCAGGCCGACCCGCATATCGTGGCCATCTTTGGCGCCGATCACATTTATCGCATGAACATCCGCGAGATGATCGAGTTCCACGAGCGCAATCGCGCCGACGTGACCGTCTCGGCCATTCCGGTGGAAAAGCAGTACGCCAGGGAGTTCGGTGTAATCGAAACGGCGCCGGGCGGCGAAATCATGGGCTTCCACGAGAAGAATCCGAATGCGCCCACCATGCCTGCCGATCCCGAACGCGTGTATGCCTCGATGGGCAACTACATCTTCTCCACGCGGGCGCTCTTGCGCGAACTCTACGCCGATGCCGCCAACGAGAACAGCACCCACGATTTCGGCCGCGATATTCTGCCATCGATGGTGGGCCGCTCCCACATTTACGCCTACGACTTTCAGACCAACATCATTCCCGGCGATCCTCCGGGATCGGAAGGCTACTGGCGCGACGTCGGCACCATCGACTCCTACTACGAGGCCACCATGGATCTGCGCTCGGTTACGCCTTCGCTCAACTTGTTCAACAAGCAATGGCCGTTGCGCACGGCCGGCTACGACGATCCGCCCGCCAAGTTCACGTTTGATGAGGAGGGGCGCCGCGGCCAGGCGATAGACTCGATCGTCGCCCCCGGCGCCATTCTCTCGGGCGGCATGGCCCGCAATTCGGTGATCGGGCGCGGGGTACGGATCCACACGGGTGCGGTTGTTGAAGACTCCATCATCTTTGACAACTGCGACATTGGGCGGCGCTCCAAGATTCGGCGCGCGATCCTGGACAAGAATGTTCGGGTGCCGGAAGATACCGTGATTGGCTATGACCTGGCCAATGACCGCAAGCTTTACCACGTCACCGAGTCCGGCATCGTGGTCATTGAGGGACGCCGCTCTTCGGTCGATATTTCGACCATGCAGTTGTAGCGATGCCGGGCTGGCTGCTGGTGGCCATCGGCAGTGCCCTGGGTGGAGTTGCGCGCTATGGCGTCTCGACACTCGGGGTGCGCTGGCTAGGCGCGGGTTTTCCGTGGGGAACTTTGGCCGTGAACGTCATTGGTAGCGGACTGATCGGTTGGCTGGCGTCCAGTCTGGCGCCCTATCCAGCTTCGGCCCGTCTCTTCTGGATGGCCGGAGTCTGCGGCGGCTTCACCACGTTCTCAGCGTTCTCGCTGGAGACCTTCAATCTGATGCGCGAACAAGATCACGCGCGCGCGGCGGCTTACGCGGCAGCGTCGCTCGTGTTATGCGGACTCTCCGTGCTGGGCGGTGCCGCCCTGGGGCGAGGCCGCTGATAGCAACAGGCCCACTGCCACCACCACCAAAGACCCGATCACGTTGTACCAGAGAAACGAAATCCCGGTGAAGGCAAACAGCCAAAACACCACGGCCTGCCCGGCCAATACACCCAGGAAAGCAGCTGTGCCGCGCACGCGATGGCAGAAGAACGCTAGCACGAACACTCCCAGCAAACTGCCATAGAAAAGTGAACCGAGCATGTTGACAGCTTCGATCAAAGACCCCAGATTGCGCCCGAAGCCCGCCGTCACCACCGCGTAGATGCCCCAGAAGACCGTCGCCACGCGCGAGGCGTTGAGGGCATGGCCGTCGCTGGCCCCGGGTGCGAAGAATCGCTTGTAGATGTCGATCACGCTCACCGTCGCCAGTGAATTGATCTCCGCCGATATCGTCGACATCGCCGCCGCGAAAATCGCTGCCATGATCAACCCCACTACTCCCGCCGGCAGATAGCGTGTGACGAACCCCAGGAAGATGTAGTTGGTGTCGTTGACCCCGCCGGCCGCCTGTTTGCGCACGCGCTCCATTTCGTCGTGCGCTTGCCGGAAGGGCAGGGGATTGCCGCTTTCGAGGAACTCGCGGGCGCCGGTTCGCCGCTCTTCAAAAGCCCGGTCATAACGTTTGGCCAACTCCGGGTAGCCGGCCTGCTGTTCCACCTTGATCCGCTCCTGCTGGTGAAACAGGATCGGCGGTTTCTCAAAAATAAAAAAGACAAACACGATGGCCCCCACCAGGAGAATCGCGAATTGCATCGGGATCTTGGCCACGGCGTTGAACAGCAGGCTCAAGCGGCTTTGGGTAATGCTTCGGCCGGTGAGATACCGCTGCACCTGAGACTGATCGCAGCCAAAGTAGGCGAGCGCCAGAAACATCCCGCCGAGCAGCCCGTTCCAAAGGTTGTACCGATCATTCCAGTCGAAGGTGGTCACGACGGCGTTGAGCCGGCCGGCCGCGCCAGCCAGTCGTAGCGCGTCGGTGAAGGAGACGTTGCTCGGCAGTAAGTGGATCGCCATGGCCAGCGAGGCGATCAGTCCGACAAACATCACCAGCATCTGTTGAAAGTCCGTCCACGTAACGGCCTTGATGCCGCCGATGGTGGTGTAGGCAACCACGACGGTGCCCATGATGATCGTGGTCCAGCGGTCCGGCCAACCGAAGATCACCGTCAAGACGATGGCCGGCGCGTAGAGCGCCACCCCCACGGCCAGTCCCCGTTGGATCAGGAAGATGATGCTCACCAGCGCGCGAGTCTTGGCGTCAAAGCGCTTCTCCAGATACTCGTACGCCGTGTAGACCTTGGTGCGGTGAAAGATGGGCACCGCGGTCAGGGAGATGATGATCATCGCCAGCGGCAGGCCGAAGTAGAACTGCACGAAGCGCATGCCGTCGGTATAGGCTTGCCCCGTGGTGGAGATAAAAGTGATGGCGCTGGCCTGTGTCGCCATGATCGACAGCGCCATGGCGTACCACGGCATGGTCTTGCCCGCCAGCAGGTATTCGTTCAGCGTGCTGGAGCGCCGGCCCTTCCAGAGTCCGTAGGCCACGATGAAGACGATCGAGGCGCCCAGCACCCACCAATCAAGCGTTCTCATTGATTGAAAGCCTTGGTGAAGAGGGCCAGACCGCTGATGATCAGGAATAAATAGATGGCCACGGCCCAGTAGACGCGGCGCCACGAGCCTAGAAAGGGAGGCGGCTCGTTAGGATCCGGCGTCACCGCGCCGCTACCTTGCCGGCACTCAGAAAATTGGCGAACATCCGATATGCGCCAGGCACGCCCGCCGGCAGTTGGCGGAACCACGACATTGGCGTGAAGATGTAGATGCCCTGGCCGTACCGCGTAAAGAGTGTTGCGCCTTGCGATGCCTTCTCGCCTGGGTCCCCGGCCTCCCATAGCGGCGTGTAGTGCGAGTCCCACGTTCTGGCAAAGTACAAGCCGCGTTCCTGCACCCAGCCTGTGTAGTCGTTTGCCGCAATGCGGTTCGGCGCCTGCAGGAGGAAATGGTCAGGCTGGGTGGGCGTGAGCGGCGCGCCTTCCACCGTGACCCGGTCTGTTGAGACTTTCATCGGATAGGGGCCGATCTTGTCCAGCAGGCGGGGGTCGCCGCCGCCGAAACCCCCCGGCGCCACGTTGTATTGCACGATCATCGTGCCGCCCTTCTCGACATACTCAAGCAGGCGCGGTTGGCTGGCCCGCAGATCCCGGCGCACGTTGTAGGCGCGGACGCCCGTCACGATCGCGTCAAAACCGTGTAAGTCGGCGCTCGCCAGATCTTCAGATGAAAGCAGAGTAACTTCGAGGCCCAGTTGGCGCAAAGCCGCGGGCACATCGTCACCGGCGCCCATCACATATCCCACGCGGCGCGCCAGCACTTTCACGTCGGCGCGCACCACGGCCGCGCGCGATTCGTTGAATACCGTCTGGGGCGGGATGTGCTCGTAGTCCAGAATGCGCATGCTGTGGTGGATCTCGGCGCCTCCGGCGGTTTTGGCGATCGCCCGCAACTCCCCGACGGAATCCCCTGCCGGTGGAGTGACGCTAAAGTGTACGCTCAACATTCCGCCCACATCCTCAATCGCAAACGGGCGTGAAGCCGGTTCGACGCGCCAGCCGCTTGGGGGCTCAATACGCACCTCGCCGGCCACCTTGGCTTGGTTTCCTCGCAACTGCACTTCCACCGATCGCGCGGCTGCGCTGGGGAAAACGAGTGAGCGCTCACTGAAGCCCACTGTCACCGGAGGCGCCACGATGACGGGGCGGGTCAGTTCGCCCCTGACTGGATCCACATAGCGATTCACCACTTCACGCTCGATCGCGATCGTTTCGGTGCCGATCGTAATCTGGAATCGGCCCCGGTACCCTGAACCCATTTCTGGAATTCCGATCAGCCGGGGATCGTCAATCTTGTACATCGTCTCGCTTGGCTTGACTCGCAGCCAGAAAGGCTGGTTGAATGCCCCGTTGGGCAGCGGCAGCTCGAAAGTCTGCTGGAACGGCTTGTTGAAATCGAGAGACTTGGCTTCGCTCAACGCCGCCAGATTGCCGTTTATTTCCACGCCGCTCAGCGAAACTTCGACGCGAGAACGGTTGAGCGCGTTGATCTGCAACTTCATGGAGCTGCCAGACGGAAAGATCTGCTGCGTGGTGGACAGATCGAGCCAAAGCCCCGCCGCCTCGGCGATCACTTCATCAATCTCGCCAAGTTTCTGCGCAGCACGCGCGTGCTGTTTTGCGAGCGCGGCAATTCCCTGGCGAGCTTTGAGCAGTGGCGCGATACACTCTCCGGGCCGGTCAATCCGAAATGCTTTGGCCGCGGCCGCGAGCGAAGTGGCTACTTCGGCGCCACCGGGAAGGCGGTTCCACGTCGTGTCTAGGCCGTCGAACATGTCTGTGTCGGCATTGTCTCCAGCAACCAAGGTGAGATGCTGCGGCATCGCGCCCTTGCGTTCGGCGGCCCCCATGCCCTGACTGCGATGCTGGCTGCGGCTGATTCCGGCGATCTCGCCGTAGGAGAGCCCGAGTTCGGGATCGTACTGCCCCACGTCCACGGAAATCTTCCTCGGCATCGCCTCGGCCTCTTGCTCCATCTGCCGATTGAAGGCGAAGACGTTCCAGTAGAGCCGCTTGGCTTGCCAGGGTTGCACAGACTTTAGCTGCTCAGGAAAGCGCTGCGGATCGGCTGCGGCGCCGAAGGCTTCTTTGCCCAGGATCGCCGACGATTGATGATGGCCGTGTCCGTCACGCGGTGTCCCGGAAAAGCGGAGGAGAATTACGTCCGGCTGGAAACGCCGGATCACCCACACGACGTCGCTCAACACCGCCTCGTGACCCCATTTGGCAAGTGTCTCGTCGGCGGTCTTCGAGAAACCGAAATCGATCGCGCGCGAGAAAAACTGCTCCGCCCCGTCAACGCGGCGCGCCGCCATTAGTTCCTGCGTGCGGATCAGGCCCATCAACTCGCCTTGCTCGGAGCCGATCAGGTTCTGCCCGCCCTCGCCGCGTGTGAGTGAAAGGTACGCCGTGCGCATCTTGCGGCCCTTGGCGAGGTAGGCCAGCAGCGCCGTGTTCTCGTCGTCCGGATGCGCGCCGATCATCAAGACGCTGCCTAGCCGCTCGAGCTTCTCGATGCCGTGCTTGACACGTAACGATCCTGCCTCTGGGCGATACTGCGCCCAGGCACCGCCCGTGGTTACGAGAAGAAGCAGAAGTGAGATGCGAATTTGCATCATCACTCAGTGTAGTCTGAGGCGGGCCCTGGTCGTCGCGCCTAGGGTCAGGGCAGCCTCAATAGGGAGCCTACTCCGTCCTAGCGCTTCGCCTGGAGATGCTGTGGCCTATCAGTAAAAGAACATCACGTCGGGCTGAACAAGGCCATTCGGCGCCAGCGTGCAGCGACCGCATTCCTGACGATACCCGGACCACGCCTGCTCCACCAAGGGCGGTACCACGTATTGATCATCCGGTAGATTTTCCAGCGCAATCGCCATCCGCGGGTGGAACTTGGCCAGTGTTTGCTGCGCCCCTTCTACGGCGTTTCGCTCGGCCCCCTCCACGTCCATCTTGATGAAGTCAATCCGCTTGAGCTTCAACTCGTCCACAATCCGGTCAATCGTCTCAACCTCCACAGTCTCTTCGCGAGGCTTTTTGTTCTCCTCAACCCGCTGGGCCAGGACGAATGAATCCAAGGCGGAGTTTTCATACACATAAAACTTCAGCATTCCATCGCGATCCCAGATGCCCTTGGGATAAACGATCACCCGTTCCTGCTGGATCTCCTGGGCAAAGGTTCGCCGCAGAGCCTCCACGTTCCGCGCGGAAGGCTCAATCGCAATCACCAATTTGGCGCCGGCGTTAAGAGCCTCACGCGTAAATGCTCCAACATTGGCTCCGCAATCGAGCACTACGTCATCCTTGCGAACCCGGCGCGATCCGTCGCCGTATATCCGGGTAGCCTGCTCGGAGAGCAGGAAGGGCACGCTGGTCTCAGGCGGCGCAAAAAAGATGCCGTATGGAGTGTTCCAGCGCCACAATCCGCCGTTGGGCTCCTTGAGCTCCACCGTGCTTTGTGAGGCGATTTCCGCAGTCGTCCGATTCAGTTCGTTCACCGCCTGCCGGACGAAAACCGTTTGCTTGAGTGGACAGGCGCCAGCCCGCCCGGAGGCATAAGCAACTAAGAATAGAGACTCTGGGACGACCCAGAGGGAGGCCACGAAGAGCAGCGGGACCGCGACGAAGGCAATCTCCTTAGCGCCGAAGCGAGGCTTCGATGGTTCGGTAGTCACTCTCATCTATCGGAAGAAGGCCGTGGGGAGATTACGGCAAAAAGGCGTTCACATGAAAAACGTCGACACCCAAAAAAAGTTTCGGTTTGAGGCAAGCCATTTATAATCTGTGCATTGCGGGGGGCCTGGCAGCGGCTGTGAGCCGGTTTTGCGTGGTACAAACGCGAAAGCCCGCCGCTAAGGTGGACGTCGGAAGGGAGACGTCTGGGCAATGGGCAATTTGCTGGAACCACGAGTGCGCCGGGGAGCCGCCGCCGAGGGATTGGATCAACTGGAGGCCGCGCTGTCGGCACACATTGTGGGGCAGCCGGAGGCGGTCAATGCGGTGGCTCCGTACGTGCGCCTTTATCAGGCGAGCCTGTCTCCCGATGGCCGCCCGGTAGGGGTGTTTTTGCTGCTGGGTCCCAGCGGCACGGGTAAGACCAGAACCGTGGAAGCGCTCGCACAGGTGCTGCACGGTGATGAAAAGAAAGTAGTCAAGATCGACTGCGGCGAGTTTCAGATGGAACATGAGGTGGCCAAATTGATCGGTGCGCCGCCGGGGTATCTCGGTCACAAAGAGACCACGCCAATGCTGAATCAGGCGCGGTTGAATCAAACCACCAGTGAGCGGTCCAGCCTTTCGATCATCCTGTTTGACGAAATTGAGAAAGCGGCGCCATCGTTGCAGCGGCTGCTCCTGGGGGTCCTCGACAAGGCGACGTTGAGGCTGGGCGACAATACGGCGGTCAATTTCGATCGCACTATCATTTTTCTCACATCCAACCTGGGCGCGCGCGAGATGCTGAAGATGCTGAAACCGAGCTTCGGATTTACGGGGCCTACTCCGGACTTGGCCGAGTCGCAAAGCCGCCTGCGTGAGATCGGCCTCAACGCCGTCAGGCGGCACTTCTCGCCCGAGTTCGTCAATCGGATCGACTCGATCGTGACCTACCAGCCGCTCGATGCGGCCGCGCTTGAGGAGATACTGGACCAGCAGTTGCGCCGGCTGCAGCGCCACGTCTTCGAGCGGCTGAGCGTGCGGAGTTTTGCGATCGAGGTAGACCCTGCAGCCCGGGCGTTCCTGCTTCGTCAGGGCGTGAGTCAGGAATATGGCGCGCGCGAACTCAAGCGCACGCTTCATCGGCGCATTCTGCAGCCGCTGGCGAATCTGGTGGCGGCGGGCGGGATTCCGCCGCTTGGCTACCTGCGTGTGACGGTGAGCCCGGATGGCGAGGCGCTCGAGTTTCGGTCTGAGCCACCCAAGACTCGCTCGGTCCGTCGCGAGCCGGTGCGTCCGCCGCTCGAATAGCGGTGAGGCGGCAGCGCGAGATATCCTTTAAAAGATGATTTTCAGGACTCTCCTCGCGCTCGCCGCGCTCGGCTTTACCCTACTGGCGCAACAACCGCAAGCGCCGCGCAAGAAACGGCTGCTTTGTATCGGCGCCGTGAAAGGATTCCAGCACGACGCCACCTCGCACGGTCTGGCCACGTTGTGGAAGATCGGCCAGGAGACCGGATTGTGGGATACCTACATTCGCACCGATACGCAGTTGATCACCAAGAAGAAGCTAGGCGACAATGCCAAGAACCTGGATTACTTCGACGCGATCGCCTTCTATACAACCGGCGAACTCGATCTCGATGCCAGCCAGAAAGCGGACCTGCTCAGCTTCATTAAGGAAGACGGCAAGGGCTTCATCGGCATTCACTCAGGGATCGACACTTTCTATCAGTGGCCTGAGTATGGCGAAATGACCGGCGGCTACTTCGATCTGCATCCGTGGAATCAGTTTCAGGCCCCGGTGATCGTGGAGGACCAGGCCAGCCCGATGACGGCGCATTTTCCCAAGGAGTTCACGATCCACGACGAAATCTATCAGGTGAAGAACTTCTCGCGAGACCGGGTGCGTGTGTTGATGAGCCTGGACGCTACCAAGCTCGATCTCGCCAACAAAAATGTGCGCCGCACGGACAAGGATTTCGCGCTGGCCTGGATTCGTGACTACGGGAAGGGGCACGTGTTCTACTCCACCTTCGGGCATCGCGAGGACGCCTGGAACCGGCCTGACGTGCAGAAGATGTATCTGGAAGCGGTAAAATGGGCGATGGGTCTGACCAAAGCGGACGCCACGCCGCGCCCGAAGCCCTAAATCCAAGGAGACGAATCATGACTAAGTTGACTTTTGCCTGTTTGATTGCCGCGGTGACGCTGGCGGCGCAGGGGCCGGATATGAAGACCTTGTCTGGCGGCGCGCAGGCGCTCCACAACCAGACCAAGAAGGCATTGATCGCCGCAGCCGAGAAAATGGATGCCAAGGATTACGCCTATGCGCCCACCGATGGCGTGCGTACCTTTGGCCAGTTGGTAGGACATGTGGCCGACGCACAGTACACCTTCTGCTCGGCGGCGATGAGCGAAAAGAATCCCGCCCCTGGCATCGAGAAGTCCAAGACTGAGAAAGCGGACCTGGTGGCAGCGATCAAGGACGGCATGGCCTACTGCGACAAAGCTTACGCCGCCACGACGGATGCCAATGTCGCCGAGATTGTGAAATTTTTCGGTGGCGAGCGCACGCGGCTGAACGTGCTGTCGTTCAATACGACGCACAACTATGAGCACTACGGCAATATGGTGACTTACATGCGCATGAAGGGCGTGGTCCCGCCCACCAGCGAACGCGCTCCGAGTATGCCGGCTAAAAAATAAATAACGCCGCGCGCGGCGGGGCCGATCAGATCGTGACGCCCAGTTCTTTCCAGTCCACGGAGCGGCGGCGGTAAATAGCTTCACGGCCGAGAATGGCGGTGAGTGCGGCCGTCGCCGCTACGGTGATACCGGCAAAGGGTTGGCGCTTCTCCAGAATGCAGGCGAAGAAATCCTCCATCGCCTTCTCTTTGGATTCGCGCAGTTCGGGCGTCAGGAGGTCTCTCGGCGCCCCGGTCGCGTGCATGGGGTAGTAGAATCCTTCGGAAACATCAACCGATCCCTGATCGCCGAAAGCCATGTACCACTGATTGTTGGCCAGTTCCTTCAGGGCCCGGGGGTGCATGTAGAGCTGGCTGTAGTCCAGGTGCACATCGTTTTCATAGATGTACTCGACGCTGAAGCCATCCATCATGAGCGTGCCGGCCGGGATGGGCTTCGGGAAATACTTCTTGCCGTGACCGTAGGCGCTCACCGGCCGGCTATTGATGATCCAGTTGCAGGCGTCGATGTTGTGGATGGCGTTTTCGACAATCAGGTCGCCAGACCGTTTCACGTCGTCGTACCATGCCGCGCGCGGGCGCTCTTTGCCGGGTTCGGGCGGGGTGCTATGGCGTTGCGCCTTTACCACCAGCGTATGGCCGTGCACGCCGGCGTGAACCTGCCGGATCACTTCACGCAGGTCAGGGAAATAGCGCAACTGCTGGCCGATCTGGAGGAAGCCCTTCGCTCCCTTGGCGGCGTTGACAACGTCCTGAACCTGTGCCGCGGTGATACCAACGGGCTTTTCGCAGTAAACGTATTTGCCGGCGCGTAGCGCGGCAGCGGCCATCTCGGCATGCAGGTCGCACGGGCTGGCGATGGTGACCGCGTCGACATCGGCGAGATCGAGCACGCGGCGGTAGTCGTCAAACACCTTCGGATTGTGGCGGGCCGCCGAACTGGCCGCCTTGTCTCGTGCCTGTGGATTGATGTCGCAAACTGCGGTGACCGTGGCGTTGCGACTGGCCAGCACCTGGCGCAGGAGTTCAGTCCCACGATTGCCAACGCCAATGGCGGCCGTCCGGATCTGGCGCGATTCCTGCGCGGCCAGGGCTGCGGCGGGGGCCAGCAAAAAATCTCTACGGTCAATAGGCACGTCGGGCTCCTTGCATGGATTGAGTATACTCGACGCGAGTTGGAACGGACCCGGATGCGCCCGCGCGGTGTTCTTAGCGGGAACGTTTGCCGGACGCTGCGGCAATGCCTGCGATGGCGCCACCGCCCGCCACGGCGGCGACGATGCCGTATTTGGTGCCCGCCGACATGCCTTCGACCCGTGTGGGGACTGCCGGCGGGCGCGTCGTGGGGCCGGTTGGCGAGGTAGACGCCGCAGGGGTAGAGGGCTGGACCGGCAGTTGCCCGCCAGCGGCCTTGGCCATCTCCTCGCATCCGCCCACTTCAATGCGCGTGACCGTGGTGACGTTCATCAACTGCCGGCCTTCTGGCTGCCCGCTGGTGGGCGATGTGCCATTGATCTGAACTCGATTGCCCCACTCGCGCTCCACGGCGCCGGCCTGTCCGCGCAGTTCCACCACCAGCTTCAAAGCTGGCTCATATAAGATCCACTTGGAGTCCTTGTTCACTACGCAGCCGATAAAACTCGACGGCGCCATGGGACCATCCAAGCCCTGCGGCGGCGCGAAGGCGAGCGCGAGGCCGGGCTCAAGGCGCGATACCAGCGTGCCGTGGGCGTTCATCACCCGGAACCGTCCGCGCGAAGCCGACAGTTGCACGGTTTTGCCCGAGGCCAGGAGAAAGCGCGCACTGGCCGGCGCGCCTGGTTCGGCGGCGAGCCGCAGCGTCAGGGTTTCGAGCGCATCGTTGCCCGCCGCGTTCCACTCTCCAGAGCCGCGCTCGACGGTTACAAGGCCGCTATGAACCCGGGCCATTGAGCCGGCGTCCAGCCGAAGCGTGGCTCCGCCGCGCAGACTGATCCGCGAAGGCACGGCCAGAGATTCTACTACCGCGTCATCGCCGGTCAAGGTTGCATTGCCGCGCACCACGGACTGGTTGAGTTTGAAATCGCCGTCCGCCGTGACCAGCCCGAGCGAGGTAGAGGAGGCGGACCAAACCAATGGCGCCGCGAGCAGCAGAGTGAGGATGGGCCGGTGCAACTGCATAGGTTGATTTTAGCGCGAGGTAATCTTAGAGACTAGAGTTTTGTCGCGAATCACTCACATTGCCGCCGCTGTGTATCTTGCCTCACAAGCCGCCGATGCGATGCGTATCGGTTATGCCAACTGGATGTTCACTAGGGGACCCATCGGCGAGGCAGCGGCTTGGGATCGAGGTAAGGCGCAATACCGCGCGGATGCGGGCGAGGCGGTGGCGCTTAGTCCGCGCGACGCTCCGCTCCGAATACGGTACGGGTTGGCGCTGGAGGAGGCGAGCCGCCCTGCCGAGGCCGAGCGGGAGTTTCTAGCCGCGGCGCGCCTCAGCCGCAAGTATGAGCCGCGTTGGACGCTGGCGGGCTTCTACTTTCGCCAAAACAAGATTGAGCCGTTCTGGTTTTGGGCGGGCGAGGCGCTGCAGGTGGCCTATCGTGATCCGGCGCCGCTGTTTGCCCTGGCCTGGGCGATGGAGAGGGATGGTGTGGCCATCCGCCGCCGTCTGCCTGTCGAGAAGCGCCCGCCGATCTGGCGGGCGTGGGTGCTCGATGCGGCACGGCACGGGCGGCTGGATGAAGTGGAGGCGGCGTTGGATCGCCTGGAAGGCGTTGATCGGCAGCCGATCGCCGAGGCGTTGCTGGCGGGCGGACGCGTCCAGCCGTTGACTCGCTTCAGCGGCCATCGCGCGCTGGATTGGCAGCCGATCGAGCAGGAGGGTGTGCAGTTCGTGAGTGTGGCACACGGGTTCGCTTTGGCATTCAACGGCCGGCAGCCCGAGCAGTGTGACGTGGCCACGCGACTGTTGCCGGCGACGCCTTCGGCGAGGACCAAGTGGCCGATCGAAGGCAGCGTGCGCGGACTCGCCTGGCGCAGCGAGCCGTTTGGCCGCGACGGTCTCCGCGTGACACTGCGATACGCGCGGCCACCGGGGGAAACTCGCGCGGTGGGCGCTGTGCGGGTGGCCGAGTGAAACCCCTCGCCGCGATTCTCGCTGCCGGGATTTCGGTGGCCTGGAGCCCCCAGCCCTGGCCGTGGCATCTGATTCAGGCGGCGCTGCTGCTCTGGGCGGCGTGGCTCGCCGTGCGTGGGCAACTTTCCTTGCGCCTGTCGCCGTGGCTGGCAGCATTGATCGCCGGCGCATTGTGGCCGTGGTTACAGGTGGTGTCGGGGGTGAGCGTGTACGCGGGGGCGACGCACGAAGCGCGGCTCGTTTGGACCGCTTGGCTGGCCGCGTACGTGATTGCCGATTCCGCCGTGCGGCGCGATGAGCGTGCCCGGCGGTGGATGCTCGCAGCCATCACGCTCTTCTCCATCGCCCTCGCGTTCGTTGCGATTCTGCAACGCTTCACCGCGGGCGGCCGGGTGTTTTGGATTTTCCAGAGCGGCTATGAGACGGGCCAGATGGGGCCTTGGGTCTACGACAACCAATATGCGGGCTTCGTGTTGTTAGTCCTGCCGATTGCGCTGTGGCATGCGCGCGGGTGGACGTTTGCCGGACCTGCGCTCTTGGTGGCCTCGGTCTTTGTTTCGGGATCGCTGGCGGGTTCGGTGCTCGTGGTGGGGGAGGCGTTCGGCGTGCTGATGCTGCGCGCGTCGCGCAATGAGTTGCCCGTGGCGATGACGGTGCGCCGGGTCGCGGCGGTGGGCGTGTTGGCTGCCGCGATGTTGGTCGTCACCGGCTGGGATGCGCTGGCGTTGAAGCTCGAACGTCGGGAGCCGCTACGCATTCGCAACGAACTGTCACGCTCCACGCTGGCGATGGCGCGGGATCGCCCATGGATGGGATGGGGCTTGGGCACCTGGTCTGCCGCGTATCCGGCCTATGCGCATTTTGACGATGGCGCTTTCGATAATCAGGCGCACAATGACTGGCTGCAATGGTTGGCCGAGGGTGGCGTGCCGTTCTTTGCGGTGATGTTACTCCTCGCCGCCGGCGCGGTGGGCGCGGGCTGGCGTACGGGCTGGGCGATGGGGCTCGGGTTTGTGCTGGTGCACTGCCTGATCGAATATCACTTCCAGGAGCGGCCCATCTTCGGTGCGGTGTTCTTTACCATTGCCGCGCTCACGCGCCGTCCGCTCATCAGTATTCGAACTGAACCAGAAACTGAAGCTGGCGCGCCGGAAGACTCTCCAGCGGCAGGCCGAACGAGGCGAGGCGGCCCGTGGCGTTCGAGTAATATGGACTAACTCGCTCTATGTTGGCGTGGTTGGTGAGATTGAAGCCCTCAATACCGAACTGTAGGAGCGCCCGATCTTTGACATGAAACGTCTTCATCAGCCGCACGTCAAGATTGAGATTCGCCGGTGAGCGGAAGCTGTTGCGGGGTAGGCCGGCGGGCCGCGCCGAAAGCGGATAGGCGCCGGTGCGATAGGCATCGGTGGTGAGCAGTCCGTTGATGGGGCGGCCGGATCCGATTGACAGAATGGGAGCCAGCGAAACGTCATCGATAAAAGGGACTTCGAAAACGGCGCTGGCGGCGAGGCGGTGCAACTGGTGCTGGCGCGAGTGCGCCCAGTCCTGGCGAATGTTCAGCGGATTGCCGGGCTGCTCGTCGAAATCGGAGCCGTCGTCCAGCGTGCGGCCGAGGTTGTAAGCCACCAGATACGTGACCTCGCGCGAGAGGCGATGGTTGAGCGTGGCCGAGACGCCGGTGTAAGTGGCGCGGGCCGTCTGTTCCAGCTCATAAGTGGGCGGCAGCGTGCCGGCGGTGTTGCGGATTCGAGGCAAATGAAAGCCGCGGATCTGAGTGGCTTCGACCGAGAGAGATGTATCCTTGCCGAGCCCGTGCTCAAAGCCAGCGCTGAGCTTGCGCGAGTACGTGGAGGGGAAGCGGCTGGCGGAGTGGTATTCCGAAGCGGGGACGCCGGCGAGCGGGGCAGTGAGGATGGCGCCTCGCGAGAGTGTTAGCGCGGCGATGGCGGGCGCTCCGGCGGCGAATTGTTCGAAGCCCAGGCGCCCGTCTTTCTGAAGAGCTTCGTTGAGAAACGCCAGCGGATAGCGATCGAAAAAGAGACCGAAGCCCGCGCGCATGACCAGCGGCCGCGTGGCCGACGGACGCCATGCAAGCCCCGCGCGCGGAGATAAGTTACTCGATGAGGATGAAATGCCGGCGGGCATGCGTTGCCGATCGAAGCGCCCACCGAGTTCGATCAGGAGACGCGGGCGCAACTGCCAACGGTCCTGCAGCCACAGGCCCGCGGGCAAGGTGTTCATCCGCGTGGCCGGGCGGCCGAAGGCTTGGATGAACAGATCGGGGCGGCCTTGTGTGAAAGCGTCGAGGGTAGGGAAGAGGTAGATGCCGGCGTAACGATTGCGTATTTCCGAATCGAGTGTTACCTGGTGAAGATCAAAGCCGGTGCTGAGGCGATGTGCGCCCAGCGTGAAGTTGAGTTGCTCGACGATCTGAAAGTGACGCTCGGTGCGCCGCGAATTCATGCGATAGAACTGGCCCAGCGTGGCGACACCCGGGATCTCAAACATCGGCAGGGCGGCGCTGGAGTTGGGGTCCAGATCCATGGTGCGCTGCGCCCACTGCAAGCGCAAATCGTTGACCACGCGCGGCGTGATCACGCGCAGCCAGTTGCCCACCAGCGAATGATCGCCCGTCAGGCTGCTGCCTTGCGCCGAACGGTCCGGAAAATTATCCGGTCCCTGGACTTCGTTGCGCACGCGCCCGCGCGAGAAAGCATAGCGGGTGGAGAGCGTGTCAAGCGGGCCGGCCTGGTGGTTGAGCTTGAGTGAAAGATCGGTGCCGCGGGTGCCGGTGGGGTAGAGCCCGCGCAGTGCGCGCAGTCCTCCCGCGCCGGAGTAAAGAGGCGAGGCGAGCGCGCGATTGATTTCGGCCAGCGCTGAGCCCGGTACGTTGGACCATTCTTCAGCCGATTCGTTCTCATGCTCGACGGCGCCGGCGAGAAACGTACGGTCGCGCCGGAGCGGGCCATTGGCGGACATGCCCGGCTGATAGCGGCGGAAGCTGGGGCGCACGGCCGCGACTTCTGTGCGGCGCGCGTTGAAGAGTTCGTTCTGCGCGAACATGGTGAAGTCGCCATGCAGGATGTTGACGCCCGAGCGCGTGATCATGTTGAGCAGCCCGCCGGAGGCTCCACCGAGTTCAGCGCCCACCGCGGTGCCCGAGACGCGAAATTCCTGCACCATCTCCAGACCGACTGCGACGCGATTGCCGCCCGTGGTTTCGTCGCGATTGTCCAGCCCGTCGATTTGAATCGCGTTGTTGCGCGGCCGCATGCCGCCGAAGGTGAAGCCGGAGTCTCCCTGCGTCGTGCGCGTGCCCGTCATTGTACGTTGCGAACTGGAGCCGGCCGAAGGCGCGACGCCGGGCGCGGCCAGCACGAAGTTGAGATAGTTGCGGCTGCGCGCCGGAGCCTCTTCGATGCGCTCGTAGCCAAGCGAAACGCTGGCGGATGACGCCGTAAGGTCGATCGCTTCGGGCTCCTCTTTCACTTCGACGCGCTCGTTGAGACCGGCGGGCTTGAGCTCGAAGTCCTGCGCGATGACGTGCCCGGCGGCGAGCGGGAACGGCTTGACGCGGATCGGCATGAAGCCGGTGGCTTCGAGGTTGAGCGTGTAGGTGCCGGGCGCGAGGTTGCCGATGAGGAACTGGCCGGAGGCGGTGGTGGTGGCGGTACGTTCGATGCCGGTGTTCTGTTGACGGACGACGACGCGGCAGCCGGGCACGGTGGCGCCGGTGGAATCGGTGACGAGGCCCTGGATGACGCCGGTAACGCTGGTGGTTTGGGCGCCGAGAATCGTGGCCGCGAGGAGGGCGGTGGCGAGGGCGCGATGGAGTCTGTGGGTGATAGTGTTAGGGTAGCGTATGAAATTCTTAGTCAGCATCTATCAGGACGAAGATGGCGTGTACATTGCGGAGTGCCCGTCCGTGCCTGGCTGTATCAGCCAAGGGCAGACGGAGGCTGAGGCTGAATCCAATATCGCCGATGCGATTCGGGAATGCCTGGCGGTGCGGGCCGAACGCGGGATGCCGCTGATTGCAACCACGCGTGAGATCGAAGTCGCGGTCTGATGCCTGCGCTTCCTCTGCTTCGACCGCGCGAGGTCTTGGCCGCGCCGAGTGCAAAGCGCCGATTAACGCGGTCGATCACGCCGCGAGTCTCAAACGTCAGGGGAATCTGGCTGGCTCCCACTGAGTGGCCGCCCCGCTTCGCTGGTGCTACCACGCGGCGGCCTCTCTCCGGCTATTCGACGCCGTCTCCGCCAACCTGCGGAGTTCGCGTCAGCCGCGCGGCCCGGAAGTGGAAGGGCACACCCGGCGCGGCCGTAACCATCGCCGGCTCTCGCTTCAGCCGGGAAACGTTGCCGCTTCCCGGTCCCACATCCCGGACGCACCGGAACCCAAGGTTGTGATTCCTGTTGTCAGGTTCGTTCCTGTTCCGGGTAGCGGCGCGCAGGTTGTCGGTATCTTCATTGTTGAAGGACGCCCCCCGCACGCGATGGCCGCGCGCCCCGCTCGAAGGCGAACCGCTCGAACATCCGCTCGCGCAGCACCCGCGTGCCGCCGAACGAAGCGTGAGCGATCCACGCCCGAACACTCTGTTCCACCTGTGGCCAATCGGCGGCGCCCGCAGCGAATTCGCCCCGCAGACGTTTCAAGCGCCGTCCGAAGCGGACCACGTTGCCGCGCACCAGGCGCGTGCGGCAGGAAGAAAGCCTCCAACCCAGGAAGGCGATGCCGCAGGCGCAGGGCCGCACCACCGACTTATGCGGGTGGAGATGCAAGCGCGCCACACGTAGCTCCGCCTCAATGGCCGCGCGCATTTCCCGCAGGCGGCGCTTGTCGGAATGAAAGAGAATCAGGTCATCCACATAACGCGCCCACCGGCCGGGGCGGAGTTGCTCGCCAATCAACCGGTCCAGCGGATGCAGATAAACGTTGGCGAAGAATTGCGAGGTCTGGTTGCCCAGCGGCAGCCCGCGCCGGCGCTCAAAGGGCGTGAACAAGTCGTCACCCGGGAAATACTGAATGATCTCTTCCTGGGGATTGGAACCCTCGATGATTCGCGCGGCCAGATTCAACGTGGGCCTGCACTTTATCACCCGCGCCAGTTGCTCGTTCAGAATGATGTGATCGATGGAGGCGAAATACTTGCGCACATCCAGCTTCAGCGCATAGCGATAGTGGCGCACTCCTTCCCGCGCCACGGCCAGAGCTTGGTGCGTGCCCTTGCCCACGCGGCAGGCGAAGGAGTTGGGTGAGAAGCGCCGTTCGAAGATGGGCTCCAGAATGCGGGTGAGCGCGTGGTGGATTACGCGGTCCCGAAACGGAGCGGCCGAGATCTGGCGCGGCTTCGGATCGAGGAGGGTGAAGGTGCGATAGGGGCCGGGCCGGTAGCTATCGGCGAGTAACTCACGGCGCAGCGCGCATAAGTTAGGCTCGAGATCGAGCAGAAAGGCCGCCACATCGGGCCGGCGGCGCTTACCGACCGCCGCGGCTTCGGCGGCTCCGAGTAAGTTGGCAAAGCTAGTCAACTCCGGCCACAGATTGCCGATGCGTTTCATGTCCGGGCCGTCCCCAGCGACTTGTGCCAGCCGCCCACCATGCGCCCGATTTCGTCCAGCTTTTCGGCGCTGGCCCCGTAAGCGTCCACCGTCATCAGCTTGAGATCCTTGGCCAGCCGCAACAGCAGGCGGGTGGAGTTGACCTTGCGGCTGGCCTGTTCCAGTAGGTCTATCTTCTGACGCGCGTAGGCGGCTTCCGTGAGTGCCGTGAGCAGGTCAAGCCCAAGGGCGGAGAGGCGTTCGCCCACGGTGAAGCGATGCGCCTTGGGAAAGTTTTCGACTTTGGGCAAGAGCCACAAGACAAAATCATACGCCTTTCCGACCACGATTGGCGCGCCATCGTTCACTTTTTGCATGAATCACCTCAAAAAAAATTTTGACTGAGGCTGCGCCTCAGTCAAGGGAAAAGGAAAAAGAATCAAGGGATCACGTCCCGGACGCACCGGAACCCAAGGTCGTGATCCCTGACGCCAGGCCCGACCCTGCTCCGGGCAGCGGCGCGCAGGTCGTCGGAATCACCACTGTCGAAGGACGCCCCCCGCACGCTGTAACGGCCCGTCTCGAATTCACTGCTCGTCCATTCCCACACGTTACCCAGCATATCCGAGACACCATCAGGGGTGTCGCCATCCGGAAAGATGCCGACCGGGCTGGGGGCCTTGAGAACCCCGTTGCAGTTGGCGCGAGGCTCACCGGGCTTGGCATTGCCTTCCCATGGATAGATGCGGCTGGCCGTGCCTCGGGCGGCGAACTCCCATTGTTTGTCAGTGGGCAGGTGGCAGTGGTCGAAGTGCTTGCAGTAGCGATCGGCATCGTTCCTATTGACGTTGACCACGGGGCGGCTCAGATGCTTGAGCTGGTCTTCCCAATCCTCCGGCGGTTCGACGCCGGGCGGTTTCTCCTTCAAGTACTCGGCGTACTCCCAAACGGTGACGGGAAAGTGGCCGATCTGGAATTCCGGGACGGTCACGCGCTCCTTCGGGAGGCTCCGGTATGCCTCCTTGTCGCCTCCGATGGTGAAGGTGCCCTTGAGGATGGGGCTCCAGTATTCGCCTTGGAGAGGCGTATAGAGGCGCGCGCGTGGGTCGGCCTGGTCCAGCGCTTCGGCGGCGGCGGCGCGGGTCTCCACTCCAATGCCGGCGGCGATGCCTTTCTTGAAAATGCCCATGACGGAATCCAGCAAGCCTTGGTATGGCTTGACGGCGCTGGGGGCCAGATCGGCGAGCTCCTTGGGTTTGATGTCGGCGAATATGCGGCCGAGGACGCCGACGGCATAGGCGCGTTGATCGAGGCCAACCTTCTTCCGTGCATCGTTGATCAACCCCGACAGCAGGTGAATGAGTTGGGGCGTGGAAAGACGCACGGCCAGTAACGGCAGCACTTCGCGGCCTTCCGGCGCATAAAGCAACCGCAAGGCGGTGGAGAGCCGTTTGGCGTCCAGGAAGCCGACCAGGCAGCGGGCAGCCAAATATTCCTGGAAGCTGCGATGCCAGAATTCGAGCAAGCCACCGCGCAGCGTGATCATGCCGCTATGGAGTTGAGCTAGCGTGATGAACTCCAGGGCCGGTTCAACCGAACGCCCCGGCCGGGTGATCAGGCGCGCCGCGCCGGCTTCGTCAATCTTGAGCGTCTGGCCTTTCTCCGTTATCTGCATGCCCAGCGCGAGTTCGGCCAGGCGATCAAGATACTCGCCCTCGCTGTAGGTTCGGCAGTGCTCATGGGCGTGGCGGGCGAGCCAAGTGAGAATTCCATCGTAGAGACCGGCGCGGCCCCGCGGCAACTCCTGGCCATTGAGATAGAGCACGGCGAGCGAGGTGAGCATGAGAGGGTTGCTCACCATGTCACGCAGATCCGGAATGGAAACAGCCGGCTGCAGGTGCTCGTAGTATTTTTGTGCCGCGGGTTCGTTGCCTTTTTTGAGCCAGCGCGACCATTGGAGCAGGAACGCTTTGGTGCCGTCCTGATCGAGCGGGGCAATGTGAATGGTTTGCCAGCCTTCCTTCTCATTACGCGTGAGGTCCATGGGGCGCGTAGTGACGGCGATGTGGCAGGCGGCGGTCTTGGCGATGCTCTCCAGCATGGTGACGAGATGGGCGCGGCGTTCTGAGTTGGCGGCTTCATCGAGGCCATCGAGGAGCAGGATGGATTTGGAGTTATTGAGTTGGTCCCGCCAGAAGGTTTCGTCGAGTCCCAGAAACTGCTTCTTGGCCAGGAAGTGCGGAAGCCAGGCCGGGTCATCCGGTTTGTCCGGGCCGCCTTTGGTTTCGCGGATATGGGCGTCGAGTTCGCGAACGCGGACGAAGATTGGGAAGCGTAGATGAGGGAGGCGCAGCACCGGGTCCCGACCTTCGCGGCTCAGAGCGAAGGCGACGCGGCGGAGGAACGTGCTTTTGCCGCTACCGGCGTCGCCCACAATCAGCAAGCGCCGGTGCTTGAGTGCTTTGTCTAGCGGGATGGGGCTCTTCCCGGCCGCCGCTCCTTTGCCACCAAGGCTGGTTTCGCCGGCGGCTGTCATGAGACGGGCATAGAGCGCGTCGATTTTGGGGTCGGGCGTGGACCGCCGGTCAATGAAGTTGCGGAGGTCGACTTCGCTGGTTTCAATGCGCAGCCAGTCGAGGTAGGCCTGCGCATCCTGCCCCGTCCGAAGCGTGATGATTTGCGGCGCCTTCTGTTCCCATTTACGTGCGCCGGGATCGTATTCCCAGGGAAGGCGCGTTACCTTACGCCCGTCGAGCTGAAGCACGGAGAAGTTATTGCGGTATCCAGCACTTTCGTAGGTTGCCCCCGCCGTCAAAACGTGAGCGCGTCCGCCTAGCCGGTTGCCTTCGCGGACAGAACCGTGGGTGTGACCGGAGAGGATGAGGTGAGCGCGATCGGCCAGATAGCTGTAGGCGCTGGTGCGAGTTGGATAGGAGGTTGAATCTTCCTCGGCGAGCCAAGTGTCGGGATGATGAACCAGCGCGATGGTGACTGGGCCGGAGTCATATTCATCGGGGTCGAGTTGCATGCCGATGAGCTGAGGTAGGCCGAGCCACAATTTCCCCTTGTCGGTAGGGGGGCTGCTCCCGCAAAACCAAGCCGAGTTCACACAGATGAAGCGGAGCTTGAGTTTGGTTACGCTACGCACTCCGGCGAGGTAGTTCTTCGCCGCGCCCAGGGTCACCGGGATGATGCCGAATTCCGTGGCGAAGGCCTGAAAGCGATGAAAGGGACGGGCATACCCGCCGGCAATCCTCTTCTTCGAGTCTGTCAGTTTCTCCGGGCGGAGAAGTGTATCGGCGCTCTTGACATCAGTTATTTTCGCCGTCAGTTTTGCTACTTCGGCGCGATCGATGTCGTGATTGCCGGGGCAGATGACGCAATCCTTCTTGTTGAGCTTGGCGGCCTTGAGGAGTTTGGGCAGCCACTCCTTGAGTTCCGTATAGCCTTGCTGCCTACCTTTGCAAGTAAGGTCACCGGAGATAACAAGGATATGAAGAGGTCCGAGTTTTCCTACAACCTTGATGAGCCCGTTGAGTACCTCGGCCCTGTCGGCCCGGCCGGTGGCGTCGCCATCCCAGCCAAAGTGTAGGTCGGATAAGTGGAGTATGTTGGTGGTGGCCATGGGTGGGAGGATTCGGCACTATTGTACCCGCCGGTGGAGGGCGGGGCTCAAGCCCCGCGCAGGCTGAAGCCCGCCCCACGGTTCTATGACCGCGATCGTGTACCCTGCTCTGGGGTACGCTGAACCGACAAGCGCCGCTGCCGGGCAATCGGAGAATTCGCCAGCGGCCAGAGGGATAAACTGGAGATATGAACTGGACGCAGTGCGCGGCCGTTGATCGTGACCCGGCGAAAGTCGGCGGCGCGTAATGTTTCCGCGGCACGCGACTGCAAGTGGCATCTTTGTTTGAGCATCTGGACAAGGGCTCGACCGTTGATGAGTTTCTCGAATGGTTTCCGGCAGTCGATCGTGAGCAAGTTCACGAGGTGCTGGCTTTTGCCTTAAAATTTCTTGAAGAGCAGCAGCTAATCGCCGGCGTAGCTTGAGGATCCTATTTGACGTCAATACCCCCGCACCCTTGTCGAATTGGTTGCGCAATCACACGGTCGCGCTCGTTACCGATCTTGGTTGGCGCGGACTTACCAACGGGGCCTTGCTCGATGCCGCCGAGCGCGCGGGCTATGACCTGCTGCTCACTGTGACCAGAGCGTTCGACACCAACAAAATCTTGATGGGCGGAAGCTGACCGTGGTCGTCCTGTCGAGCAATCATTGGCCTACGCTTCGCCTTGTCGCCTCGCGCATAGCTACCGCCGTCGAATTCGCTCAGCGCGGGCAATTGACCCGGATCGACGTATCGCTGCTGTCGGGAAGCTGACGGGCTACAGGCTCAGCGCTAATTCGACAAACGTCCGCACGCAAACTCCCGTAGGCCCCTTGGCCATGTGCGGTTTGGCGTCATCATGCCAGGCGGTGCCGGCGATGTCCAGGTGCACCCAGGGCGTGGGATCGGCGAATTCCTTAAGGAAATACGCCGCCGAAATGGCCCCTCCCCAGCGTCCGCCGATGTTGGAGAGATCGGCGAAGGCGTTCTTCAGCAGATCCTTGTACTCGGGGTCCAGCGGCATCTGCCAAAACTTCTCGCCTTGCGATTTAGCGGCGGCCATCACGCGGTCCATCCACTCCTGATTGTTGGTGAAGGCGCCAGTGTAGAGATGGCCGAGCGCGACGACGATGGCGCCGGTGAGCGTGGCGGCGTCCACCAAATGCGTGCAGCCGAGGCGCTGGGCATAGGTGATGGCGTCG